>JAYUVP010000085.1:0-6571 GCA_043753995.1 Fibrobacterota bacterium
CAACCCGATATCCGCCGCTATGCCCGTATAAGCTGCCGCGTTTCCGAAGACGCGGATGAGGCGGTCCAAAAGGCCTTGCTTGAGATTTATCATAAGATGGGAAGTCTTCGCGTTCTCGCCTCCTTTCCCGGTTGGCTTTTCTCGATCGTTCGCAGGGAATGCATTCGGCTGACAAAATTTTCCTTTCGATGGACCGATATTGATACCCCGGAAATCGTGGCGCGATTCGCGCGTATGCCGATGGAAGAAATCCGGCTGGATATCAGCAGCTGCATCGAGTCCTTGCCTTTGAACTACCGTGAAATCGTTTTGCTGCGTGACATCGAGGAAATGACCATAGACGAGATTTGCGAACGCTTATCCTTGTCCCGAGAATCGGTAAAGGCTCGTTTGCATCGAGCCAGGAAAATGATGCGAGAATACTTACAGCATTAAAACAATCCGCCTGGCGCGCCGAAAGCGCCTTTCTCATGAATTTGTTTGGCCTGACGTTCGCATCACCGCCATGTAATGCTTGAAGGCGCGGCGCAAGCGGGCCTGGGCTAGGTTTTTCACCAGGGGCTGAAGCCACAGCCAGGGTGCCAGCCGCAGGCGAACATGCCAAGGGAAAAGGCGGCGATTGCCCGCGGTCAGGAATCGCAAGATGTCGCCGAAGAGGCCTAACCACACCGCGAGGCGCATGCCCTTTCCCAAGAGAAAAGTATTTCGGTGGGCCATCAGGAGGTGGTGCTCGAGGTTGTTGAGCGACGGGTGCAGGTAGCTGGCCCCAGCGGGCTTTAGTCCGATGCGGCGATAAAGGGGTAATAGTTCAGTTACGGAAGAAGTCACCAGCCACGAGCGGCCCGAGGCGAGGAAATGCTGCATGCCATGCTCGAATAGCCCTTGCAATAAGTCGGTACTGCGATAGGCCTCGTGAATGCAAAGGCGCGAAACCTCGATGATGTCGGTTTTGGGTGGCATGGGCACGGGATATTTGCCATCGGGAAATCCGGCTTCGCTATCGAGCATAAGATCTTCGCGATCGGGAAAGGTGAAGGTGAGGCTGCCCACCATATCGCACCCATGCCAAGCCATGAAAATGCGGCTCTTGCCGTCGAGGCGACCTGCCATGGCCTCGGGCGGCGTGTCTTGCGGCTTCTTGCCCGCTCCCACATAGGCATCGCGCCGCAAGTGCAAGACCTCGGCATAGTCTTGCATGGTCCTGACCGTGCGAAAGCGCAGGCGGCTTTTCACTTGGTGGACGCGGAAGCCTGATTCGCGCAGTCGCGCCGGAGTCCAGTGCCGCGAGGCGAAGAGGAAGTCGCATATCCGGTTGTGCAGATCGTAATCCATGCCCAGGCAGGCGATGCCGAATTTCACCTGGTGGGCCTCGGTGGCATGTACCCACGCCACCCGCGCCTTGAGCGGCAAATCGCGCACTCCCGCAAGCTCGAAATGAATCTGCAATTCCATGCCTTCGAAGACGAGCAAGGCGGGGTCATGGCATTCGAAGGAAAATCCCATGCGGTGATTCACATCGGAAACCAGCAAATCGCACCAATGCCCGTAAATGAAGGGGTGCTTGAGGCGCGCGCCCATAGCAAGACCTGGGGCAATGGAAAGGCGCGGAGCGTCGCGTTTCTCGTTACCTGCTTTTCCAGGCAAGGCCACGTCAAGGCGCCGCAAGCCCAGGCGCAGGCCAGCAGGTCCTTGCGTCTTGGTGGCGTGACCGGTTGGGGCGGCAGGTGAGGCTGTAATTCCTGATACCTCCTTGCCGGCGCTTTCGCGATGCTGGCGAACATTTTTGACTTCGCAAAGTGTTTCATGGCTTTGGCCCGGCGAGATTTGCAGCCTCAGCCGGATCACCTCGCCGACTTGGGCCGGGCAAGCCTGGTCTTCTACGACAATGCCGAAAGAAATGGAGGTGAAATCCCACAAGCGGGCGGGCCGCCAGGCCGCTTCGGGATCGCGTCGCCACGCCACGCCGACATGGGCCAACTCGCGCTGGGAAATACGGGCCTGGCCGCGGATGTCGCCAGCCTCATCGAATTTATAGGCACCCGCTTCGAGGCGCGTGCGATCGATACGCTGCCTGGCCACCCAGTCGGGTGAGCGGGTTTCTTGATGCATACGGATCATTGGCCTAGCGCGAGCGCCTGCCTGTGGCAGCTTCAAGTTCAATTGCGATGACCCTTCATGTAGCCAAGATACCCGAGGCATTTCCCGGCACCCAGGCTGGCTCGGCGAAGTAGCCGCGCTTGTCGACGCTGTCCAGCACGCCTTGGAACATGAGCCCATGCAACATGCAACAGGTGCGCATGCCGTGCAGCACCGCTTCAAGGTCGGCTTCGGTGACTATGAAGTCTTGCAGGTATTCGCGGTTCCAATTCATGTGGGCGGGATCGGCATCGGCATGCTCGCGTAAGAAGGTGAGAGCGTCTTCGGGAATGCCCATCTTGGCAAAGACATCGCCGCTGGAATCGGCAAGGCGCAGGGAAAGGGCTTCCATGTGGTACAGGTAGCCCAGGAAGGTGAGCGGGTTGCTGTGTTCGGTGGCATAGATCACAAAGGCCGTGAGGGCCTCCGTGGTCGGCAGGGGGCGGCTCTTACGCGCGGCTTCGGGGTCGCCTCCCAGGCGAGCGAGATCGTTCAAGGCCATTTCATTGTGTCCCATTTCCTGCGCGGCATGCTTGAGCATCTTGGCGGCGCTGCGGTGATAGTCGATGTCGAGGCGAGCGATGAACAGGGCCATGGTCTTAGGATTCACCGTGGTATTGTGGTATTCCTCGGCGAGCAACGCCGCATAGTGGTTTCGGGTGAGATGACCTTGGGCCAAGCGGCGGAAGAATTCGCCTTGAACCAAGGTTTCAAAGCAGCGGTTCCATTCGGTTTCGATGCGTTGGTGAATATCGGGTATCATGCTGTTTTTCCTATTGCGGTTTGTTCTCTGAGTAAGGTTTTCATGGGCGTAGGCGCCGGTGATTTTCGCCCGCCCCATCAGCTTCGGTCTCCATCTTAAGCCGAAATTGGGCAGCGAGTTTTCTGCGGATGAGGTGCTTGGCCAAAGGCCGCAAGGCGAGCAGGCACTTCAAGCGGATGCGGCCTCGGTGGGGCGGGTGCAGGAGACCTCGGGATTTCAAGTCGGCGATAAGATCACCGATTAGGATTTGCCACACCAACCAGGAGGAATGCCTGCCAAGGATAATGTCGTCGCGCTCAATGGAAATGAGATGGTGCTGTCGATGGAGATAGGTGCATGCATGGCGGTGATCCCGGAAACCCAACTTGAGGTAAAGCGGCAGTAAATGATCATCTGCGAGAGTCACCAAATGTTTGCGACCCGAAAGCAAGAAGGCCCTCGCCACCTGCTCAAAGACGGTGTTCAGCAAATCGCCCTTGCGGTAATCAGGGTGGGTGCAGAGTCCGCTGATCTCGATGCAATCGAGCGTGTCCGGCATAGGGCAGGGGTAGTTTCCGCCAGGAAAAGCGCTTTGCGACCGTAAGGGAGCCGAGAGCCGGTCGGGGAAGGTGAGTGTGACGCTGGCGACAAGTTCACCCTCGTAATGAACGCAGATTATGCGGCTTCTCTTGTCCCAGGAAGAGGACATTTCCTCGGCGGTGGTAGGCTCGGGTTTCTTTCCTGCCTCTACATAGGCCATGCGGCGAAGGTTCAAGACGCTCTCGTAGTCTTCTTGGGTATCGACGAAAGAGGTCGTGGCGCCGTGGCGGAAAAAGCGCAAGGGAAAACCAAAAGCACGCAAGGTTTCAGGAGGAATGCCGCCCTCCGAGGCCAGCCATTCTCCCAAGTCATTGGCCCATTCAGGACTGAGGCTGAGGGGTTGCAGGGATAATCGCAATTGAGGCTGAGAAGAAAACGAGGATTCGCCTCCCAAGTCGCCCACGCCTTCCTGGCGTGCTTGGACGCATTCCACGCGGTAAATGCGGCCCGTATAGGCGCGGTGATCGGCGGTCGGTAAGGCCATATGCAAAGTCAAGACTTGGCCCACACAGGCTAATAGGCTTTCATCGTTGCTAGCGAATAGGAGGCGAAGCCCATGCGCCAAGCCGATGAGCCGCATTTCGATCCATGCATCGAAGAGCAAGGGGTGCCGGGTTTCCGCGCCGAGTTGGGCCGCTGCGGGCAGGACAAGGGTTTCGGCATCAAACACTGAAACCGTCCAATCCTGTCGGCTCAAACCCGCGCGTATGCGGCCTTGCCAGGTGCCATGGTTCTCGATGCGACATTCGAAAATCAAATCCCCATCGGGGGCTGGCAGGATGAGGCGTACCTCGCAGCCTCGGGCAAGCCCCAAGCATTCCCAGTCCCGAGTGGAAATCAGCACGGCGAAGCCTTGACTGGAAAAGTCCCACAGGGTAATGTCGATTGCCTTGACCTTCTTTCCGATAAGCTCAAGACGGGCCGCGGCTGTTTCCAATTCACGCTCATGGATACGAGGCAGGCGACGACCTTCCGCGGCGGCCATGGGCCGCCAAGCTTCGCGAGGCAAGAGTTCCAATTGCAAAGGCTTCATGAAGGCTTTGGGCTGAAGGTCAGATACGACCCATGCGCCGATTGTAGTGGGAGGTGAAGCCGGGCCACTATCAAGAAGGCGTCAATTTGAGGGCTTGTTTTGCAGATTTTCAGGGAGTGGGCGCGATTTCCGCCTAGACCGAGAATGGATGAGACGCGATGTCGCCAAAAGAGAGAGTGTATTCGAACCGGCTGATGACCTCGTGGCCGCCTTTTCTTGACGACCGGATAGGCAAGGCCAGAACCGACGCACTCCTGGAACGGAACAACCTTGACCGGATGAAGCTGAATGATTTGAGCGGCTTCATGACGGTCGAGGATAATACGGCCTTCCTACTCGACGTGATGCGCGAAACCGGCGACAACGATATCTGTTACCACCTGGGCAAAGCCACTCCCAAATATTTGGGAAAACTTCAGGGATTCGTCATCGGGATCACGACACCGGATTTTCTCATCAAGAACTTGGGCACCTTTGAAGGCAAGCTGGCGCTCAAGACCATCAATCAGACCCGTAGGATTGGACGCAACAAATACCGGGTGGATATTACCTTCCGTGACGGTTTTCGCGAGCAAAGCTTCGTCTGCCGCAACCGCCTGGGCATGTACGAATCCATGCCGCTCTTTTTCGGGCTACCCAATGCCCGGGTAGAGCACGACCAGTGCGCCTTCAAAGGCGCGGATCATTGCGTTTACACCGTCCATTTCCCTGACTTTGGCTTCACCGCATTGAAGCGCCTCTACCAGGCCGCTCTGGTGGCCGCCGTAGGGGCAGGCGGCTATGCCGTTTGGGCGAATAATATCCCTTCGGGCGGAGCCTCCTTAGCCTTGGTCTTACTGGGCTCGGTTTCCTATTCGATTTATCGCGGCATCGTGGCCAAGAAGACCGTGCAATGGTCTCTTTTGATGAATGAGGGGTTAGCCCAACAGAATCGCTTGCTTGAGAACAGCAATGTCCAGGTGCAGTCGCTGCAAAAGCTCACCAACCACCTCAATGCTGTCACCGAGGTCACCAAGGTCTGCGAAACCGTGGTCATGGCCTTGGTGCGCGACTTCGGGTTCGGTTCTAGCCAAATCTGGCTGCTTGACGAGGCAGGACAATACCTCACCTGTCGCAAGGCCGAGGGGTATGGCACCGATTTGGAGGCCTTCATTAGACATACGCGTTTCAAGATAGGGGAGAATTGGGATAACCCTTTCGGCCTTCTCGTGCAAACCCTCGAGCAGAAGCAGACCTTGATCATCAATGATCTCGAGGATCTCTATCCCAAGTTGACTCCTCAATCCCGCGAATTCCTCAAGGCCCTCAACCTTTCCTCCTTCATCATCACCCCGCTTTTTCACGAAGATCGTCCTTTGGGCATACTTGCGGCCGAATATCACCAGGGTGAAAAGCTGGAAAACCAATCCAAGCTCTTTTTCCAATCGGTTTCGTATTCGGTATCCACTTCCTTGGTGAAAGCCCAGCTTTTCGAGCAAATGGCGCAGAAAATCGCCGAACGTACGCGTCAACTGGAAGAGGCCTCAAGAAAGCTTCTTGCCGCCCAGGAAATGGCAATTCAGAGCGAAAAGCTTTCTTCGCTAGGGCAAATGGCGGCGGGTGTTGCGCACGAAATCAATAACCCGCTCAATTTTTTGGTGAACATTCTTCCCGAGGTACGCCGTGACATGGAGGGGCTGGAAAAAATGCGCGGCCTCATGAAGCATGCGGCTTGGGGCGAGGCCGAGGCGAAACAGCTCAAGGCCATCGAGGAGGATTATGAGCTTGAAGAGCATCTTGCTGAAAAGGATTTCGTCTTCGACCGAATCAAAAAAGCCCTCGACAAGAGCACCCACATTGCCAATAGTCTCAAGGTCTTTTCACGCACTTCCTCCAAGGAAAAAATCGCAACCGAAAACCTCGCAGTCATGATAGCTGACGTCATCGATCTTCTGCC
Organism: Fibrobacterota bacterium; assembly: GCA_043753995.1. Taxonomy (GTDB): domain Bacteria; phylum Fibrobacterota; class Fibrobacteria; order UBA11236; family UBA11236; genus JAYUVP01. The sequence goes on from JAYUVP010000085.1 coordinate 6,448, forward strand.
GCAAAAGGTTCGCGGCGACACCCGCATCGATATCGATATTCCGGCCAGCATTAACCTGCAAGTGAATAAGAATGAGATGGAGCAAGCCTTCTTGGCCCTCATCAACAATGCCATCGATGCCATG
>JAYUVP010000086.1:0-8563 GCA_043753995.1 Fibrobacterota bacterium
CTGGGGTGGGGGTCGCTAGCGATTTCAATGCCCGACCCTATATTCGCGGCGGTGATGCCGATCAAACCCAAATTGTTTTGAACGGTTTGCCCTTATTGCAGCCTTATCATGTGGGCGGATCTTTTTCGCTTTTTAATTTGAGCACTTTGGAATCAGTGGAATTGCATCGCGATGATTTTCCGGTCGAATTTCCGGGTGCGCTTTCCGGCGTCTTGCGCTTGAAAAGTCGAAAAGCCTTGCTTAAAAAGCCGCATGTCCAGGCCAATGTTTCCATGATACGTGGCGATGTTTTTGCTGAAACGCCCATACCCCATAGTCCATTCTCGATTTATGCTGGTGCGCAGACTTTTTTATTCAACGACATTCTGCATGGCTTGCTTAACGGCGTTTCGGCCCTGTCGAGTGACAGCGCCTTCCGCAATGACATGCTGACCTATAAAAACCACATTAATTTGCCTTCCTTTCGGGACTTTCATTGGGGCATGGCCTATGCGCCCGGAAATGATTTTCGCCTGGATTATTTCGGCGGCTATTCCCATGACGACTATGCCGTGGTGGTGCCCGCAAAAACCAATATTATTGGCAAACCTGCGCCGGCAGAAAATCCGATACCGGTATTCCCCGCACCCACCAGCCAGGAAATCAATCGATCGAAAAAACTTTCCATTGATAGCTTATCTGCGGTAGGCATAAGCAATCACGCCCATTATTTAAACCTGGCTTGGGACCTTCATTCTGATCATTACTTGGAGGCCAATGCCGGCTTGCAATGGCAGAAATGGGATGTGACCTTTAAAAAAGACGCCGATTTGGTCGAGCCGTTAAGTCTGGAGCAGGACTCGCGTTTATTCAGCCTTCGACTTATCGATTGTTATAGCCCGGAACGTGGAGGCCAATTCAAATTCGGAGCGAGTTTTGATTATCGCTTCGATCGTTATTTCACGGAAATGCCCTATGTGCTTTACGATGTCATTGCGAACAGCAATGGGGACATGCTTTCCTCCCTTGGTTCCTTTTCGCCCGAAGGATTTCGCATTCGGAAAGAAGACAGCACGCGATCGAATTTCGACTACTTGGGAAGCTATCCCGCGCGCATTCGTTTTTCCCATCGTGGATGGAGCGAACAAAGGGTATTCGCGCTTTTTGCTTCGCATCGCTACGAAACCTCCACGGGCGAAATCTCCTATGGCTTAAGACAGGAATATGTGCCAGAAGCCGGCGAGCTTTTCCCCGCACCACGTGGCTCCTTCCTTTGGAATTTGACGGACAAGGATGGCCTTTTATTCAAGGCTGGTTTGTATACCCAAAATCACGCTCCTTTTTATGTGCGTGATGCTAATCCCTTCTTGCTATCGGAAAAAAGCGCCGAAGCGGGAGTGAAATGGGAGCATAGTCTCGCTCCAGGTTTCGCTTTCAGCGTGGATGCCTATTACAAATATTATTTCGACTTGATCGAGCCATTTCTCCAGCCGAATGGCACGGTAGATTTGAAGTCGAGTTTTGATGCCCTTCCCAATTCTGGCTTGTCCGAGGAACAAATCCAAAGCCTCAAAGCAACTCTCGATACGACAAAATCCCTTTCTGCTTTGTCGGATTCGGTTCGTCAGGCTGCCTATGAGACTTTCGGTGGCCTAGTTTTCGACTATCGCAATTCCGGAATTGGCCACAGCCTTGGGAGTGAATTTTCCTTGGAATATCACCCTTATGATGCATGGAGTGGTTGGATATCGGCCGACTTCAGCCTTTCGTATCGCAAGGACAAAGAGGGGGACGCCTACTATCCCTTTCAGGTGCATAGACCCATCGTATTGAACTGGGTGAATCGATTTGAAATTCCAAAGAATTATGAATTGGCCCTGACTTATCGCTGGGCCATGGGCCAACCCTATACGCCTTATTCGGGAACCATGGACGAAAAGGGTTTGGGCTCTATTGACGTCGGTGCTCGCAATAGTGGCCGCCTGGCCCCCTATAGCCGCTTGGATTTGCGTTTAAGCCGGAGCAGTAAGCGATGGGGAAGCAACTTCAAAACCTATATCGAGGTTTGGAATGCTATGAATGAGCCGAATTACTTTGCTCGCGATAATGAAACCGGACAACTCAAATCGGCTCAATTGAACTTTCCTTTCCCCGTGGTTTTCCTCGGATTTTCGGCGGACCTTTAGGGAGAATTCCTAACTTCAAAGGTTTGAGAGAGTAGACGAGAGATGAAAATGCATCAGACCTTTTGTTGTTCCGCGCGCTTGACCTGGTTGGGTCTGGCTTTTTTCTTCCTTACTTATGGCCAATCTGAAGCGGATCAGGTTTACCCGCGCTCTTTGCCAATCCCTCAAGGTTCGGCTGAATTTTATTCCTTGCGAAATTTGGCCTTGGGCGAACCCACCTTTTCCAATCCCGCCTTATTCAATCTTTATGATCAAGGCGGATCGCCATTAGGGCTACTCGATCATCGCAAGGAAAAACTGAGTCTCAGCCTAGGTGCCTTGAGTTCGAATCGAAGCGCCGCCGGGGATACTCTGGAGATAGGTCATAGCCAATGGAATTTGCCGCAGATTGGATTTTATCAGCCAGGCATTTTCGCTGCCGTGCTTTATTATCGCAGCGAAACGGAAACCTATCGGTTTCGCGGTGGAGACAGCGTTGATCTTGGTAAAAATCACTTCGGTTTCGATTTAGCGGCGGGGCCTGCTTCGGGATTATTTCGCATCGGCTTTGGCGCACATGCCGCCCTGGGTAGCATGAAGTATCCTCGCAGCGACAAACGCGTGATTATCGAATTGCCTTCTTTGCGAGTCGATGCCGGAAGCCGTCCCATTCCCGGCTTGGAAGTGGCGATCTTTGGAGGCATTGCTGCGAAGTTTGACAGCTTGAAAAGCCAAGGTGGGCAATTGGATCGCGTAGCTAAAATGACCATGCCCCGCTATGGCTTTTTGGTTGGCGTCGATAGTTTGCAGGGCCTGCCTTTATTAGGCAATACCCTGTTGGAATTCGGAACCGATCGCCAATTCGGTGAATACCGCCCCGTCGGTTTACCCGGAGAAGTTTATCCCATACTTTGGACCGGATATTGGACCTTGCAAACCCAATGGCAATATGGGCTTCAGTTAGAAGATTTTCTTTTGGAGCCTGCTGTGCGCTTCACGCATCGTTCTGAGGAAACCGATGACTATTTAGGCTTGCGCAGCAATCAAAATCCCTTTAAAAAGGGTGAGGCCATTCCTGGTCCATCGGTCTCGGCGAGCATCACCTCTTACGGGCTTGGTGGCCAATTCCGCTTTCGTGATTTTGTGTCCTTGATGCTGGAATGGGAAAAGTCGGGACACACCTATAAATGGGATACAACCATTTCTAAAAGCTTTCAGCGTTTTTCTTTTGGTTTAGAAAATCAACTGGAAAGCTTTGAAGCCTTGAATTTTCCGGCCTCGATGCATTTGGCCCTCCGGGTAGGTTGGACTTGGAAGCAAGAGCCGAAAAGCGAACCCGGGTTTCGTGAAAATCAATTCGCTACCGTTTTAACGAATTCCCAGGTGGACCTTTTCGATCACGAGGCGATACGCGGATATTACGACATACCTGCTCTATCAGGTGCTCAAGCCTATAGCGCTTTTCATCTCGGTCTAGGCCTTTCCCTGTTGGATAACATGGTTCAACTGGATGGTTTATTGAGTTTTCCAGGCCAAGGGGAAATATTGCGCAACCTGGAAACCAAGCCTGCCTCAGGTATGGAATGGGGCTTTAATGCCACTTATCGCCTATTTTGAGGATTAAATTCCAAGGCGAGCGCTGAAGAGATAATGCCGGTCTTCCCATTGACCGGCGAAATATCCCATTTCTTCGGCATAGGATGTGAAATCAAATTGAATGATGAAAAGGTTTAGCAAAAGTCCATAGCAAGGGTAACCGCCGCGAAACCCTCCTCGAATTTGCGCCAGCGACATATTCATTTCAGCGCCGAAATCGACCTTGGTTAAAAAGGGTTTGTCGGCGAAAGCGTTTTCAATATCAAAAGCCAAATTGACATAGCGCAAGGCGCCTTGCTTGCGCAAGACCGCAGGCATATAGGCCACACCGAAATTCACTGCGGCGGGCACCTTTTCATCGTTTAGAGTCAAGAACAAATCCTGCACCGCCGCACCGACACGCAATTCCGTCGGCAAGATTTCATAAATCAAACCCATGGAAAGGCCGAAGCCGAATCCTGGTCGGTAAATACGCTCTTGTTCGTGATTGAGCTTAGACACAAGTGAGTCGCTCGCGGTACTGTATTCCTGAATATTGACTTTTTGTTCAATGCGGGTGAAGGTGCCAATGGTCGGTGCCATGCCGAAGGACAGGCCATGCCATGGAGCTATGGCCCCGCCGATGCGGAGCAAAAGATCGGTGCGCACCTGACCGTCCGCCGAAGGTATGTAAATGCCCTTGTCCATTTGGAATTGGCCACGCGAAAGCAAAAACCACGAGGCACCAATCCCTAAAGGCAAATCGGGATCGGTGGAGCGAGCCGCGAAGTGCATTTCGGGCATGGTGCCGAACCGAACCGGCCTATGATCGAAACGCATCATGTCGTCGGCGAGGGTATTGTCTCCGGCTAGGCTATCGAGGTTGGAGAAGCTATTGGCATGCAAACCGGCAATATTCACGGCATCCCCAGCCGTACCAAAAGCATCGCCTAAATCAAAGCGAAATAGCATGCCGGCATCCATTGGCGTATTCAGAAAGGCCAAACCTGCGGGATTATAATGCAAGGCCGTCCAGTCGTCGGAGAGCGCGGTAAACGCTCCCCCCATGCCTAAAGCGCGCGAGCCCGGATACTGGGGACGCGAAATCGCCATTGCCGTCTCGGAAAAAATTCCAAGCAAACAAGCCCCTAAGGCGAGGCGGTAGATTCGAATCGGCTTCATGGTGAGGCCTTGCGATATTTGTAACCCGTGACGGAACCTTTGCAAAGTCCAAAGGTTTTCACGGTATCGACGAGCTTGGGTTTGGCAGTCGAATCCACCATAACCAAGATTGTGCGCCGGGTATCCGTGCCATTCTCGAAATAAAGGGTTGCCTTGCGATCGGGATTCGATAGCAGGGCGAGGGGAGCCAAGGTGGCGAGATAGCGTTGATGAAATTCGGCCTCAGGGGTATTGTCGATTTTCCCGTCCAAATCATTGTCCGCACCATCCTTATCGGCATGAAAGCGCGTATTCTCTAAGGTATCCGGCGCTCCGCGCGAATCCTCATCGGTGATTCCATCGCCGTCATTATCCATGCCATCGAGTAATTCCTCGTCAATGCAGCCATCCCCGTCATTGTCGAAACGATCAAAAACCTTGTAAATCACCACCGAGGCTCCTGCATTTTGCAGGTATTGTTTCACTTGGGTGATGGCCGAATCCCCCACTTGATCCCGATTTATTCCCCCCAAATCCCCTTTGGCCGCCTGACAGGCGGAATCGCCAGCAGGACAATTCACCGAGCCGAGCGCGCTATCGCCCTTGTCCAAGGCGGTATTCAGAAATAAGTCGATGGCCTTGCCGCTTTCGGTCAATAGGCTTTGGCTTTTATCCAACAGGACATTGAGCGCCGTGATTTTCGCAGTGTCGTTTTTAATGTCGGCCAAATTCCGCATCAGGCTATCTGGATTCAGCTTGCTTGGATCGGTCAAATCGATGATGCCGCTGAGGATATTGTCCTTGGAATTGATCCGTCCATCCCCATTAAAATCGGCCAGGGATAAAACCGCCTCGATGGCGGTGGCTAGGGCATAATCGGCGGAGAGGGAGCCCGCTGTGACTTTGCCATCCAGCTTTTTCGCTTGATCGCGCCTCACCATGGGTTTGAGAAAATGATTGATGGCACGATTGGCGGTATAGATCTTGTCTTTAACCGAATCGGGCTCACTGAGGAAAGGGATTTTACCTGGATCGTTATTTTGAAAGGATTGCAACAATTGAAACATGTTGATGTGCCGCAGCAAAAGCGAAGCTTTGGCTCCGCCATAATAGGCTTCACTTTTCGTACTGTCTTGCGCTATGGCTGCCTCGAATTCCACCAAAGCCCCGGCATAATCGGCCTTTTGCAGCAGCAAATGGCCTTCCAGGATATGCGAATCCGGTGTATCGGCAGAGAGCTCTAGCGTATCGCGGAATAGATTGCAGCCATTTCCCATCAAGGAAAGCGTTAGGGCTCCGGCGCAAAGCAGGAAAAGAGGACGCCGAGGATTTTGGCAAAGGTCCATGGCGGCGATTGTATCAAGCCTCGCCTGGGGCTCGCAATAAGAATATCAGCCTTCACACTTTAATTCAAACTTAAAGTGAAAGTTCGAAAACGGCTTGAATTGCCGGTTTTAGAAAGGATGGTCGAAGGGCTTTTTCGAGTGTCGCCAAAACAAATACACGAGGCCATAACCTATCACCGCTAATAAAATCGCTGAGACAATGGCGCCAATCCCGAAGGGTATGCCGTGATGCAAATATTGCGGACCTTGGATATAAAACTCCTTGGTTTCTAATTGAAAGAAGCTGCTGATCTTTTTTCCGAATCCATATTGCAATACCACGATGGCGGGCACGGTGAAGGGATTGGAAATGAAGGTGCCCAGGGCGGCGGTGGGCAAATGCGCACGAACAAAAAACCCGAAAACGAGGCTAGTAGCGATTTGCAAACCGAATAAGGGCAGTAAGCCGAAAAAAAATCCCACCGCCATGCCCATGGCGAATGAATGGCGAGTGGGGACCCAAAGCTCATGATGGAATAAACCGTCGCCCACCCAGCGATGCACCCAGGTTTGGCGCAAAGACTCGGGACTCGGCATTTTGCTGGCAAGCAAAGCCAAATACCGTAGGCATTGGTTTTTCCAGTTTTGAAGGATACGCCTTAAAGTGGTCACGATTTAAGCTTCCATCTTGGGGTTTTTTTCTCCACCCTTGAGATAAGCTACGACCTCGGGCGTCAGCAGATGCCAGGTTCCCGGCTCCCAATTGTCACCAAGAATCACGGGACCCATGCACTCACGATGCAATGCCAATACGGCATGGCCGCAGGCGGCAAACATGCGCTTGACTTGATGATACTTTCCTTCATGTAAGCGAAGGCGCGCAAGGCCCTCACCGAGTATTTCCACCTCGGCGGGTAGGGTAGGCCGTGTTTCCCCATGCAGCAAGAGACCCTGGGTCAGGTCTTCAATCGCTTTTGCCGACAAAACCCCGGTATGCTGTACCCGATAGGTTTTCTGGCAGTGGCGTTTCGGCGAAGTGACGGCATGCACAAAATCACCGTCATTGGAGGCAAGTACCAAACCCGTCGTGTCGGCATCCAGCCGACCGGCAACCTGCAAGCCTCGATTAACCCAGGGTAGAGGTAACAGGGAAAAGACCGAAGGATGATGCTGGGGCTGATGGCTGCATTCGAAATCGGCGGGTTTATTCAAGGCCAAATAAATATCGGCGAGCCAAGGCAATTCCCTGCCGCCTATGCGCAAGCTCCCACCCTGGGGATGCAATTTTTCGTCGCCTTGTAAGACCCGCCACTCGCCTCCGGATGGGCGAAATTCCACTTGGCCATTTTGCAAAAGGTCGCGACAATACCGTCGTGTGCCATAACCTTGAGAAAAGACCACGTCTTCGGTCGAGAGCCCCGGGCTTTGAGAAAAGGACGCTTGCTGTTTCAGGCCTCAGCCTCGCCGGTGCCGGTGATGTCTTCTTCTTCCCAAGAATTTTCTTCGACGGCATCGACTGATTTTTTAGTCGACATCCCAATGCGCGTATATTCCAAAAGCATGCGATCCAGAGTGGTATTGGGAATGCGATAAGCCGTTTTGCGTGTCAATTTCCAATCAGGTAAATTGCAAGCAGCCGCTTCTTCTTCGCCCTTGGGGCCTTTCATGAATAGCGCCATGCCCCCAAGAGGAATGCAGTTCATGAGGCGAGGCAAGGTCTTGTCCACGGTTTCAAAGGCGCGGGTAATGGCGCCGCCTACGGGGCGCGTAAAGCTGCGCGAAGTGAATTTATGCCCGAAAACTTCAATATCCTTAAGCCCCAAATGCGCAATGGCAGCATTGAGAAAATCCACGCGGCGGGGCCGAGGCTCGGAAAGAATCATGGGCAAATCGGGATTGGCCATTTTAATCATGAGCCCGGGGAAGCCCGCGCCAGTGCCGATATCCACCAGGGGATTCGGCCATAGCTTGGCATACCAGCGCTGCATGATCAGGCAATCGGCATAATGTCTTTGCACTATAGTCGAAAATCCAATCAAGCGCGTGAGATCGAGATCAGAATTGTGCTTGCGCAGGAATTGATGAAAGGACCAAATCTTTTCGACCAGAGGCTTAGGTTGGGGCACGCCATGAAAGGCCAGCAATTCCGAAAGGCGCTCAGGCGAGGGCTTGGGTTCTTTCCCCGCAGGACGAACGTTTTTTTTGCTTTTCGCCTGCTGCGGGCCGCTCCCCTGCAAGCTTGGTCTTACCCAGGTGGTTCCGTGGGTCGTGGCGGCTTTGGCAGGGAATGATTTTTTTTCGCGTCGGCGCATAAGGGGGCGAAAGTTAGAAGTCCCCGGCAAGGGCAAGGGCTTCGGC
>JAYUVP010000087.1:0-13560 GCA_043753995.1 Fibrobacterota bacterium
GTCGATTTACAGGGCTTCGATTCCACTTCTGAATTCTTCGTTCAGAGGCGAAATTCCCGCTCCTTTTTCCTCGCTCATTTCAACTCTCAAAGAGTCTCGCGCCGCTGGGGCTGCGAGCCGTTTTCTTCGTGACCGGCTTGTCTTTCGACCGCCGCGTCATTCTCAAAACGGGAGAGCAAACTTATCTACTTGAATCGGAAGTGGCAAGGGTTTTAAGGCAACATTTTTGAAAGACTTACAACTATTAACAGAGAGTGCACAATTGTGGATAAGTTACCCACAGTGACTCTCAAAGTTTTGAAAAACAGGCCAAATTCCTTAGCGCTGCATGTGGATAAAACGTGGATTTCCGGACCAGTCTTTTTCTGGACCGCTAAAAACCCAATTCATGCCGGCGATTTTTTCCATCAAGATGGGGATTTGGGGGGGCGAAGATTCGATCCAGAGGTGTCCGCCGGGTTTTAAACGGGGGAAAGCCTGCTGAATGAGGAGCCAAGGCAGCTCCCAACCCTGTTCGCCGCCATACAAGGCCAAATCGGGATCCCAGTCGCGCACCTCGGGTTGAAGGCTAGGCTTTTCGTGACGGCCTATATACGGAGGATTGGAGATGATGAGGTCGAATTGGATGTCGGGGGGAAGGGGCTGAAATAGCGAGCCTGCATAGAACAGCTGAAAGGGAAGGTTTTGGTTTCGGGCATTTTCGCAGCAGAGTTCAAGCGCGGGGGGTGACGCCTCGGTTCCGTAAACTTGCAGGTTACTGCGCTCTTTGAGGAGGCTGAGAGCGATGGCGCCGGTGCCGAGTCCGATATCGAGGGCGATGAGGCCGTCACCGGGTGGCAAGCTGCGCAGGGCCAGGTCGACAAGCACTTCGGTTTCGGGGCGCGGGATGAGGGCGCGGGAATCGACTTTGAGTTGCAATTCGCGAAAGGGCCAGTTGCCGAGCAAATGCTGTAGGGGCTCGCGCAAGCCGCGGCGACGGACGAGGTCGCGGCATTTTGTGAGTTCGGGTTCGGTGAGCGGTCGATCGAAGTTGAGATAGAGGTCGAGGCGTTTCATGTGGAGCGCATGGGCTAAAAGAATTTGCGCGTCGAGGCGGGCATTGGGTATGCCCTTTTGTTTAAAGTAGTCGGCGGTCTTATTGAGGACTTCGAGTACGGTGGACGTCGCAGCGGGATCACTCACATTAAATCCTGACGCTCTAAGGCGCGAAGCTTCTCGGCATTGGCTTCCATGCCGAGGGCGTCGATGAGTTCCTCGATGGCGCCATGCATGACGGCGTCGAGCTTATAAAGGGTGAGTCCGACGCGATGATCGGTGACGCGGCCCTGCGGGAAATTGTAGGTGCGGATTTTGGCGCTGCGATCGCCGGTGCCAACCTGGGCCTTGCGCGTGGCGGCCTCTTTGGCTTCTTGCTCGCTCAGCCTTTTGTCGAGCAATTTGGACTTGAGCACATTCATGGCCTTGGCGCGATTCTTGTGCTGGCTGCGTTCGTCCTGGCAGGCGACGACAATGCCGCTGGCGATATGGGTGATGCGCACGGCGGAATCGGTTTTGTTGATGTGCTGCCCACCGGAGCCTCCGGCGCGGAAGGTGTCGACGCGAATGTCTTCGTCCTTGATGACGATGTCATCGACTTCGTCGGCGACGGGCATGATGACCACGGTGGCGGCCGATGTATGCACGCGGCCTTGGGTTTCGGTGTCAGGCACGCGCTGCACGCGATGCACGCCGCTTTCGTATTTGAGCGTGCCATAGGCTCCGGGGCCGGAAACTTCGGCGACCACTTCTTTATAGCCGCCCATGGTGCCCTCGTTTTCATCGAGCACGGTGAAGCGCCAGCGCCTGGACTCGCAGAAATACTTGTACATGCGGAAGAGGTCGCCCGCGAAGAGGCTGGCCTCGTCACCACCCGTGCCAGCGCGTATTTCGATGATGGCATCGCGCTCGTCGGTTTTCTCTTTGGGGATCAGGGCGAACTTGAGATCTTGCTCAAGGCCGGGCATGGCTTCGTCGAGGCGCTTGACTTCGTCTTGTGCCAAGGATTGCATTTCGGGATCGGAGCCGTCGTCGGAGGCTTTTTTCCAATCGGCGCGCTCTTGCGTGGCGTCGAGATAGGCATGCGCCTTGGTGACGCTGTCGGCGAGGTCCTTGAGCTGTTTATTGAGTGCGACCATTTTTTGCATGTCATTGAGCTGGTCGGGCCTTTGCAGGGCGCTTTCCATCTCTTGATTGCGTTCGATGAGTTTGCGGGCTTGAGCGTGTAAGTCCATGGGGCGGGAAAGGTACCAAGGCGCTGGGGATGCTGTGGGGTGGCTTTGCTACGAGGCTCCTATCCCCTGGGGCATTGCGGGCGCGGCTGATGTTCGGGCCAGATTTGGGCTCGCGGTCCTCGGCTTTGGCATTGCCCTGGAGTCTATATCCTGCGGAGCGAGCCCAAATCTGGCCGCTCACCGCCGCGCCGGCATTGTTCCGCGGGGGTGGCGATTCGAGGGAAGCCCCTCGCGCGTTGCCGCGCCTTGGGGCTTTCCTCGCTGGTATCGGGCGGGGAAATCCTGCGGGGCAATACGGCAGGGCATTCTGCGGAGCTGTCTAGCAGGGGGATCTTGGGGAATCACACAGGGAAATGCTGCGAAGCTGTCAAACAGGGGAGCTACAGGGGGGCGAGGGAAATGCGGTGACGCGAGTCTGCGGGGTAATGCTACGAAGCTGTTTGGCGGAGGGCAGGGAAAAGCAGCGGAGTGGTCTAACTAGGAATAAAGAGAAATGTGTGGGGGCGATCTCGCAGAGCATTGTCTCGCGGAGGCGTTCCAAGGGAGAGCCTTTGGAGAATGCTACGGAGAAAGCGCACTAGGGGGCAAGAAATAGATTGTGGCAATGATTCGCGGAAATCGTGCTTTGCGAACTTGCAGTGTGTGGTAAGGGTTGAGTTAATTTGGTTGCGCTCTACGTTTGAAAGCTCTCGAAATGACGATTCGCAAATTGGCTGGCTTGGCTTTGCTAGTAACGCTTTGGGCGGGATGCTTTCGCGATGAGGGAATTGTGGATGTCACCAAGCCGGGAAATATTGCTCCGCTGGCGAAGTTTCGCGGGCGGGCTTATAACGAGGGCGACACGACCTTGCCCTCCAATCGATTGCTGGAGCTTGTTCATCCGACCATTGCCTTGGTCTATCACTATATAGGTACCAGGGAAAATATTCGCACCATGACCGAAGGCGTGGTGGCGACTTCACCGCCTTTTGCATTTCAAATCGAGATGAAACAGGCTCCGCCATCCAGCATTCAGCACGATGATGAGGTCGCCGTTGGATTGTTTTGGCTTTTTTCCGATCGCAATGGGAATGGCAAATTCGATCGCGGTACGCATCCTGAATACGCCAAGAAATTGCAGGAAATCGATTCTCTGACTCACCTTTATTATCAAGTGAACGATTCTCTGTTGGCTATTAGCGAAATCCATCTTGAAGGCGTGGCTGTGGAGGAAACCACTTTGGTGGGAGCACAAGGCCTCACTCTGATTCGGAACGGAATCAAGGTCGACACGGTTTGGCCAGCCATGCCGGCTTTTTCGACCACGGCCATGGATGCACCATTTGCACGTCAAAAGGTTGTTTTGGCCCAAGACAGGTGGGAGAAGTTTTTTGATTTGAGGAAAAGGTCTAATTCCATAAGCTATTCGGCCATACCCAATGCAGACTATTCGCTCGAAATGGTGATGCGATATTCCAGGCGACTATTTCCGAAGTCCGGTATGGAAAGCAAATTCAATCAAGGCGTGATTGACTTGGCATTACTTTCGACCAAAAAGTCGGTCTTAGCTACGAAATATCAAGGCGAAGCCTTTCAAAAAGGATGGCTCGATTATCCCTATACCGGATTTGAAGAACCGGGCGCCGATTGGGGTGCAGGGAGAAGCCGAGATCAATTTGTCTTTTTCTTTCCAACATGGAAATCCATTGATATAATGAGGCGCGCAGAAAAAAGCAGTTCTTTCAAAATCGCGAATGTTCATCAAATCGTACCGGGCTATAATTTGATGGAATGCGATGATCAATACAATTGTCGACGATTGGATGAGAGCGCCGAGATTAAAATCTACATGGGGAAATCCGAACTTTATTTCAATCCGCCTTCTGTAACCAAGCCCTTTGCCTTACCCACAGTCGATTCGACGCTATGGATTAAAAACGTTGACGTTGAGGGGACTTATCCATTTCAGCCGGGTATTGATTTCTCGGTCCAAAAAGTTGGTGCCGATTTTTGGTTGGATGCGGCATTATTCGGAATGACTCGGCTGCAAATGGTGGACAGCGTGCGCGGAGTTGGTATGGGTCTCGCTATGCAAATCCAATTCGTGTCAAATGAAAAGCATGAAGTCGAAAAAATGATTTTGGATTGGAAAGGCGAACGCTATGTCGCGGTGAAAACATCTAACCGAATCAGCGCAGGTAGATCGGAAAACGTGACAAACCATGCTCAAGCACAGGAAAGTGAATTAAGTACTGGCATCACGGTATCCCTGAAGCAAAGCTATCGGTGGTATGGACTGGACACTTTGAAATTTTCGGAAGCATCCTCCAAATCGGTTTGGCTGAGTGGCAAGGGCATTCCGAAGCAAAAATTCGTGGCGGTTGATTCAAACACTTTGATTTCTCAATTCAGCGGCATTGAATTGAAATGGCGGCGCAAATCGGATCAAATGGAAGGGGAATGGTATTTATTGACGGGCGGTACAGAATATCGCATTCCACCGATTTTCTTAATGGGCACCCAAAACGATACTGCGGGTCTGGGCGCATACGGTTTGATACAGGATGTACAGGGAACAGCAAGAGAAACCTTTGTCGATTTTCAGGGTAAACCAAGATTTTCTTGTGCCGAGGATTCGCTTTATTTGGTCAATGGTGATTCCGGATTACGACGCAATCTGCCGGTTCAGCGAAACGATCAAATTGCTTTGGAAGGGGACGGCGAATTTGAGATTGAAGTTCCCGTGGATAGTTCCTCTGATAGCCTTAGCATAACCCTTGATTTCTGTGGAGCAAAAAACTCGGGCAAACAAGCAGCCTTAATGCGCGTGCTTTGGAAATCCGATTCGGCTGATTCGTGGTCGGAGATGATGCCCAGTTTTTGGCTTCCGGCCCTTTCGAATGGGTCTCGCAAAATGCACCTCCACTTCGCCACTCCCTTGGGTCGAATATTGGGGTTCAAGTTTGAAAATTTGAGCCAACCAGGAATAACTCCTCTCTTGTCTCTCGATCGTTATCGAATTTATTCAAAATGAATGCGCCATTGATCCCAAGCCTAGAAGAGGTTTTCAAATCGCATTCGAGCATGGTCTATCGCATTTGCCGACGTTATGTCAAAGGTGAGGAAGATGCTCAGGATTTGGCGCAAGACGTTTTTTTAAAGCTTCATGATAAACTGGCATCGTTTCAGGGGCATTCTTCGCTGACGACCTGGCTTTATCGCGTAACCGCCAATATTTGCATGGATCATATTCGGTCGAGAAAATTTCAAGGTATGCTGGATATTGACGACTTGGATGAAATCGTCACACATAACCTTTCGGCTTCGGGAAATGCCGAATTGGCTAAAATCGACCTGGAAAGGTTATTGAAGCATGTGCAACCCAAAACCCGCGAACTTTTATTTTTGGTGCTGGCCGAAGGGCTAAGCTATACCGAAGCAGGGGAAATGGTCGGCATGGAAAAATCAGCCGTGGCGAAACAAGTCACCCGGTTTTTGGCCAGCCGAAGCGGCAAGGTGCAAGCAGGAAAACCAGGCATTTTTAGCGCAATAATCACCATTGTCCACGCTACCCTGATCGGACGCGTCTAAATCGTATGCTCAAGTCGCGCCCGCCATCGAATTCTCCCGAAGAGCCAATGAATTCCGGATTCTCTTTATTTCAAATTGAGCGCTTTCTTTTGGGAGAGCTTTCCCCTGCCGAGCAAGGCGAAATCACCCGTGCCGCAGAAGGCAATCCGAAGCTGGCAGCCTATATTCAAAGGGCTCGGGTGTGGACCGAAGAGTCTAAGCAATTGAAGCTTCCACCTAGCCCGGTAGCTCGTAAGCGGGGCGACTGGGAATGGCTTGCGGGGATGAAAAATCGCTTGCAGGGATGGGTGAGCGCCTGGGAAAGGCCAGCCTGGGCCATGCCTGGATTAGCCATGGCCTCGGTGATTTTGGTGATCGGTGTTTTTTCGATCACCACCTTTCAGGGCAATCCTAATAATTCCGTGAAAACCTTGAGCCCCAAGGGTGGCCTTGGCGCCGATATGTCCATCGAGCATAAAACGGTGAGCTTTACTGCAGGTTCGGATATCGCTGTAAGTCCAGGGGATACCTTGCGGATTTCCTATCGCAGCTCGGATTCCCTGTTTTTCCAGCTTTGGAATAAAGATTCGCATGGTGAATTTAGCCGCTTGCATCAAGCCGAGGGAGAGTCCCTGCCCGCTTCGGCCAAGTGGAAGCATAGTGGAAAAAGTTTGGTCTTGGATCAGGGTGAAAGCCCTCGCCAACTCGTGCTGATTTGGGCTGGCTCCAAGTCCGAGCTTTTTGATTTGGGAAAAAGATTAAGCGATGGTGGGAAAATCCCAGAAGACAAACGCGCTGTATTTCATATACACTCCACTAAGACTCAATGAAAGTCGCTTTTTTCATAGGACTTTTTCTAGTAGCCTGGGTGTCGGCGAATATTTCCTCGCCCATCGAAAGATACGCCATCGTCATCGGTAATAATCGCGGCCTGCCCAAGGAGAGGCCATTGAAATACGCAGCCAAGGATGCTGCAGAAATGGCCCGAGCTTTGATTCGCGGCCAGGCCTTTGAAGATGACCGAGTATATTGCTTGCAAAATCAGCCACTTGAAAACATTCGTAATTCTATTTCGGAACTTCGTGGGCGTTTATTCGAAATCAAAAAAACCGGTAAAAAGACGTTGGTGATGGTGTATTTCAGCGGCCATGGCAGTAAAGGGGGACTGCATATCGAGGGTCGGCTGTGGAATCGGGAAGACTTTGTGGCCGCCTTCGACGAAATTCAAGGCGATTTAAAAATCTTGATCTTGGATGCTTGCGAATCAGGAGACTTTTTGCGCAGCAAAGGCATGAAATTAATTGATGAACGAATCATCGAACAAGAGGATTTACTGGGTACGCATGGCCGAATTCTTTTAAGCGCCTCCGCCAAGGGTGAAGCCGCCCAGGAAAGCGAAGATTATCGCGGCGCCGTTTTCACCCATCATTTGCTGAACGGAATTCGTGGCCTCGCAGATTATGACCAAGACGGGCAGATTCGCTTGCTCGAAGCTTTCGACTATGCCCAAACCGCCACGAGAAAAGAAAACAATTTCGGTGAAAGCGCTATGCAATCACCATCTTTTGATTTCGACGTAGTCGGCGAGAACGATCCCGTATTGGCCCGAATGGAAAAGAAAGACGTCCAGGTGCAATTCGTGGGATTAGATGCGGGCACCTTACGCGTCTTCGCCTATCCTTACAAGGAGGTGGCCTATCATCTTTATCTCACGGGAAGAAAAACTGCCAATATATCCATTCCCTCCGGACGCTATCTCTTTGCGGTGGGGGAAGCAGAAAAGTGGCTAGTGGCTGAATCAGATCTGCGTTGGGGGGCGCAAACTCAAATCCGAGCAGAAAGTTTTCGCCAAAAGCCTCGTCCGTTCTTTTCGCCGAAAGGTGGTGTGCCCGCCACGCTTTGGCAAGAACAGGTTGTTTTGCCATCCTTGCGGAGAGTCGCGGCCGTCGATCCTATCAACTTGTTTGAACTTGCTTATTCTCTGGGGCAAGCGGCGCATGATTTGACGCTCACGGTTGGATATGGCAAAGGCCGCGAAAGCCTGAGCACATGGGGCCTAAGCCAGCAAATGACGCAGTATCGCTTAGGATTGGGCAGCGCTTGGCCGATTTTCACGCGCTGGGGTTTTCAAACTTCGCTTGGCGCAGAAGCTTCGGTGAATATTGTGCAGCAGCGTGTGCATGATAGTCGCCTGGACAATACTGACCTCGCTAGCGGCGGGCTTCGCAGCGATGCCGAGCGAAGCGCCTTGGTTTACGGTATCAGTTTGCCTGTTGGCGCAAGCTTTGATTTGCCCTGGCGAATGCGCCTGGCTGGGTCTTGGGGACCCGCGGCCTATACTTACAGGGAAGCGGCCGAAGGCCGCGTTTACAAGCTCCGCCCCGAGTTTAGGCTCGGCGGCGGACTGCGGTTTTAAAGCGCGAAAAGATTTTTGTCCACGATGGCGGGGTCGGCGCCGTCTAATCCTTTACAACCCGCGTGACGGACCGAAGGTGTTTCCGACAAAAACCTGCTTTTGGTAATGCCCGCCAGAACATCCACGAGAGACGTATGACAAATATTTTTCGACTTCTGTCAATCGCTCTGACCTTTAATGCCTTGACCCATGTTGCTCACTCAGCATCGAATCAATGCTACTATAGCAGAGAACATTTTCTTGGGATGGGGAGCACATACACCCTCGACTCCACCGTCATCATTAAAAGAAAAAATCAGGAACTTGTAAGTCGTATTGCTTTTACATATAAAATAAACGAAGACACTATTTATTCCTCCTATAAAGTAACCCGCCCCGATGATTCAATACTTGTTGATTTGGCCGGTTCATTTGCTTTCAAAAACCGAGTATGGCTTTTTACAGACACGTCAGACCACGATACCAATCTTATCGTGAATACCACCGCCACGTATTTTAATGATAAATACAAAATAGACTCTATCGTTGAAATGCGTATTTCCAGTACGGCAGAGTTGGATGAAAAAGAAATTCATTACAATACTGATTCGGCCCAAGTCCAATACAAAATTTATCCAAATCGCCCTCCAATTATAGATTCCACAGTATTTAATCAAGCCGGCCTTGTTAAATATTCCATTGAGGGTGACTCCATTCACGCGATTGACACATGCATTTCATTAGATACCATTTGCGTTTGTCATGGTGACAGACAAGATCGCCGTTTGGAATATCAAGTCATCAATGATCAAATTCAGTATGAACTTGAATTTTTTGTTGGGTATGAATCAGAAATACGTCACTTCTGGAGCAACAAGCAATCGAGCATTCATGGGTTGAATTCAAAGAGACGCGCCGTAACGCAATTCGACAGAACAAAGCGATTTACTCTCGATGGACGACAAGTTTACATCTCCAATGTGCCCCGTATCCCTAAATCACTCACTTGGCCACGAAAAGCTCAATGACAAATCAATTGCGTTTCGGAAATGGGCGCGACTTTTCACAGATTAAAAGTTTAATAGCAACACTTACGCTATTCCTTGCTTCCAGCCTTTGGGCCGAAGGTATTAGCTCACAACTTAATTTTACGATTGGACCCGCTTTTGGAATTGCCCATGCCGTCGATGGAAAGCATGGTGGCATGGCTGCGGGAATCGTGTTTTTGGCATCCACCAGTCACCTTGAGATGGGCTCGTCCATTCAATTCATTGGTGAAATAACCAACCCATTGAGCCATCACAAAACCGATCCTTCCGAGAGATATCTGAGCACTGAGTTTATTTCAGGACTAAAGCTTCCGATAAATAAAGTGATTTTTTCTGGAGGGCTTGGAGGCGGACTGCTTTGGGGTAAAGCACGCACTGAACTTTTTCGTAGCGATACGAATTGTGTGATGGGATTCTTTTCCATAGAATGCTTGGATACACCAGAAGTCACTAATCGTTACTATTCTCAAAATATCAGTACGATTTCCGTTTCTCCCTATGCTCGCGTAGATTTTCAACTAAAGCGATTTTTCGGATTAGGAGTGATGTATAAAGCAATTTTAAATGATAAACAAGGTCTTGGCGTGTTTTCGATTTTATGGTATTATGGTAATAGGCAATAGTGTCATAGTTGATTTAAGGAAAAAATCTGCTCATTATGCCCTCGGATTCTTGCTCACTATCTGCGGATGCGATGTCATTGATCCTCAGGATCATGGGCCTATCGATACCCAATATTTATGGCAAGCTTGGGAAACCACGGGTTGGCATGGAGACCTGAGGGATTTTCCAGCAGGCACAGTAATCGTGGAGCGATATCACAACGATTCGACAGCATTTGAAAATACAGGAACTGGGCCAGAATATCATATCCCGCGATATTGCAGACTTTATCACTGCAATCCTGATAACCCTGACACCTGCGTCTGGTACCACGACAACTATTTTCATATTGAATCGGATACAGTATTGAATTTTTCTATTCCAACCATTAATGATAAGCGCACCATTTTAAGGTTGACGGACTCGAACTTCACTTACCTCGATCGATCAATGCGCGCCCACTTTATCCCAAGCAAACGCGTTTTGGCAGACACCAATGGCGGCGATTTGACCATTCATTCCTCCGGTGAGTGAAAGGCCCGCGAAGTAACTCCGGTGGGGAGGTCGAGGCCGACAAGGCGGAAGCGGCGGTGGTGGACTGCGGAGAAAGACCCGTCACCGACGCGTTACGTGGGCAGGCCGAGACCGGGGGAGGCGGAGCCTCGCCCCGAAAAAAAAGCTGCGAAGAAAAATAAGATGTGCCTATAAAGCTACGCGCTTCTTCTTCTCCGCCCGCCCGTCCAAACGCCGGTCGGGCATCAGGCCTAGGGCTTCCAAGCCATAGCGGTTGCGGAGGGAGCTGCGGCGCTGGGGCAGAATGACGCTCCCCGTGGCGCCATCCTTAAAGGTAACGCGAAAGAGACTGCCATTCGACGTGCCGCGGTTGATATAGTACATGACGCCATCCGCTCCGAATTTGATGTCGACGGGGGCACCCGCTTCGGTAGCGAAATCGGAGACGGTTGTTGGATTTTCAATGTCCAATACTTTTATCCAACTGGTATTGTAGTCGGCGAAGAAGAATTTGCGATGAAAGCTGGATGGGAAATTGCGGGTTCCGGTGAACCCTGTGCCGGTGGGGGTATAGAAAGAGGCCGCGATAATGCAGCCGCTTTTATAGGCATGGATGGCGGGTTTGAATGTGCCGACTATGCCTGTGGTATTGGTCGGCACGGTATAGCCTTCGGCGCGTCCATAGCCATAATTGTGGCCTGCCGATAATTCATTCACTTCTTCGGAGGCATCACCAACTTCACAACCGAACATACGGCCTGTGACCTTGTCGATGGAAAAGGTGAAGGTATTGCGCATGCCTGCGGTGTATATCGCCTGGGCCTTGCCTGTGGTTTGGGTCATGAAGGGATTATCGGAGGGTATGCTGCCGTCCTCATTGAGGCGCAGGATTTTTCCGAGGACCATGGTCATGTCCAGGGCGCTGTTCATGGCGCGATTGCCCGAGGAGACATAAAGCTTGCCGTCATTGCCGAAATGAATGGCGCCGCCATCGTGATTGTCGCCGGTGCCGGTCGGGATTTCGAAAATCACTTGCTCGCCGTCGACACCACCCACCGCGGTATCCCCGTCGGCCTTGAAGCGGCTCACGCGATTGGTTTTGGCGGGTAGGGTGTAATAGACATAGACCCAATTGGAGTCCGGGAATTTAGGATGAAAGGTGACACCCAATAATCCCTGTTCGCTAGATGTCGAGACGCTCAGCTTGAGGAAAGGCTTGGTGAGCAATTGGTTGTTTTTATACACGCGCAAGGAGCCGCTTTTGCTGCATATGAAAATTCGGCCGTCGGGGGCGATTTCCATGGCTGTGCCATCCAGGTTGGTGGCTAGGGAGGTTTCCGTAAAGCTCTTGTCGGTGAAGGTGGCTGCCGACGTCAAAACAAAGGTCCCTATCAGAATCGCAAAGGCCATTTTCAAGGCAGCGGGTGGGGTACTTGGCATGATGGACTCCAGGAAAGTTTTCATATCACTATAGCGCAAAAGGGTTTTGAGTTGCTGGCGCTTTTCGGCGGGACTTGAGCTGATTTCGGCACCTGATGACTCACCGTCTGGGCAAAAAAACACCCACCGTCCTTACGGACGGTGGGCTCGTTTCGGTAACGGCGCTTGGGGAGGAGAAGTGAGGAGGGAAGGCGCCGCCCCGTTCCGACTCTCACAAGTTAGACGGTATCCCCAGCAAAACCCAGGGGTAGATATGTTTTCAAATTCAGCCCCCTGATTGCGGGCCACTTGGCTATTTCACGCAAATACGCGAAGCGAGCGGCAATAATCGCGTAAAATCGAGAGCCCACCGGTATAGCCCAAATCTCGCAGCTCCATATAGAGCCGCATGATTTTGCCCTGGGGATTGGCCTCAATGCGGGCATTTACCAGGGGAATATAGGGTTGCAGCTTGCGGCTGCCGGAGGGACGGCCTCGGCGTTTTCCCGGTTGAAACACGCGTTGATGCACGTGATTGTAAACCGTCCGACGGGAATAGCCCGTGGTGGCGGCAATGCGGGTTTGGGTCCAGCCTTGGCGATGCAATTCCAAAATGCTCTGATGATGCTCGGGGAGCTCTGTTTGCGGGTTCATACCGATAAGACGAAAAATGTTGTGTACATGTCTCCGCTTTTTCGATTTTTTTTCTTTCCGTCGAAGTTTGCCCTAAGCCGGGGGCTGAAGGGAGTAGCGAGCTTGTTATTGTTGTCTCATGACTTTGCCCTGCAAGCTTGCTCCGAGCATTTTAAACGCTGATTTTTCCCGCCTGGGAGAGGCGGTGACCGCCGTGGAGAAAGGCGGCGCCGACTTATTGCATTTCGATGTGATGGACGGCCATTTCGTCCCCAATATGTCCTTTGGGCCCGTGGTATTGCAGGCCCTGAAGCCGCGTACTCGCCTGCCACTGGACTGCCATCTCATGGTGCGCGATCCCGAGCGCTTTGTGGAATGGTTTGCCGATGCGGGTGCTGACTCCATTACGGTGCATGCCGAATCGACCGTGCATCTCGACTCTTTGTTGCGACGAATACGTCAGCGCGGTTGCCGTGTGGGCGTGAGCCTGAACCCCGCCACACCGCTATCCGTTTTAGAATGGGTATTACCTGATATCGACATGGTTTTGCTGATGTCGGTGAATCCGGGCTTCGGTGGGCAAAAGTTCATCCCTTATAGCTTAGAGCGGGCCAAGCAACTGCGCGCCATGTGCGAGGCTCGGGGACTTCAGACCGATATTCAAATGGACGGTGGTATCAATTTGAATAATCTCGGTGACTTACGAAATGCTGGCGTGAATGTTTTTGTCGTGGGAACGGCGATTTTCCACAGCGAGAATCCGGTCGCAGCCACCCAGGCATTCAAGGCTGCCTTGGTTTGATTGGCTAATCAGAAAAGGGTGCCGTATTCAAGATCAATCCAAAGTTCAACCAGAGCTTGGAATTGTCCAAATCCCCTGCTTGATACAAAGGCAGGGAAATCCCCGTTTGGAATTGCCCTTTCACGGCTTTATAGCCAGCCCGAAAGGTGAATGCCGGCTCTAGAAAAAAGCCCCAATGCTGGCCGGGATAGACCAAGGGTATTTCATTGCCGTCCCATGCCTTAAAATCAAAATATCGAAATCCGGAAACTCGCAAGGACCCGGCGCGATCAAAGATTCGACCTCGCTTTCCCCAATGGCCTTGTAAAAAAATTTCATAATACTGGC
>JAYUVP010000088.1:0-2875 GCA_043753995.1 Fibrobacterota bacterium
GAACTGGAAGAACAGATCCAGGAATCCCAGGAGCATGCCGCGCTTTTCCGGGCCACTTTGGCATTAGCCACAAAACGGTTCGCCGCCTTGGCCCGCATCGAAGAAAAGCACGCCAACCTGTATCGACGCACATTGGAAAATGTGACTCAAGACAAATAATAATCAGGCCCAGGCCAAAGGAGCAAAGCATGAAAAAGTGGAAATGCGTCGTTTGCGGTTTTATCTACGACGAAGCCTTGGGATTGCCCGAAGAAGGATTGGCGGCGGGCACACGCTGGGAGGACATTCCGGAGGATTGGAGCTGTCCGGATTGCGGCACCTTGAAAACCGATTTCGAGATGGTGGAGGCGTAACGGAACGGCTGCCGAGGGAAAAACCGGCTGGTCGGGTTCCCCCCGGCCACCGGAACCGGCTGCCGGGATATTAGCGGAGTACGCGCCGCAATTCGATGGTGGGAGGATCGGTCAGGAACACCATTTGCAGTTTTTCACCTTGGGTTATGAGCCTTTGCAGGAGGGGAAGCACGTGTGACTTATAATGTTCCCGGATTTCTTCGGTAAAGCCTTTGGCGTCGATGGATTCCAGGATTTCGATGGTCTTGCTGCCCGAGGCGGGAATAACGTGGATTTCGCGGGGAGCGGACAATGGTTTCTTTTCGCCCGCTTTTCGCCCTCGGCGAGTACGGCTCTCTTCGGATATCAGGCCCTTTTTGCGGAGTTGGGTTTTCATGCTGAAAAAATGCGGCTTGGACAACTCCTTGAAGTCCAGGCTCTTCACCAATTCATCGTAGGTGCAACCGGGATGTTCTTGGATATATTGTTTGGCCTTTTCATTCAGCTTTTTTTTCTCGATTTTTTTCAACGTCGATTCCTTTGCTTCTGGAGTATCGCTTTGTGCAAGCTTTTGCCTGTCGCCATGCCGGTCAAAAAGCCCGCCCATCAGGAACAAAGCGCTTACGTCCTTGCCGCCGGTCCGGGGTTTTTCCCGCTCTTCCCTGGCTTTGATCGCCTGGTCCACTTCATTGAAATGCTGCCGGGAAACGACCGTATCCCCCGTGAATACCTGGAAAGCCTCGAAATCTTTGCCGGGATTATTCTTCAAAAACACATATACTTTTTGTTTCAACGGATTGTTAAAAAGCAAATCCGGTTTTTCTTTGCTGACTGTAGTGCTCATATCCGTCCCGCTTACAATGACATATCGGCAAAATGCCTTTTTACTACCGAATAGCCGAGATGCGGGCCAGAGGCCATATTCCCGCGAGTCCCGATTGCTGTTGTTTTAAATCCGGAAGCCTTTTCAGCGCATCCGGCCCAATGGTATAGATGCCATCCAGGCCATCTATTTCATCGAAGGGCATCAGCCCAGTCCTAATAATCTATTCGCGGATAAACTAACATAATTTACCGGATAACCAAAGCGTTACGAACATGGATTGGGTTAAAACAATATCAAGCCCCGCATTAAACTACTTTCACGGGATGCGTTTACAAGACCCGCATGGACGGCTGATCCGGAAATTGCGGGTGCAACTTACCGATGCCTGCAATTTCCGCTGCTTTTACTGCATGCCGGAGGGTTCCCGCTTTCAACCCGCCAATCGGTTGCTATCGCCCGCGGAAATCACATCCATCTGCGCGGCCTTGGCCACGCTGGGCGTCGAGGAGATCCGGGTAACCGGCGGGGAACCTACCGTGCGGCCCGAATTCGACGCCATAATCGCGGGCCTGGCCCTTACCAAATGGAAGAAATTCGGGCTTACCAGCAACGGTTTCCTCCTGTCCGAAAAGCTGCCTTTGCTCCGCGATGCGGGCTGCAGCCATCTCAACATCAGCTTGGACAGCCTCCAGGAAGCGAAATTCCGGACCATAACCGGCAGCGCCCATTTCCGCAAAGTGCTCGCGGCTATCCTGCGCGCCAAGGCCATGGGTTTCCAAGTGAAGATAAATACCATCGTTTTCCGCGGGATCAACGACGATGAGCTTCCCGCTTTCCTGGATTTTTCCGCCGAACACGGGATTGAAGTACGCTTCCTGGAATTGATGCGCGTGGGTCCGGCCATCGACTCTCATCCGGACCGGTTCATGCCCGCGGAGGAAATGCTGGAGCGGTTGGGCGGCCGGGAAAGCTTGGTGCCGACGGAGGCCCCGGTCGATTCGACCTCGTTCGGTTTCAGGTCCGCCAGCGGCGCGCGCCTCGGATTCATCGCATCGGAATCGAAGCCCTTCTGCGGGGCGTGCTCGCGCCTGCGGCTATCCGCAACGGGCAAATTGCGTTCCTGCCTGTTCTCGGATACCGGCACGGAACTACGGGGCCGGGATATCCTGGACTATCCGGAAATCCTGCGGGAAGTGATGGCCATGAAGCCCGTCGGGCGTCTTCCACGCATCCATCAGGCCATGAACCAAATCGGCGGCTAAGCGGATGTTATTCTGCGGCTAATCGTCTTGGTCGAATCCAAGTTCGAAGCCGGTGCCGATATGCAGGTAATAGAACGGCTTGCCGTTCTCGATTCCCCCCATGCCCGCACGCACGCTGCCCAAAGGGGTCAGGTAGCCCGCCTGGACCTCCCAATGCGCCCGGTATGGGACTGTCCAATCCCCATAGGTCTTGTAGTCCGCTTGCTCCGCGAATAATATCGGATCGTAATTGCGGTAAGCTCCCGCGATGATCCGCAGACCCGCTTTTCCGAAGGCGGGCGCGTATTCGATTTTGACGTCCTGGAAATTCCGCGAGCGCAGGAAGTCCAGGAAGTATTCATTCCCGAAAGTGAATACGTCGATGCGCCCCGTTTCCATCAGATCGGAGGGATCCGACGGGGGCTGGTCCTGATCTGACCAATAAAACTGGTCCATGAGATGGAAATCCCCCCAGC
>JAYUVP010000089.1:0-8859 GCA_043753995.1 Fibrobacterota bacterium
GGTTTGATAGGAAAACCCCCTGGCCCTGACTGCGAGTCGTAATTTTTCAATCCAAATCGCATTCCAATCTGCCGAAGACATAGTCGTGCCTTTCCATGATGAGACTCAAGCAGCGAGTCACTTTCATGTTTTAGCAATGTCTCTAGGTATTGGGTGTGTTCCGCATCACGGAATCAACGGGCCTCGTTTTTACGCCGCAGCCTGCACTTCGACCGTCTCCGGGGATCTAATGGGTAGGGCTGCTGCTGGCATTTCGGCGAAAATGGCATAGCCGAATTCGCCTTGGGATTCGAAGCGTAAATCGCCACCTTGGCTGCGTAAGATTTCTTGTGGCGATTGGATTCGCGCGGCATTCAGGGCGGAGCCCGAACTGCTGAGCCTTAAGACTATCCACCCGTCGCGTCGACCTTCTTCTCCTGCGGTTTCTTCCAAACGGGTGCTTAGATGTAATACACCGCCCGCATCTCCCAGGCCATCGCGCATGGCTAGCAAAACCGAAATGATGGCGTTTTGCATGGTGACAGCATCGCCTTGAACCCAAGCGGGTTGCGACAAGAAATCGGTATGAATGCGAAGGCGGCCGCCTAGGACCGTGCGTATAAGTTCGAGAGTTCCAGTGATGAGGGTGTGCAGGTCAAAGCAAGTCCATACACCTTCGCCTAGGCGATTAAGGGCATGCAATTGATGCAGGGTATCCACCGCTTTTTGTGTGAGCGAGGTGATGGAATCGGCATATCCGTCCACGGGTTTCTCGCCACCGGCCAGCGATAATTTGATCATTTCTGCCGAGCCTGTAATTATGGCCAAGCAATTATTGACATCATGCAAAATGCCGCGTGTCAGTCGCGCCATGGATTCTCGTGCTTCGAATTGCCGCATGCGTTGCCGCAAGGCTTGATTTTCCGCGGCAAGGCCTGCCACGCGCTCAGCCTCTTGCTGGCGCGTATTCTCGATGCGCTGGACTAATTGGCGTACACGTTCGAGAAAGACCTTCACGCCGAAGGGCTTGTCGAGAAAATCCGAGGCGCCATGCCTCATCAATGCGACGAGGGAATCCCGGTCGCCGTCGCCGGACATGGCTAAAACCGCGGGGATATGCATTTGGCGCTTTTCTAATTCGTCCAAAAGAGCTAGGCCAGTGAGGCCAGGCATTTCCAAATCGGTGATTAACAAATCGGGAAGGCTTAAGCCCTGGCTTTGGTCGGCCAGCAATATGTTTAAAGCGCTACGCCCATCTCGCACCGACCGCACGACATAACCGGCTTGTTTCAAAGCCAAGGTCATGGGCTGCAAAAGCTCGGCCTCGTCTTCGACCATGAGAATTCGCAGCGGGGGTAGCGAAGGAGAATTCATAGGGAGTGCTTTACGTAAGTATCGCATCCAATCCGGATTCAGCCCTGTGGTATTTTTCCAAAAATGGGTGTAAAGGCCTCATTTTTTGGCGATGGCCTCGCGATAGAGGGCTTCATAGGCGGGGATAATGGCCGAAGGAGAAAAATGGCTGAGAGCACGCTCTCGGCCCTTCGCTCCCATTTGGCGACGCAGGGAAGCGTCTTTGCCAAGGGTCACGGCATGGGCGGCCATGCCTTCGACATCGCCTACGGGGGCAAGAAAGCCACAGACGCCATGCTCCACTACTTCGGGCAATCCACCGGAGCGAGAGGCGATGACGGGCACTTCGCAGGCCATGGCCTCCAGAGGGGCGAGTCCAAAGCTTTCGTGATCGGAGGGGAAAAGCAAAACGTCGGAGCAAGCAAGAATAGCGGCCACGTCGATTTGCTTGCCCAGATAGCGCACATGCTTTTGTATGCCCAGCTTTTCGGCCAGGGCGCGGGCATCGGCCAAGGTGGGGCCTTCGCCCACGAGGACCAAAACCGCGTCGACTTCTTCACGGGCTCGCGCAAAAACTTGGACCACGTCTTGCACGCGCTTCACCGGCCGGAAATTGGAGATATGGGTGAAAATCACTTGTCCACTTTGTGACAGACTGTCACGGCGACAGGGATAGGTGGAGGCGCGCCGGAACAATTCGGAATCGACGAAATTGTGCACGCGGCGAATGGGGTTTGTCGGCGCGAAGGTGCTTTCGGTTTCCGCTTTGAGCCAGTCGGATACCGCGGTGACTATGGTGCTGCGCTCAATGGAAAAACGCGTGATATCGAAAAGCCCGCGATCGCGGCCCACCAGAGTGATATCCGTGCCATGCAGGGTCGTGACAAAGGGGATGCCCGCCGGAGCCAGCATTTCCGAGGCGAGATGGGCGCAAATCGCATGCGGTATGGCATAGTGCACATGCAGCACATCGAGGCGCTCCGAGACGAAGACGTCCTTCATCTTGGCGGCCAAGGCGAGATCGTATGGAGGGTGCTCGAAGAGGGGATAGGGCTCCAGCTCCACGGTATGGAAAACGATGCGCTCTTGATAGTCGCGCTGCAAGCGATAGGGAATACTAGATGTGATGAAATGCACTTCATGACCGCCAAGGGCCAAGAATTTTCCCAACTCCGAAGCGAGCACGCCGCTGCCGCCATAGGTGGGATAGCAGGTGATGCCGATGCGCATGGGTGAACCTTTCACGGCGAAATGGGCCGAGGGAGTCGAATGGTTTTAAGGAAAGCGCGATCCGCCCAGGGCGGTCAAGTCATGGATTTCGGGAAGCTCGCGGCAGGTGAAGGCTTCGGCATAGCGGCGCTTGATGCGCGCGCCGAAGTAACGGGCACGATACTCCAGGGCTTCGAGAAAGGCGGGCGTGGCCAAGTCGGTGGGCTTGGCATTCTTGCCTAAGACCTTTTCCGCCGAAGCGCTGTGGAATTGGCTGGCATAGCAGGCGATGGCGGCCATTTTTTGGCGCCAAAAGTCGGAGATGTCAACGGCAAAAGACGCAGCGGGCGGTTCCAGGCCCACCCAGTGGAAAATCCGCTGAGGCCGCCAGGCCTCGCCTTCAAGGGACAGCCGAACCAAACCGGCTCGAAAGGAAGCGCCCGTGACAATCGATTGCGTGGCCTCGTGATCGGGATGCTCTTCGCCAGCGGCATGGGTGAGTAGGACGCGGGGGCGATAGCGCCGGATGAAGGCGGCCAAGGCGAATTGTGCGTCGAGTGTGTCGACCAAATGGGCATCGGGTAGGCCCAGGTTTTCTCGGGCAACGCCTAGAGACTTGGCCGCCGCAGCGGCTTCGCGTAGACGTAACTCCGGTGTTCCCCGGGTGCCTGCGCTGGCATCGGTCATGTCTACGATCACGCCCTTGCGTCCGAGGGAGACGAGCTTGGCAATCGTACCGCCCGCATGAATCTCGACATCGTCGGCATGCGCGCCTATGGCCATGAAATCGCAGGGAGCCGTTTCAGCAGTTTTTTTGCGCGCCATGTTTTACCTCGGGGTCTCGTTTTCGATCACGGCGATTTGCATGCCCACATGCAAAGGGTCGAGAGTTTCACCCAAGGCTTGCAGTCCGGGCAAATCAAGGGCGGCCATCAGGGACATCAAGTTCAAATGGCGATCTTGTCCGGCACCGAGTGCCAGGGGACGTAACAGGGACGTGACCTTGCGGTAAAGCGGCGATTGCCGGGCGAGGGCCTCTTGCGCCCCGGCTTCATAACGCTTCAAAGCGAAATCGAGCTTGCGCATGAGAGCCAGAGGCTCGGGCTCTTGCGGCAAATGCCGCGCCTGCCAGCCTTCGACTTGGGCTATCCAGGCGCTCAGCCAGGTCGTGGGCGGCTGCAAGGAAGCATCGCGCGCATGCCAGGCTTCGCGGCGCAAATGCGCGCGCCATTGCGAAGGCTTAAGGCTGGGCCAGTTTTTTTCATCGAGACCATGAGCGTCAAAAGTCGCCGCCGTCTCGCCGGGCAATATCAGCAGGCTTTGGCGCGAATGCAAAAGCGGTTGTCCGCCCGTGAAGCGCGGTATAACCTCGGAAAGCTGGGCCGCGTATTTCAATTCGGCTGGGCCAAGCACATGCCCCAAAACCGGCAAGGCGGCTTCGGTGACAAGGAGGCGGGTGAGGGCATCATGCGACAAATCCAAAGCGGCCAAGTCGCCCGAATGTTTGCCGATTTGAGCTAGGCCTGCCTCGAGACAAGCGAGGGAGCCGCCGCCATTGGGGCGCAGGGAAGTGAGTCGCAGGCGTTCGCCTTGATGACGCAAAAAGGCGGGCAGGGCATAGGGAGGCAAAATCACTTGTGGGTCGAGATCGAATTCGGATTTGAGCCTGCGTTCGGCGCGATGCAAATCGGAAAAAAAGTCGGGGCCTGAATTCAGTACATCCAGCAAGACGCTTTTTCCCAAGGCGCGTAAATGCGGGGAATTGCCATCGAGAAAAAGCAGGCCGGTGTGGCCCAGCGCGGCGTGCAGGATATGGCGGAAGCCCGTCACCAGGGAGTTACCCTCGGTATAGGCCGCTTTAGCGAGGCGGCGAATTTCCGTGGGCCATTCCTTGGGGAGGCCGGCGCGCAGGACTTTCTCAGCTTCGGCATGGAGGCGGCGATCGCCCACGGGGATTTTGCGCTTGGCATCCGCGAAAGGCAGGCGTAACGGGGGAGTGACCCCGTCGCTGGGCCACAGGAATTCGGCGGCATTGGCCTCGGCGAGATCGGCATCGTCTCCGGCTATCCAGAACACGGGAAGCACCGGACACCCCAGGGCTTGGCTTTGCTGCTTCGCTAGGGCGATGGCCGTGAGGGCCTTGAGCCAGGCCAGTAAGGGCCCGCCCAAGAGACCCGGTTGCTGTCCGGTGAGGATGAAAAGGGTATTGCCTTGGCCAGCCAGGGCGAGATGCCGGGCCTGGGCTTCGGTGGGGGCTAAACTTCCCAAGTCCTCGCGTAGCCACGTAGTCAGGGTGTCGCGTGCAAAGCTTTTCCCTGCGAGATGTCTTTGCCGCGCGGTGGCGTTCTCCGGAGAGAAATGCGCGCGGGGGAGGAGGTGGCCATCAGCCAAGGCGATTTGCGCGATATCGGAGCTGGGAATTTTAGCGCGCAGAGTGAAATTCATGCCTGCCCGCTTAGAATTCGCCTAGGGGCTGCGGCGACGAAACAACATCGCCATGCGCGGACTTTGATCAGGGTGATAGTCGCCACCTTTTTCGTCGCCGAAAAGTCGTTGGATTTGCAAACCACATTTTGCCGCGGCTGCTTCGAGGTGGCTTTGCCCATAAAGACGCACGCGTTCTTCGAAGACCTCGGTGCTACCGTCAGCTGCGTGCATGAGAATGCGCTTGACCACTTGATCGCCGTCGGCATGGGCTTCCACCCGGCGTTCTTGGACGACTTGTATGCTATCGATTTGGCGTTCATCGCGTGTGACCAGATTGGCCAAGACATGCTCGCGATTGGGTAAATCCAGGAAGAGGTAACCTCCCGGTTTCAGCCTTTCCGCGAAGCCATGCAAAGCCTCCCAGTCTTGGTCGGATTTAGCAAAATACCCGAAGCTGGTGAACAGGCTGGCGATGAGATCGAAGTAACCCGAAGGAAAGGGAAGGCGCCGCATATCGCCGCGCGTGACGGCATGGCCCGCTAGGCGGGCATCGCGCAATAAGGTCGCCGAGAGATCGAGGCCCACGGCATGCTTGAGGCCAAGCTCGTGAAAGGCCGCGAGGTGACGGCCATTACCGCAACCGACATCCAGAATTTTCCAATGGGATTGGCAGGCGATAGCCTGGGTCAAAAAGCGAATTTGCCCCCGGGCTTCGTCGGCGTCGCGATGGGGATAAAGCGTCTTATACGCTTCGCCGAACCAAGTCTGATACCAGGGGGCCATGAAGATGAGACGCCGCCACGAGGGCGGCTTCCGATTTTAGGCGGTCTGAAGGGCCGAAGCCATTTGCTGCAAAGCCGAATAAAATTCTTCGTTTTGCGCGGGCATGGGGCAATGGGCGGTGACGGCCTTGGGAGGACGCGATTTCACCGGGGGCATTTTCTTGTACTTGCTGAAAATCAATACCGGCCTTTGATTCAAGGCTTCGGTGACGCCGAAAAAGCGGAAGAGCGAGGCGCAGCGTTGCCAGCTCTGATGATCGGTCAAAAGTCCGTCGAAGCCGCGAGCGCGTCCCCGGGACAACATGGCTTCCACATCGAAAGACTCGAAATTATGGGGCGTCGAGGTGAGCAAATCTTCGATTTGCTTGCGAATCGAGTTGTTTTCGGAGAAGACGAGTAGCTTCATGAGGCATCCCTTGGACTTGGGGAGGAAAAGATAGTTAGACCCGGTCAAAGGACCCGAATCCGGGGGCGGGAGCCCTTACCCCAAAGCCGCCCGCAAGGCGGCAATGCCGATATCCCGCATTTCGGGGAAAAGCTGGGGGGGACTGTTCAGGGGTGGTAGCCAATACAGGGTCGAGCCCAAATTGCGCCAAAGCGCGCCTCGGGCCACGGCCTCGCGATAGACGGCAAAGCCCGCGCGGCTTTTCGTAGCTAGGTCGGCGGGTAAGTCGAGATCGGCAGCCACCATCATGCCCACATGGCGCAGATTTTTTAACCGTCCGGTGGCCTCGGCCATTTCGAAGAAAGCCTGTTTCATGCTTTCTGCCTGCTGGGGAAGGCGGGCCTCGATTTCCTCGTCGGCATACACTTGCAAGGCCTCTTGGGCGACCGCGCAAGCCAGGGCATTGCCTGCGAAGGTATTGGAATGCAAAAAGTCTCGGCCTTGGCCATAGTCGTGATAAAAAAGCTGATAGAGATCGTCGTGTATCAGAGTCGCCGACAGGGGCAGCCAGCCCGCCGTTAAGCCCTTGGAAAGACAAATCATGTCGGGGGTAATGCCCGCGTGGCGGCAGGCCAAAACGGGCCCAGTGCGATGCAAACCCGTGAGGATTTCATCGACGATGAGAAAGATGCCACGCTCCGCCGTCCAGGTGCGCAAGCGGCGCAGCAAGTCGGGGCTATAAACGCGCATGCCTCCCGCGCCTTGCAGCACGGGTTCGCAGGCCACCGCACAAAGCGTGTCGGCTATCGCTTCCAATTGGGCTTGAATGCGCGGCCATTCTTCGGAGGCATCTTGCCAGCGCGCGTCATCCGGCCCGAGGCGATAGGGGAGACCCGTCAATTGAGTCACTACCGGCAAGACCGCCGCATAAGGCTCGCGGTAAAGACCGAGATCGCTAAGCCCCAGGGCGAGACCGCTTTCGCCGTGATATCCGTTTTCCAGCGCGGCGAAATGAATGCGATGGCTTTGGCCGCGCGCACGTTGGGCATGCAGGGCCAACTTGGCGGCGATTTCCACCGCCGTCGATCCATCACTGCCATAAAAGACATGAGAAAGGCCGGGCATCATGAGCCCCAGCTTTTCGGCCAAAGCCACGGCCGGTTCTTGCGAAGTATTGGCGAGTATCACATGCTCAAAGCGATCGGCTTGCGCCTTCAAGGCCGCGCGCAAGCGGGGATGCCCGTGTCCCAGGCTTTTGCACCACCAACTGGAACTAGTGTCGATGAGGCGGCGTCCGTCTTCGAGAAAGAGATAGGGCCCCTCCGCGCCGCGCAGGGCGAGCGGGGGAAAGGCCTCATAGTCTTTCATTTGCGAGCAGGGATGCCACAAATGCCGCAAGTCGCGGTCGAGGCGGTTGAGACGAGTGGAGTCGGGCCCGGGAACCGAAGTCATTCCCGCAAAGGTAGCCGCACTCTCATAACTTAAAGCTATGCCCCACCGCATCGAGCTTTTCAGCCATGGCTTGCAAGGTATTCGCCAATTTCTTGACCCCCTCGACGTCCTGGGTTAAAACCGAAGCCGATTGCGCCAATTTACTTGTGCCCTCCGCAATCGAATCCGTTCCTTCGGAGGCTTGTGTGATATTTCTAACGATTTCTTTTGAAGTGGCGCTTTGCTCTTCCACCGAGCTGGCGATGGCACTTTGGAAATCATTGATCTTGCGCACGATGGCGGTGATGGAAGCCAGTTTTTCCGTAGCTCGCCGGCTACTGTCCTGCATGGCCGAAATCTTTCCGCCGATTTGCCCGGTGGCTTGGGAGGTATTGCGTGAAAGCTCTTTGACTTCCTGGGCGACGACGGCGAAGCCCTTGCCCGTTTCGCCAGCCCTAGCTGCTTCGATGGTGGCATTAAGAGCCAGCAAATTGGTTTGTTCGGCTATGCTCTGAATCACCTTGACTATGGTCTCGATGTCCATATTGCTTTTTTGCAAAGCGGCCATGCCCTCATCGGCTTCCTTTGCCAAGTCGGCGGCCTCCCGGGCAATTTGAGCGGCCTCGCCGGCATGACGGGAAATTTCCGTGATGCTGGCGCCCATTTCCTCGGCGGCAGCGGCGACCGTATGCACGCTACTGGAAACTTCTTCGGCGGAAGAAGACATGTGAATGCTTTCTTGGCTGCCGACCTCGGCGGATTTCGCCAGGCCCGAACAACTACTCTGCAAGGAAATGGATTCTCGCGTCAAGGCCTTGGAGGCCTCCGTCAAATCATGCATGACTTTTCGCGAGGCTTTTACGGTCTGATCAATGGACTCGGCCATAACAGCCAATTCGCCATCGTATTTTCCATGCATTTGTACGGTATAGTCGCCTTGGGCCATGCGTTGCAAGGTCGCGATTCCCTGCTTAATCGGGTCCGTGATACGACGCGATAGCCATAGGCCGAAACCAATGCCCAGGCTAGTTAAAACCAAGGCCAAAACCAGGCAGACCGTGCGTAGGCGGTTCACCTGGGCTAAAACCTCGCTCAAATCATTGCGCAACATCAGGCTCCATCCGAATCCCTTGAATTCGCGATGGCTCTGCAAAGAGAAATAAGCATTGAGTTGCATGACGCCGCGGCGCTTATGCTTTTCGATATTCCAACCGGTTTTGCCAGAGGTCGCGAACTTGGCCGCTTCGAGGCCTTTCTCGACGAGATTCAATTTCATCACCGTGGAGGGATCGG
>JAYUVP010000090.1:0-16620 GCA_043753995.1 Fibrobacterota bacterium
CAGCTTCGGCGCCATGTTCTCGTATGTGCTTTCCTTGGAATATCCGGAAAAAATCCGGGCCGTGGCCACCTATGCTCCCGCCAACTATAATATGACTCAACCAACCAACAGGCATATCCCGATTGCCTATTACCAGACAACCGGTACCGGCGATCCTACCTGCCCATGGGTCTTTAATGACGCACAAAAAAGAGGTGGGAAATACTGCCTCCTGCAGCATATGGAAGACAATGGGTGCACTTCCACTGCTACTGATATCAAGATTGCAACCAGTAGCACTCACGTCTCCACACAATTCACGGGATGCAAAGAAGGATATCCTGTGAAATTCGGTTCCTTTGTTGGCAACCATCAGGCTGTGCATTCGGATCCTGGGACGAACTTTAACTGGATCGAAAAAGAAGCCTGGGAGTTTTTCAAGCAATTTTGAACAAGTCGGCCGGCATGAGTGAGTGCCGGCCATACAGATCGACTTTCTTTGGATGGGCAAAATAGCCTTCCGTTACCGA
This sequence comes from Fibrobacterota bacterium, assembly GCA_043753995.1. Classification (GTDB taxonomy): domain Bacteria; phylum Fibrobacterota; class Fibrobacteria; order UBA11236; family UBA11236; genus JAYUVP01. The sequence goes on from JAYUVP010000090.1 coordinate 510, forward strand.
CATCACATCTTATACTCTCGTGATTTTACTACCGGCTCGTGATTTCCATCAGAGTCGGAAGTCGAGACGCCAGATAAAGTGGAATTTGGAAAATTCCTTTGGCTTTGTTGTGGGAGAAATTCTTGGCACTCAGAACTACCCGGTGTGGAGGCAGGTACTTTTCCGCGAATACTTTCAGGCTTTTGGCCTGGGTGACCCATCCAGATTTGACTTCCACTGGTAGGATGGCGCCATCCAACTCATACAGAAATTCCACCTCCGCCGTATTTTCCCGCCATGAAACCACATTGCCTTTTCCAACTGCCGCCATCTCCTGAAGCACAAAATTCTCGGCCACATATCCTTTAAAAGATCCAAAGGAGAAATCCAATAGGACCTTGGGCGATAGCCCACCCATGGCCCCCAGCAAACCAACATCGATCAGGTACAGCTTGAAAACACTTTCCTCGGCATAGGCCGATAAGGGCATCCATGCCTTGTTGACAATGGGTAGCTTGAAAATAAGTCCCGCCGTTTTCAGCCAATCGATGGCCCCCGCCAGACGTGCATACCCCTGTACACCCGGTACCACACCTTTGAATCCGAATTTGGCTGAAGATCCATCTTGGGACTTGGCAAGTTGCTCGGGGACGCTGCGCATGACGCGCTCGATATGCATGGAATTGGTTTTGCCCGAGTGCTTGGCAATATCCGCAAGGTAGGCGGTCACGAGATCTTGTTGTTTTTTCCGAACCGCCTCGAATGCGGCGAAAAGATTCGCTCGTAATTCCGCATAAGCGACAACAGCTTCCGGAAGGCCCCCGACCACGAAATAGACTTTCAACATGTCCCATAGGTGGTCGTGAATCATCTCCGGGATGGGCGCGTCGAATTCATAACCTTCCAGGAAACGGATCGATTTCTCGTCACCGATGCCGAGGAGAAATTCCTCAAAGGAAAGTGGATGAAGGGCCAGAAATTCCACCTTCCCCACCGGGAAAGCACTATCTGCGAGATGAAGACCAAGCAAAGAACCGGCTCCGCAGATCGAGAGTTCCGGCTTTTCCTCGGCGAAATATTTCAGCGAAGTCACCGCGCGGGACGCGCTTTGAATCTCATCGAAAATCAGCAGGTCTCGATTGGGGTGGATGGGGGTATCGAGGTGAAAACTGATTTCCTGGAGCAGTCTTTCGGGTTTAAGGTCTCTTTCGAAAATCCCGGCCAGCCTAGGCTCCTCTTCGAAATTGAGATAGTGGACTTTATCATAAGCGGTCTTTCCAAATGCTTTCAGAGCATAGGTCTTTCCCACTTGGCGAGCCCCCGTTAGGATCAGGGGTTTTCGACCGCGCTTTGACTTCCAAGTGATGAGATCGGCAAGAATGCGACGTTCCATCAGGCTCACTCTCCAGGCCACATGCTACTATTTTTTAACATAATAGTCAATTAGTCATATGACTTTTTATACATATCGACATTAAAGTACATCACATGAGGAGTAAACGGCAATCCCACGTCAATTGGGTTGGTCGCTCGCTTTGGGTATGCTGAAGGGAGACTCGATTGGACCAAGAGTTATAAAAACTTGATTTAAGCAGGAAAGGAATAGGATGTCACTCTAGGGCTCCGGCGCGAATAAAATTTTGCCAACACCAAGGGCGGAATGCGGCCAGCTGACAAGGCACGAGGCGCGTCGCATACCTCGGGAGTAAGTAAGCACCGAGTAACGCCGCCAGGTGAAACCTGGGAATGTCTCGAGCGCTTTGTGCTTTTGATAGTTTCGGCCGGCATGAGGGAGTGCCGGCCATACGTTTTCTGGGGCTGAAATACACAATCTAACAGCCGCCTTACAAAATGGATCGATTAAACTCGCCGCCTGGGTGAAGTCACTGAAACACTGGCTTTAGAAGCCTGTTCCTTTACAAGACCCCGTTCCTCCATCATTAAAGATGGTGCCGCAATCGATTGTGACGGATTTCTCTACCGTTAGATTTCCCGTATTGTGAATTTGAGTTGAGGAACCAATGTTTGTGTTGCCATTTCCACTGATGGTAAGATTTCCCTTAAAGGATACCACAGAAGTCGAAGAGGATGTTATTTCGATAGGATAATAGCTGCCAACTGGATTATTACCGGTAATTTTTCCACCATCCCAGTCGATTTTTCCGTCAATACTTAATACAGCATTATCGGTACCATCAACATCAATAAGTTCACAACCGACAAAATTGACATTTAAGGCAGATATTATGCTAATGGGGCCCATAAAGCGAATAGTTCTGAATTTCAAATAATTTGTAAAAGTGGTCAAACCTTTAATAGTCAACCCATCAAAGACGCAGCTATCGTTTCGAAAAAGGGACACTTGTCCAAGCGTTGTGGAAAAGTTGACCCGGCTATTCAAATCTGTAGGATAAGCCGATGCGTTAAACCCTCCGTAAATGTTGAACCAGGATTGATCGGTGCTAATCAACTTAGCTGAATAATCTCCGGAAGCAATCCAAAGATCTTTCCCATCGATTGCCGCTCCCTTGGTCAAGTTCACAAAATCAACCAAATCTCCTCTCGCATTTTCCCAACTTGAGCCATCTTTTGAGCCCTGACCTGTGGTTGTGAAAAAGACGACATTCGATCGTCTCCAAATATGGCGGGTAAGCGTAGAGGGATTTCCCACAGCATCCGTGTTCGCAACCGAACAAGTATTCAAACCATTGTCGATCGCCAACCTGCACCCGAACTGCTTTGTTACACCATCCGATTTATAGGAGATGAAAAGGGTATCGACATTCGTGATATAACCTTCCCGCACAACCGTGGTGGTTCCAAACAATTGTACCTCGGTATACACCGGCCCCGTCCTATCCAATTGAATGGTGAAATGCCCTTCGGCTCCCCAACGCCCCATTTCATCTTGCTCGGAGACATGGATGGCATAAGTCCCGTCGAGATCAGTTGTATCTAAACTCCAGGCGGTTTGCGTTCCGCCCGTTTGCGGATGGGTTCGATAGGCGCTCTCCGTATTGATTCGCACACGGTATTTGCCATTACCACCGCCACCTGAGGTCCAGGTGAATCTTGGATTATTGGTCAAACCATTATTGGCCACATTCGCTGCGCTCTTCACATTGGGGATGGCCGGTGGATTCACCTTCACCCGATAACTAAAAGATTTCGCAGGCCCAGTAACGCCCTCTACTTGATCTTTTTCTTTCACCGTCAAAGTGTGCATGGCATTGTCGGATAGAGCGGTGGTTGGAGAGAAAGTGGTCGAAGCCCAATCGAATTCGACTCCGGCATCCAGCTTCAATACATAAACTCCCGTGCCACCATTGGTCGAAGAGGGTGTCCAAGCCCAGGTAGGAGAGAGCGAGGTCGTATAGGACGAATCAATGCCTGTAAACCTCACCGCATCGGGAGCCCTGGTATCCACGGTTAGCGATTGGCTGGCTGAGGACGAGGCATTTCCTAATGCGTCGACCGAACGCACAAAGAGGGTGTGCCGACCCTCGGTCAAGGCTCCAGAGGTATAGGTTGTGACCGTCACGTCTAGGGTACCGGTGGGCTTGGCAAAACTGCTGTCATCGAGGCGTACCTGATATTTGGCGGCTCCGACGATAGCGCCCCAGCTCCAAGTGGGGGTATTGTCGGCGGTGAAGGCTGGCTGAGCGGTCAGCACCGGAGTTCCTGGGGCGGTTTGGTCCAAGGTGATCACCACTTGCGCTGAGCCCGTGCCTCCGGCATTGCTTCGCGAGACTCTGATGGTATTGGGGCCACCTGTCAAGGTGACCACCGAATCCTTCGCCTCATCCACAGCCTTGGTCGGGTCTTTCACCGTGAACTTGACGGTATAGCTTGCCGTATTCACGGTAATGGCTGAAGCTGGGTCGACGATTTTCACCGTGGGTGCCGCCGGAGCGGCGACGGTGACGGTGCGCGCAATATCGACAATATTGCCTTCGCTATCCTTGACCTGAAAGGCCACATCGAAAACCTTGACCTGGGAATAGGTCGCCCTGAAAGTGACCGAATCCATGGCGAGAAGGACTTGCTCATAGCTCCCATTGCCATCCATGTCCGCCTTGATTTCAGCGACCGTACCATACTGCTGGGTCACGGAAACCTTGAAGCTAGCCTCACCGCCATAGGCGATGGCCTGGTTCGGCGTCACCGAAACCCTGGGCGTATCCGTGACTACGGCCACACTACAGACCGAAGTCTTGGAAGAATCACCCACCACGGTGGCCGTGATTTGGGCGATTCCGGATTTTAGGCCCTGAACCGCACCGGAACTTTTCACCGAGGCGACGGTGGCATTGGAGCTGGTAAGGGTGTACTTAGCGCCGCTATCGTTGCCGACCAGAGTGACCGTCAATTGGCTATCTGCTCCACCACTATAGAGGCGCAGGGTTTTAGGACTCAGGGTGATGGCATCGACCTTCACGGGCTTGACCACCTGCACTTCGAATTGCTTGGTGATGGAAGCCTTCACCTTGGAGGTGCCGGTGATGATGGCTTTCCCCAAAATTCCGGATTTGATTTTATTGTCGGGAGTCACCTGTGCGATATTCGTATCGGAGCTGGTCCAGGTCATACCCTGCCCGACGCCCGTGGGATAAACCGTCCAGAGGATGTCGCTCGTGGATCCGCTCGGGGCAAGAAAGACCGGGACCGGCATATTCACGGCGATGGATTCAGGCTCGGCACCAGCGCTAATGGTCACATCGAGAACAGCAAAAACGGTCAGCGCTATCGAGCTGGAGGCCGTAACCTTTACGTTTCCCGGCTTCAAGCCTTTGATTCTGTTTCCGAACTCCAGAATGGCCAAGTCGGAAGGAGGCAGGGTCCACACCACGGTTTGTCTGGCATCGTCGGGAAGCACGCTGGCATTGAGGGCGATGGAGGCATCGTCCACGGTCACGATCAGGGGGTTCGGATTGGCAATCACCACGCTTTGGGGGAAACTGGTGGGCGTTGGCAATACGGTGATGCGAAGAGAATCGGAAACATTCGAAGACAATGCGCTTGTCGCCTTGAGGACAAATTCTCCCGGGGTGAGACCGGTGATTTTATTGCCCGAAATGATTTCAGCATGGGTGAGATTGGAGACACTCCAAAGAATGGCTTTGGAAGCCTTGGCATTGTCGAAATCAACTAATAAGGCCACGGTGTCCTTCACATAAAGCCACTTCGAGGCCGGGCTCAGGATGGTGACTTTTCCTGGGGCAACCTCCCCTGTGGGCGCTTCAGGTAGCAGGGCCAAGCTTTGCGGTTGCGGCGATCCGTTCACGACCTTATTGGTGAAAACCCAGGCCTCGTTCGTGGTTTTGGATTGCGCCGTAATTCTGACGACAAAGGGTTCGGGAGGCTTGGCGGTCAGAGCCAGCTTAGCCAGCTTGAGGCTATCGGCCCTGAAATAGGGCGCGAAGAAAAGGTGTTTTTGCACCACGTTTCCACTCGTATCGAGCAAATCCACTTCAAGCGTGTCGTATTTGCCGGCTTCAACGGTCAAAGAATCATTCACCGCCACACGCAAGAAAAAGACTTCCTCAGGATCACTCACATTGCAATTCCACAAGGCGAACGTGGACAAAGCCCCCAGGCAAAGGAGCCAAGCCCAAAAATGAATTTTCGATTTCATCGCGCTGCTCCAGCCTTTGCCCATCATGGCTTAGGGGTGCCATCAAGAAGTGTTTCTTTTTTTCCGACAGACTCATTAGACGACATGACATAGAGCCCTATGCCTCCTCCCACCACCACAGCACCCAAGACCCAAGGCCAAATCGCCATTCCTTTTCTCTCGTCATTCAAACTTTGCCGGGGAGTATTGCGAATAGGAGTCTTGGTTTTGTCGGAAGCTTCGTCTGATTTTTTTTGATTTGCCAAAGCGGCCATGGCTCCCCCCTCGTCGCTGGATGCATTGCCGCCTTGTTTCGGATGACCGAGTTCATCGACGGCATTGGCGCTTCTCTGCTCCTTCAGAAATCGCTCTTGGGTTTTTTCAAACAAATTGTTGACGGTGGACGACACATACAATTCGGTCAAAGTCACCTTGGGGGAAAGGTCGAATAGCCGAAAGAAGTAAGCCTCGGCCTGCGGTGCGCCATCGGGTCTGCTGGCATAGACCACGCCTAAATATTTGTAAGCCAGAATTCGTTCGTCGCGTGTTGCGGTGGCGTCGGAGCGCTTGAGAAAGGTTTCGAGTTGGGTGCGGACTTTGTCGAACTCGCCGTCTTTGTAAAGCTGCTTGATGCCTTGGGGCGATATGCTAGGAGCAGCGCCTTGGACGTAACCTAGAGTTAGTACCGCGAAAATCAGGGAGAGAAACCAGGGTGAAACTTTCATAGGTATTAAACATGTCCTGAATGGCGGGAGTTTGTCCACATCGCCAAAAGGTAGAACGCACAATCAACCTACGATGTGACGGCGGTCAACAAATTTGGAAAGTGTTTCAAGAACTGAAGGTTTTTCAGTCTGTTTTTCTAGCCCAATCTTGCTTGTCATTCCTTCGGCGGAAATTCATTTCCACTTCACCCCGTCCTCTTACTCCGCCCATCGAGGCACGCCTTAGCCCAATCGTGTGATCGCGCGCACATACTCGTATTTAAATACCGTTTAAATTTCTCTCCACGCTCTCATGAGTCAAACCTAGGCTCAGCGGAATTTCACTCGGTGGAATCCGCCTAAAGAAACCCAAAACCTGGGTGCTTGCCTTTTTCCTTTTGGAGAAAACAGCCATGGGCAAACCCGCCGCCAGACTCACCGACACCACCGCGCACGGAGGCTCCATCGTGGGGCCGGGATGCCCCATGGTGATGATTGGCAAAATGCCCGCAGCGACCATGGGCGACATGCATGTATGCCCTATGTGCACAGGCCCGGTACCCCATGTCGGTGGCCCTATTTCGCTGGGTAGCATGGGCGTTTTCATCGGCAAAAAGCCCGCAGCACGTATCTCGGATGTTTCGGTATGTGTCGGCCCTCCTTCGATGCCAGTGGTGGGGCATTTTCAAACCATGATTGGCGAAGTGGGCGGCGCAGGAGGCGGAGGACAGGCGGCCATGGCGGCAACGGCACCGTCAGCGGTGTCGAATCCTGGATCGGTGACGCCGATGGAGGTACCTGAATACGAGCAGGTGGTGACTGAAAACCATGAGATCACCGTGGAGGTTGTCGACTCAGCCGACTTGCCCTTGATGGTGCCTTATGAAATCAAAGATCCGGCGGGGGCCATGCTTCGCGGCGTGTCGACGGTGCAAGGCAAGATTTTTCATGGGGGCTATGCCAAGGCAGGTGGGTATGAGGTGAGGTTGAAGGCCTTGACCCAATGCCGCATCAGCGCCTCTAAGGTCAAACCAGGCGACAAGTTGCAAATCGAGGTTTTAGCCGAAGGCTTCGGTCCCGAGGAAAGCATTTCTTTTGCTGTGCTTTGGATTACTTCGCTTGGCGAAAGGCTGCATGCGGTCTTGAGCGCCAAGGTTCAAGGCAATAAGGCCAAGGTCGACTATGTCTTGCCACTCGATTGCGGTGACGGCGAGCCCGGTGGCGGTGACTCCAACGGTAACACTAGTACTACCCAGAGCGCCTATCAGGTTTCGGGACTTTGGGTCATGGCACGTTCGGGCCAATGGATTGCCGTTTCGACGGTTTCAAGCATAACCGCTGAAGTGAAAGCGGAGTTGTATTGCGGCAAAAAAGCCGTAGCGGACGCAGGCGTCAAATTGATTTTGATAAATGGAGCCATCCAGGAATGCAAAAGCGACAGCCAAGGCACGATTCAATTCAAGGATTTACCAGCGGGATGCTTTCGCCTCGAAGTTTCGCAACAAGGTGAGGTCCTTTATAATGGCATCATGCCATCCGGTACATCGAAGCCCGTGCGTCTCACCTTGCATAGGCAACTCACCATCAAGGCCGTCGCTGAAAAGCTGGTTGAAATTGAAGGTAGGGACGGATTTGCCGCCGCCCGTGATGCGGGAACATGGCTGGATTATAAACAGTTGAATGGCATCGCCAAATTGAAGCATGCCACCCAAGACCCCAACTTGATGCCATCACGATTCATGATTTTACAAAGCGCCACGGATTCTACTTTACAGGCGAAAGGGAATCTGAATGATTGGCCGCTCAAGCTACATGATGCCGCGAAGCATAAGGTTTCTATTGAGAATTTGGTAGCGGGTCTCAAGCACTTGGAGTTTATCCCAGAGGCCGAAAAGCCTGATTTATCCAAAGGGTTGACGGGAGATATCCTGCCCGCCTTCATCCGGTTTCTGAGTCGCTCCAATGGCCAAGCGCCTAATCTGAAAGGCTGGAAGCATGCTGTGGCCGAAGGCGATCGATTGAGTGAAATCGCGGCGCGTTTTGGTGAGGCATCGTGGGAAACCGTCCTGGCGAAAAATGCGGCCGACTTGAAAGACGATCCCGATCGAATGAAACCTGGCATGACCTTGAGCATGCCTGAGCGAGAGCATCCATGGCTTAAGTGGTTTGAAGAAGAAGGCTATGACCCGGTCTTTCTCGGAGGCGGCGCTTACCAATATCCCTGGCAATATATCAGCCTCACCTTGGTGGACAATGAGGGCAAGGATTTGGAGGACAAGGAATTTCCAATGGATGTGACCTTGCTCACACAGTCAAGTGAAGCCAAGTCCACCGGAAAACTCATTGCCAAGCTGACCTTGAAAAAAGCCAATGAGCTTTTCTTCATGAGCCCGCGTTATGCGTCTATCGAAGTGCGCACGCCGAAGGCGATTTATGTCTATACGCCGCCATCGAATGCGGCAAAAAAATCCGCAGATTCGTCCATAGGACAGGCGACCGACCCGGGAGGAATGAACCCCGATGAATTTCAAAACTCAAAGGTGACCTTGGTATGACAACTGGTTTTGCTTATCGACTTGGCGCACGCGCTGGAACCTGGAAAAGCTGCGATGTTCATTGGGCCAATCCAGCGAAAGGGGATTTCAAGAAAACCTTGAGCTATCCCGAAATCGAATTGGTGCCCGACAACAAGCAATTCATCGCCGATTTCACTATAGCCCTGCCCAAGCCTTATAAGGCCGGTGCCCCAACCGATCGCCATTACAAGACCAAGGGCATTATCGCCAATGCCGTTTCGCAATGGGTGTTAGTTGAAATCGATACGGGTGCGCCCATTCCCAAGGACGGCCCTTGGCCTAGCGCCTTGATCTGGGGCTTTCTGCAACCCGCCACTATTGGTTGGGACGAAAAACGTGTCAAGCAAAATCATGGTTATGTGGTCGATGATTTGCCTCGCGCAGGTTGGTTTGAAGCCAAGGCCGATGGCAAGACTAAGCGATTGCAAGTGATCGATAGAAGCGTCGATGGCAAACAGGGCGAGGCTCGCACTCTCGATTTGCCCTTGCTGTCCGAAATCGACGCCAAGAATCCACATGTAATTCGCTATAAGATTTGCGTCACGGTTAAGAATAATGAGTCTTTGCAAGAGCTGGGTGGCAAGGTCGATGAGTGGAAAGAGGGCAAGCGACCGCTCTCCGGTTTAGAGGCTGGATGCTGGCTCAAGGTTTGGGCTCGAAACGAAGCCTATGGCTGGTCGAAGCCGGTTTATCCGAAGGATGACAAGGATGAATCAGTGGTCGAGGCCATGGCGTCTGAAGATCCCACCTACCGTGACAACCCTGACGCGCCTCATGACCCGCGCACCCATCGCAATCATACCTGGCGCCGCAACCGAATTTTGGCGGGTGGCGAACTGGCGGAAAAACTGGGTGGCGATCGAAGCCTAGTTTATGTCGGTTTATATCCCACCGAAGTGATTAACCGACTGAATGAAGTCGATGCCTTGATGAAGGCTAAAGGTGAGCATACCGTCAGTGTCGCGTCTATGGTGACGGTCTTGGCGGGATATGGGCTTACGCTTTATGTGCTGCGAAATTACCTGAACAAATACGCCGACAAAGTGAAATCAGGAGCCACGATAAGTAGGGTTGAAAAGCGAAAGGTCTATGCGGCTGCCCAAACCCTTTTATGGTCCTGGCGAGCCGCGCAAGTGCCCAAATTGGCGACATCTTATGCCGTGGGTGGGCTGTATGGGGAATCGCTCGCGCTCAAAGAGACCGTCGAGCGTGCAAACCAACATGAAGATTGGAGTGCGCAAATCGAGGAGACTCTCGACTTGTTTGCCGAAGCCATGCTGGTTTTTGACAAAGATCAAAAATCCTTCGAAGAGGCTAAGGACAGGCTGGCCAAGCGTCGCGCCAAACTCAAGTTCAAGCGATGGCCTTGGAAGCACTGGGGAACCCTAGACCGCAGTCTTTCAGGTGAAATGGATTGGGAGAAACTGAAACTCTCGCTTCCCTTGACCTTGCTCGAAGGCGAGATGAAGACTCCGCCGGATAGCAAATACATGATGCCCATTGCTGCCTTTCCGCTTTTTTCCTGGGGGGTGCAAATGAAGCTCGAAGGCGAGTTAAAGGTGACGCCTTCGATAGAACGAGACGAAGAAAAGAATGTGAAGATTTCAGCAAAGGTCGAAGGCAAGGGCAAGATTGGTTTCCTAATGAACGTACAAGCGACGCATACCGCAGCGGCGGAAAAAGCCATAGGCCAAAGTTCGGTGGCCATCGGCGCTTTTTCGAAAAAGTTGAAATCGCTGGCCGAGGTCACCGATATTCAATTATCGCTTGATGCTTCAGCGACCCTGTCTGGAATGGGTTCGGTAGAACTTGAAATTCCTGCTGACAATCCGCAAAAACCAGATGCCATCAGCTCGGCCAAGGCCAGCCATGCCGGGAAGAAAGAGGGTTCATCCTGCAAGCGCACCTTTAAATTCAATCTTGACGCCGAAATTCCGGCGCGTTTTCAGCTCTCGGTTTTTCAATGGACCTATCCCGTGGCCAATGGCGAAATAGCCCAGGTGAGCCCAAACCAATTGCAATTAGCCCGGGACTTCTCGGTTTTAGGCAAACGCATCGAAGGCCGAGTGTGGACTTGGGGGAAGAATCAGTTTGATCCGTTCTTGGAAATGGAAAATGCGAATTCCCTTTTCCTTGGCCAAGATTTTCGTTTTAGGCTGCTCTATGAAAACTTGGACGGAGCCGAGCATTGTAAGGCGAGCTTATCCTTCAAACAAGGGATGGCGCTTACCCATGTTTTGGCCAAAAAAGGCATAGAAACTGGCACATCCGTTACGCTATCCGATAAACTCAAGACCACCGACAAAAAGGATTTGAAACAAGTGCTTTGCGAATCGCGCCTGGCTTGGAACCCTGGGCCCTTGCCTTTGGGTCGTGCCAGTCTTTTGGAGACCTTGGTTGGCGACAATGGCGATTCCGTGATCGATACTTTTTATGGATCGCTTTTGAAAAAAGGGGTGCTTGACTTGGTGCCTACCCTAACCTTACCCGATGACACCGAGAGATCAATTAAAGGGGACGGCTTTCAACTGCTATGCCCCCAGTTCAAAACGCTAGGAGCCACGGTGAGAACCCTCGGCAAAAAAGCCCTCCTATGGCGAATAGAAGCTCAACACTACCTCGACCAATACCTTTGGGTCCGTATTCGCCATGGTGGTTTGGTTCAGGATTTGATCAAAGGTGATAAGCCAGGAGAAGGGCCCGTACTCACACGTGGCGATTGGCATTTAATCAACCTTTTGGGCCAGGCTACCCGTGCCCCTTGGCCGTTCACAATCATTTTGCCTTTGGACTCTATGCCGCACTTCACCTCGGGTGATACGGGAGCCTGGAAATTGGACCTATCTCTCGGTCCGACCGAAGCAGGAACGGTGCTTTCAGTGAATCTGTGATTGAACGGATTAGTAGGCCATACCTCTGGGTATAACCGTGAGAAACATATCTTGCCCACCGGCATGCTTATCCATTTTAACCACATGCCCGGCAATATGTAATCGGGTGCTGCGGTATTCGCAGCCGGGCTGGCCTTCAACGAAGTTGCATTTGGTGCAGACATCGAGTTCGACGGGTAAGGCCTTTTCAATTTCGAGGGGGGTTCCGGTATAGTCGGTGTCGGTGCCGTCTATCCATTCCAGTATTTCATCACCGAAATTGAAAAAAACCGTGATACCGGTTTCACGCAAATCGGCGCGCTTTTTGGTGGGGATTCCCACCTTGGTACCATAGGCCTGGGCACAAGCATTGGTCTTGGCCTCGTTTTTGGCACTTGGCCCAAGGGGTAGCAAATGGGTGAAGGTCCAGGTTTTGCCGAGGTATTTCTTCGAGGCATCTTCATAGCTGAGCGAAGCGACATCATTCCAGTCGACGACATTTTCGAGATCGACTTCACCGAGGACGGTGAGCTTGGGTTGGCAGGCTATGGGGAGGCTGAAGCAAATCGCAGCAATGGCGAGGGCGGGCAAAAGGGTGAGGGCAAGCTTGAGCAGGTGGCGCATGGCGTAAAGAATAATTTAGCGGGAGGGGCTACTAAGCCGTGGGAATTGCTTGCCTTTATGGAGATCAAGCTAGGGCAAAATGCCTACGCAATCCCGGCTTAACCGATAAATAAGTACGACTTGCGATGTGGTAGCCATGTGACGGCCATCACTAAAATTCGGGTTTTTGCATAAGCGACGGGCGGATGACGTCCACCGCTGACCTCTGCATACGCAGAAAATGCCCCCTATGCAATTGGGCTACAAGGGGATACATCACTCCAGGGAAATGCTACCTGGCGCGAAATACTTGCGGGGAAAGGCACCTCCGCGCCGATCCCCGAGACCTGGGCAAGCGAATTGGCGGTCACCGCAAACGGACGGGCGAGTTCCGCCTCGACACTTGTGGAGAGGCGGGTGTCTGAGCCCGCCCGGATTGCGGTGACATCAGACGATTCGCGTCCCAGCACCAGGGTACTGCGATCGCAGGGAGAAGAGAAGCCAATCCCAGAAGTAACGGGGGCGTTACGGGGGCGGCAGCCCCTGTAGAAGGGGCAGCGAAAGCCCCCTGGGCGCGTTCGTCCCCAGGGAAATGCTTACGGCGCGAAAGGAAAGTATGCGACCGGGGAAACGACCACCTTCGCGACGAGTCTCCGAGGCCATGGCCAGGGGTGGCGGTGAGAGCCTGAAAATCCGGCTCGCTCCGCAGGCCCAAGACTACTGGGTTATGCAAAGGGCCGAGGACCCGCGAGCCGAATTTTCATGGCCGAACATCAGCCACCCCGTCCAGCGCCACGGAGGCTAGAGCGCGGGGAAAACCTTCCCCGCCAGCCTACTTACCGGCCTTCTTCAAAATCCAAATCTCTTCCTTGCCCACGCGCTCGGGCACGCTCTTCTTGGGCACAATGCGCTCGGTCACGTCAAAGACGCCATCGAGACGCGCCAGCAATTCGCCTTCGGAAGTGGGATGAGGAGGACCATCCAAGGAGGTTGCACGAATGAGCGGGAAAAAGGCCGCGATGACAATGCCACCGGGGACCAGCATTTTCTCCCAGACCTCGAAATACTCATCGCGACGGCCAGGATGAATGGCACTGAAGCAATTGTATTCCCAGACAATATCAAAGGGCTCGGTGCTCTTGGGATTGAGATCGAAGAGATCGATTTTCAAAGCCGACAGGCGCGGGTGTTTGGCCGCCGAGTCATTGATTTGTCCGAATGCGCTTTGCGCGAAATCGACGGCCACGGTGTCGTGACCACGCTCCGCCCAAGCAGCGGCGTCATAGCCACGCCCCGCTCCCGGCACCAAGACGCGCCCCTTTTTCGGGCAGCTCTTATGCTTGAAGAATTCAAGGAGAATCGGACTGACCTTTCCCAAATCCCAAACATCTTTCTTGGTTTGGTATAGCGATTCCCAATACTCCGGCAAGTTCTGTGTAAGCATCAGACGACCTTTTCAACGTTTGAGGAACCAGGCGCGCCCGCGCCGTTTAAAACTGGGCGACGACGCGTCTGCTGCGCCAATTGGCCGCAGGCGGCTAAAATATCGGGGCCGCGAGCCCGGCGACGCAACACTTGAAACCCACCGCGAGGCCGAAGCAAACGCTCGAACTCGACGATTTCGGCTTCCGTGGGCGCCAACATTTCTGGATTACCCGCATTGAGCGGAATCAAATTCACTTTGCAACTGCGATGGGCCGCAATTTGCCGCAATTCTTGCGCGGCTTGCGGCGTGCAGGTTTTACCTGCAATGAGCACATATTCGAAAGTCAGCACTTGGCCGGTCTTGCTTATATAGGTGTCGGCGGCTTCGAGCAAGGCGGCGATATTCCAACGGCGATTCACCGGCATAAGGGCGCTACGCACCGCATCATTGCTGCCATTGAGACTCACGGCCAGCTTAAAGTCGGGAGCGCGATCGGCCCACTCCAGCATTTTCGGAACCACGCCTGAAGTCGACACGGTGATATGGTCCTTGCCGATGCCGAAACCTTCGGGCGAGGACAGGCGCTCGCAAGCCAGAGCCACGTTTTCGAGATTGTGCATGGGTTCGCCCATGCCCATGAAAATGACATTGGAGAGGCGGCCGCCATCGGTATCACGCAAGTGACGGGCGACGCGATGCGCTTGCTCGAGAATTTCGCCCAGAGTGAGATTGCGTAAAAACCCCATGGTCGCGGTGCGGCAAAAAGTGCAGCCCATGGCGCAACCGATTTGCGAACTCATGCAAATGGAACGGCGGTCGGCGCTGGGAATGAGCACGGTTTCAAAGACATGACCGTCATGGGTTTCGAAAGCCCACTTCGTGGTGCCATCGGTAGAAACCTGACGGCCGACTTCGGTCAAAGTATGAATGCGGGAGCGTGAACGCAGCTCATCAAGGAATGGTTTGGGCAAATTGCTCATGGCATCGAAATCGATCGCCAGAGAACTATGCAACCAAGACCAAATCTGTTTCGCTCGAAAGCGAGGTTGACCAAGACCCTGAACCCAAACCTCCATGTCGGCGAGGCTGAGATTCAAGAGAGAAACGAGCTCCATACCTTAGCAAAAGTAAAAAATCTTTCAACTCAGTTAAATCCTTGGTATTAGACCTTCGTTTCAAGGCACCACTTTTGACCATTTGGGGTTCACATGGCCCTTTGTATAAGCCAATTGGCACTCCCCCTAGCCTAAACGGTTTCCCAGGCTCATATTTTCAAGGTGAAAGCGCCGTTATGAATCCCGAAACCGGTAAAAACGAGCCGCGCGCGGCCGTAGCCTTGATTCGGGTTCAAAATCCCGAACCCGCTTTTCTCGTCATTCGCCGCGCTGCCAACCCCAAAGATCCCTGGAGCGGCCATTTTTCCCTACCCGGGGGACGCCGCGAGAGGGACGATCTCGATTTATTAGCGACTTGCCGACGCGAAACCCGCGAAGAGGTGGGCTTTGATTTAGCCGAAGAGCATTTTATTCGGCCTTTGCCGCTGGCCCTGGCCGGATCAGCAATTGGGAACCCCACCCCGGTGCAGCCTTATTTATTCGAGGTCAAACACAAACCCGATTTGGTTTTGCTGTCCGCTGAAGTCGCATCCGCTCACTGGGTCGAAGAGGGGTATTTGCTCGATCCCGACAACCATGTCTTCGCTCCCATGTTGCCACAGGTCCCTGATCGAAAATTCCCAGGCATACCCTTGGCCGATTATTTCATCTGGGGCTTTACCTATGGAATTCTAGGCGATTTCTTCGGGGATTTCCCCCGTCGATGAAAAGCTGCCGCGCGAGGGCGCGGCCTAGGTGATGTCCCTTAAACTGTTCCCGACATACCCGGATCGTGTTGTGCGGGCCGTCCGGCTTCGCCCATATGTTCGCGATCTTGATCGAGCTTATGCTTGAGATTCTTGGCGGGGTATTCGTTGGGGTGCAGAGGAACGACATCCTCTAAAGTCACTTCTTTATTCTTCTTCTCTTCTTTTTTGCCTAGACCGAACATAGAGTCCTCCTTAAAGAGTTCTATGCCTAAGGTGCCTTATTTCAGACCACCCCCGCTGATTTGTTTTTAAGACAAAGTTGCAAGGGGGGTCCAAAGGCTGAAATCACCTCTTTTTCCGCGTCACACATGGCCAGAAAAACCGATATCGCGTCCCTGGAAGAAACCTCGGCTTTCCATCAGGCGTTCACGATCGGCGGCCAACTTGGCCCGCAGGTGGCGGGCAGGGTAGGCGTCGGGGTGCAGGGGCACCACGTCGTCCAGAGTGATTTCGGGTTTGGGGTTTTTCTTATTCC
>JAYUVP010000091.1:0-22724 GCA_043753995.1 Fibrobacterota bacterium
AGCGCGCAAGCATAGGCCCGAATTCGGTTTTGAAAACCGACTTGTAAAACAAAAATGCCTGCTCGGTGGAGCGGGGGAAATTCAAATAGGTGGTGACGCGAGCCATGAGACCTTCCAAGTCAGTTTTGAGCGGCCTTGGCCTCGGCTTCCATTTCGGCGCGATGATGCTTGACCACCTTCGCCTGCACATGAAAGATGACCTCTTCGGCAATATTGGTGCTGAGATCGCCGATGCGTTCCAGATTACGGCTTATGCGCAGCAGCTCCAAGGCCATTTCGATGGACGAGGGGTCGCTCTTCACGATTTGTATTGCTTGTCGCGTATTCGCGCGGTTCAATTCGTCGAGCATGTCATCGCTCTCAAGCACGGTGCGGGCAAGTTGCAAATTCTTGGAAAAAAAACTCTCGCAGGCGTCGCCCAGCATGCTTTGCGCGATGTGTATCATCTTGGGCAATTCAAGCTGGTTATTGCTGTCGGGAAAAGAGGCGCACGAAATGGCCGATTGGGCGATATTGATGCAGTGATCGCCGATGCGCTCCAAGTCATTGTTGATTTTCTGAATGGCAAGCAAGAGGCGTAAATCGATGGCGACGGGTTGAAATAAGGCGAAGCAATCGGCTACCATATGGTCGATGTCGATTTCGAGATTGTTGATTTGACGCTCATTGGAGAACGCGCGCTCAGCAATGGTTTTGTCGCCCTCAAGGTAAGCCCGTGTCGAGCAGGAAAGTGATTCGATGCAAAGGCGAGTCATCTCTTCCAGCTTGGCGCGCAGACTATTCAGTTCTCGTTCGAAATGGCGTTCCATAGTTACTCCCTGGGGCGATAATAAGTAAAAAGTTAAAAGTTAAAAGTTCAAAGTGAAGCAGGATCCGGCATGGCCTGAATCAGATAGGTGAACGGGCGCAAACTTCTAAGGGACGCTTCGTTCCTTTTCCCTGCCAGAGCCTAGGGGCATTATTGCGTTTATTTGGTTTGTATTTGTCATTACTTTTGACTTTTAACTTTTTCCTTTGAACTTGAATTCAGCCAAATCTTCCCGTGATATAGTCTTCGGTCTGTTTTTCTTTGGGCGAAGTGAAAATGCGTTCCGTGGTGTCGGTTTCGATGAGACTACCCATGTAGAAGAAGGCCGTATAGTCGGAGACACGGGCCGCTTGCTGCATATTGTGGGTCACGATGACTATGGTATAGCTGCTTTTCAATTCCCACACGAGTTCTTCGATTTTTGAGGTCGCAATGGGGTCGAGGGCCGAGGCGGGCTCGTCCATCAGTAAGACTTCGGGCTCGACGGCGAGGGCGCGGGCTATGCAAAGCCGCTGTTGCTGGCCACCGGATAGGGCGAGGGCGCTTTTGTTCAATTCGTCCTTGACCTCGTCCCATAGGGCTGAGCGGCGAAGCGAGGTTTCCACGACTTCATCGAGCTTTTTCTTGTCGTTAGTGCCATGGATGCGTGGACCATAGGCGATATTGTCGTAAATGCTCTTGGGGAAGGGATTACTCTTCTGGAAAATCATCCCCACTTTTTTGCGGAGCTCGACTTCGTCAATGCGTTTCTTGTAAATGTCGACATTGTCCACGCAGACTTCGCCTTCGATACGCACGCCCTCGATGAGGTCATTCATGCGATTGAGACAGCGTAAGAAAGTCGACTTGCCGCAACCCGAGGGTCCGATAAAGGCCGTCACCTTATGCAGGTGCATGTCAAGAGAGATATTCTTTAGCGCATGCTTGGGACCATAGTGAAGATTGAGGCCCCGTGAATGCAGTTTCACTGGCGACTTGGCCGTGGCATGGGAGGATGGAAGCGTCGCGGTCATGGTTTGTTCTTGCATCGATTCCTCGAGCCGTTAGGCGCTAATGCGGCTTTGGCGAATGCGCCAACGAAGCCAAATGGCGGTAAAATTGAGGGCGAAAGTCAGGATTAATAGGACCAAGGTCGTCGCATACTGAATGCCGAGAGTGCCCGTAACATCGGTGCTTTGGGTAGACATGATGAAGATGTGATAACCCAATTCCATGAATTGGTCGGTGAATTGAGTCGGAATATGCGGCAGAAAATAGGCCGCACCCGTGAAGAGAATGGGCGCGACTTCGCCTGCACCACGGCTCACGGCGAGAATGGCTCCGGTAAGTATGCCGCCTACGCAATTGGGCAAAACAACTTTTCGTACGGTTTGCCATTTGGTGGCGCCCAATGCCATGGAGGCTTCGCGCAAATCACGGGGTACTTGTTTCAAAGCTTCTTCCACCGACACAATCACAACGGGTAAGGTGAGCAAGGCCATGGTGAGAGCCGCCCAGAGAATGGTCGGTTGGCCCCATAGCATGGCGCCACCATTGAAAACCTTGTCTATGCCCCCACCCAGGAATTGAATGAAAAAGCCCAAACCGAAAAGCCCAAAAACGATAGCGGGTATGCCTGCCAAGGTATTGACCGCGAAGCGCACGGCTTTAGCCAGCTTGGATTCACGGCTCACGTATTCGGTGAGGTAAATGGCGGTGATGGTGCCGAAAGGAACACCCACCAAGGACATGATCATGACAAGAAAAAATGTTCCGATGATGGCAGGAAAAATGCCGCCTTCGGTCATCCCGGCTTGGGGGGCCGCGGCGATGAAATTCCAAGTGAGATGATGTCTGCCTCCCCAAGCGATAGTGAGCATGAGCCAGGCGACCACACCCACGCAGGAGAAGGCACAAGCGCCGGTGAGGAAATAAACCAATTTGCCGATAATGTCTTTGCGCTTCATGGCCATGCTCAAAGTCCCTTGAATTTTTTCATGAGGCGGTGGCGCACGAAATACTCGGCGATGGCATTGAGGCCAAAGGAAACAGCGAATAGCACCGTGCCCAGGATGAACAGCATGCGATAATGCGGATCCCCGGTGACCACTTCGGCCATTTCAGCGCCAATGGTTGCGGAGAGGGTGCGCACCGATTCGAACAATTCCGGTGATATCATTGCAGCATTTCCCGTGGCCATAAGCACTATCATGGTTTCACCAAAGGCGCGACCGAAGCCCAGAATGACGGCGGCGAATACGCCTGGCGTTGCGGCAGGAAGCACGACGAAAAGTGCGGTTTCCCAAGAGCTGGCTCCTAGGGCTAAACTGGCGGCCGTGAGAGGCTTGGGTACAGCCGCGAGTGCGTCTTCCGAAACCGTGAAAATGATAGGGACAACGGCGATGGCCATAGCCACGCCACCCACAAATGCATTCAGGCGCGATTCATAACCAAAGAGAGATTGTAATAGGGAGGCGAGTACTACCAAGGCGAAAAACCCGATGACGACCGAAGGAAAACCAGCCAGAATTTCAATGGTCGGCTTCATGACCTCCTTGGCCCACTTCGGCGCGAAAGTGCTGGTATAAAGGGCGGCGAATATGCCCACCGGCGTTGCAAGGAGCAAGGCGATGAGGGTCACTTTCAAGCTACCAATGATAAGGGGTATGATTCCAAAACGCGGCTGCAGGGAAACCGGCTGCCATTCGAGGCCGAGAATGTGCTTGGCGTCGATTTTAGCATCGCTGGCTTCGGCTTCAAGCGCCAAATCGGCGCCCGCGGCGGAAACACCCGCGTCACCCTCGGCAGGCTCTTCTCCATAGCTTTCGGAGGCGCCAACCTCGGTGACTGTCTCGACGACCTTTACCTGGCCAAAGACGATGGGAGCGGCTTCGCGGAAAACGAAAAAGAAAATCAGAATGATAATGGAAAGGCAAAGCAGGGCGACACCTTGAATGCCTCGCTCGACCAGCCATTCTCCAGCGCGAAACTTGGGCGTTAATGTCCACCCGGGACGTTTGCTTGCATTGGGAATGGCTGGTGGATCGGGGCGTTTGGTGACTTTAAAAGTCCGAGGAACCGCTTTGGGGCGTTCGCTTTCATCCTGGGGAGCCAATAATTGCATATTCGGATTTCCTGGATTTTTTTCGGGCAGGGGCTCAGACACAGTGAAAGAAAAGGTAGGTGGCAAAGTGGGTGGCTCCGGTAAAGGAAGCCACCCAAGATTGTTTCAATTCTATTTCGCCGGGAAGTAGCCGACCTTGGTTACAATCCCTTGACCCTCTGGGGATAGGGTCCAGTCGATGTAGTTCTTGAGCGCGCCAGTGGGCTTGCTGCGCAGGTACATATACAGGTAGCGGGTGATAGGGTATTGGCCGCTTTTCACGGTTTCCGCTGAGGGCTCGAAGCCTTCGGTGGACGCGTCTTTTTTGACCTTGATGAAGCGTACGCCTTTGGCATAAGCCGCACCACCATAGCCGATGCCGAGTGCGTCCTTGGAGACGGCATTCACCACGGCAGCCGTGCCGGGAAGGGTCTGGGCCGAAGCCACGAAATCCTTGCCTTTGAGCACGAAATCGCGAAAATAGACATAGGTTCCCGAATTATTTTCGCGGCTATAAACCACGATTTTTGAATCCGATCCGCCTACTTCTTTCCAATTGGTGATTTTACCGGTGTAGATATCCTTGATTTGATCCAAGGTTAATTCTTTGACCGGATTGTTTTCCTGCACATAAACCGCGAGGCCATCCTTGGCGCTCTTGATTTCAATGCCCAAGGAATTGAAGCGCTGCTTGAGCTTTTCGCGTTCGGCGCCTTTCATGGGGCGGGACGCATTGCAGATGTCGGTGGTGCCGTTGATGAGAGCTGAAATGCCCGTGCCCGAACCTCCGCCAGTCACCTGAATGGTGGCGTCGGGGTGGGCAGCCATATAGGCCTCAGCCCAGCGCTGGGCCAGAATGACCATGGTATCCGAGCCTTTGACCGTGATGACGTCATTGGCGAAAGTAGCGGAGGCCGCAATGGCCGCTGCCATGAGTGTTGCGAACAATTTGTTCATCTTGTTTTTCCTTGTGAATATTTCTGGAGGCAATTAAAACTTCACCTGCATGCGCAAGGTGAAAACATTGTCGCTAAGGTCTTTCGTAAATGGGACTAAGCCGCCCGTGGCTGCTGAATTGATCTCTTCATTGGTGACCATGTCGTAATAAGCCTGGAATTTCACCCATTCGTCCCAGTGATAAACGGCGCCAAATCCAATCGTGGAGTAGGCGATATCATTGGCGGTTAGGTTGGCGCGGGCTCCACGGCCAATATCATTGCCGTCCACTTCGGTATTGGGGTCGTAAATATCGTAGCGACCGATAGCTTGGACTTTGGTGCCGAGGTTTTGCACGGCAGCGATATACCAGCCCGCCACTTCACGGTTAAATACGCCATTGGTGTCACCGGCATAAAACTGGGAATTGCTGCTGCCGCTGGGCTGATTGCCCCAGACATATTCACCGCGGAGTGAGAGTCCTCCGATAACAGGGATATCATAATAGAGCTGCATGTCGGCGCCCATGATATTGCGGTCGAAGGTGTCCAAACGCTTGGTGCCCGTCTTGGCTATCCAAGCCACCGTATCACTGGTGCCACGTTTGCCAATGTCACTCACCTTGGTAGTGATATTAGTCACCTTTCCGCTATAAACGGAAAAGCCGCCGTCGATGGCCAGGTTTATGTCATAAAAAGGCGCCGTGAATCCGAGACGACCGATATAATCCTTTTCATTGTCATTTTCAGTGCCGGTAGCGCCCATGCCGGTGAAAACGCCACCTTTGGCATTGAGGTATTGCAGGAAACCGAGTTGCTCGGTGCCCTTGAATTCGAGCTTGGCGCCTAAATCGCGTTCACCGGGAAATAAGGTTTGGAAAATCCGGGTGCGTTCAGGAAATTCACGCGCGCTGGAGCTATAGCTGATTTCAAAACCAAAGGGTCGATCGAAGACACCGGCGGTACCACTGAAAGCCTTCAACCAGGGTTCGGTGATGGTGGCATAGGCATCCTTGATGGAAACGCCGGAGGGTATGACGTCGATTTGCAAAACGTATTGGGTCAGGCCCGCATCATAGGTGGTCTTGAGGCGACCACGGCGAATTTGAAAGCGCTCTTGGCTGGTTTCCAATGCAGGCCAACCACCGTTGGCCGTAGCCGGGCTTGTCGAGGTTGAGGTTTTATTGAAATTGCCTCCGGCTACCGTGCTGACACCAGGGGAATCAGCATATTGCCATTGGGCTTGGATGTAGCCCGAAACCTTGATTTTGGCGAGCTTATCGACCGTGGTTTTCACCTCGGCGAAGGCCTCTTCGCCGGATTTCAAAGTGGCCTCGATTTTGGAAGCTTCTTCTTCCACATGCGCAACCTTGGCTTCAACATGCGCGACCTTCGTTGCCAGAGCGTCGATCTTGGTGGAGTCGCTGGAGGGGCCGCCTTGGGCCAAGACGACAGCGGGGAGGGCTAGTAGGGCCGACCATGTATTGAGGTTCATAAGGGTTTCCTTCTCCTTGTTGCTCGATAGTTGAGGCGACGCATGCCGCCTCGGATTCGCGTTCGGATAAACCGTTTTCACGACGGGGAGAAAGGTCGAAGCCGGATGTTACAGGAGCGTTTCAAAGGCGTTTCCACGGCGGCACGAAGGCCAAAAAGGAAGGCGTGGCAAAGCGGAGTCGTTCAGGAAATCGACAGTCTATTCTGGACTACCCAAGACTATCACCGAATCCTTCCGGCTACCGTATCATACACGTGACATTGTTGTTTCGATTGTATTTCCAGGGTCGGGACGGCCCCTGAAGCGGCCAATGCCGGGGTATAATGGCTGCATAAATGTTGCCTGGCTTATTGCGTCGCGGCCTGATTCTTACTGGAAAACGGCACCTGATTCCCTTTCTCGACGGGCTCACCTATCTCGGCCGCCCAAGCCAAGTGCCCTTTCCCAGTGAACTCATCGAGCAGGGCTTGGCCATAGTTCTTTCGGGACTCAACAATACCCTGGCCATACAGAGCAATCCCGATTGGATTTGGCCTCATTGGGTGGAGAGGCAAATCGCCCCGGATGGCGATGAATTCATACCCACGGCCTTCAATCTCATCAAAAGCAATCTCACTTGTCGGAACTGGACTTCGCTTGGCGTTGAGGATAGCCCGCGCGAGGCGATGATTGATCCGGTGGGCATGATCACCTTGCGGCCCTATGGTTGGTCCGTTTTCCCCTATGTGCGCCTGCATGAGCGCGGCTGGTTCCCTCCCCGCATGCGCGATGGCGTGCGTCAAGAATTGCTCGAAGCCGTCTT
Organism: Fibrobacterota bacterium; assembly: GCA_043753995.1. GTDB lineage: Bacteria > Fibrobacterota > Fibrobacteria > UBA11236 > UBA11236 > JAYUVP01. Next base: position 7,123 of record JAYUVP010000091.1, read on the forward strand.
GCCCGTGGTGGTGACCCATTATCGCACCTTGCCTTCGCTTCGCTGGCAAAGCGAAGCCGTGGCGCTTCGCCTGCAAGGCGAGGAGGCGCTTTCCTTCACGCATACTTTGGCCAATGCCAGCGATCGTCACTTAACCTTGCGCTTTGGGCTGGCTTTGCGTCCTTACAATCCACTCATGCTGGGCCATATCAATCGCATTCACTACGAGGCTCGTCATTGGCGCGTGAATGGCATGGAAGGGCTCACGCTCGACAGCGACCCTGATCGCGTAGTGGTTTCCGATCGGCATCACGGCGATCCTTTGGTGCGCGACGTGCTCATCGAAGGCCTACGGGCCTTGCGCTCGCGCTCGGGCATAGCCTGCGGCCTTTGCGAATGGAATATCGAATTGCCTCCTGGCGCGGAGCGCACCCTGCGCAGCGTGGCCTGGCTGGGCGAAAAGCCCGAATGCCCCGCGCCGCTTCGCAAGCAGGGATTGTCCGCGGCCGTGGTCAAGTCGCGTGAGGGCGCGCTTCATCGCTTGCGCGAAGTGCAAGAAGAGGGCCTTTGCCTCAAATTGCCGGAGCCCGTACTCGAAGAAGCCTTTGGCGCCATCAAGGGTCATCTGCATGTCTTTGATGACCGAGAACACTTTTCGCCCGGGACCTTTCTGTATCACCAGCCTTGGTTTCGCGACTCGGCCTATATCGCGGCGGCTTTTGATCATCTCGGCTGGTTCGCCCGCGTCGAGGAAAAAATCGGCCCCATGCTCAAGCGCCAGGATCGCAAAGGTTTTTTCCGCAGTCAAAATGGCGAATGGGACAGCAATGGCCAAGCCCTGTGGACCCTGGTGCAGCATGTGCGCCGCGGCGGCACTCCTGATCTGTTACCGCGGCTGCATCCAGCCTTGATGCAAGGCGCCCACTGGATTACGCGCATGCGCGGGCAAAATCGAAAATCGCCTTCGCCGCATTATGGCTTATTGCCCTCGGGTTTTTCCGCCGAGCATTTCGGGCCCAATGATCATTATTACTGGGATAATTTCTGGGGCATTGCTGGCTTGGAAGCCGCGCTATGGTCGGCGCGGCGCTTGGATCGAAATCAAGACACGCAATGGCTACTCGAGGAAATCGAGGACTATCGCGGTGACTTACACGCCTCCCTTGAATTCAGCCTTCGCCGCACCGGCGGTCAAGGCCTGCCCTGCTCGCCTTATCGCGCCTTGGATACGGCGGCCATCGGCAATTTGGCGGCGGTATCGCCTCTCGGCATTTTGCCTGCCCACTCCGATTGGGTGCGCGGCACTTGCGATTGGCTATGGCAAAACAATTTGCGCCATGGCCTCTTCTTCCAGAAAATCGTGCACACCGGCTTGAATCCCTACTTGTCGGTGCAATTGGCGCGCGCCTTCATCGCCTTACGCGACGCACGCGGCTACGCCATATTAGAAGCGCTTTTGCATAAAGCCTCGCGTACCTGGACTTGGCCTGAGGCCTTGCATCCCCGCACCCTCGGTGGATGCATGGGTGACGGAGATCACGGATGGTCCGCTGCGGAAACCTTGCAACTCATTCGTGGCTTGCTCATCGAAGATCATGCCGGAGCCATCACCCTCATGCCCGGCGCTCCCCGCGCCTGGTTTCGCCCTGGCATGGACCTTGAAATCAAGGATGCTCCGACCCTGCACGGCATGGTCAATTTCAAAATCCACTGGAGCGCCCATCTTTGCGTGATGGAATGGAGCGTCCGGCGGGCTGCCCATCAAGACCCCGCCCCGCTTTATTTGCTCTTGCCTTCGGATGTGGATTTGGCCTTGCCTTCCGATGCTATCCCCGAGGGTTCCCAAAAACGTTTGGAATTGAGTCTCCCCGCGGGCAAGCGGGTGATGACGCCAATGGCCGCCGAGGCCAATCTCACCGAAAGGATGCGCGACGCCGCCCGTTACCAGGCGCAGTCAAGCCAAGGACTATGAAAAAACCAGAAGACCAAAACGAAGGACATGGGCGATTTCGCCGACAAGTGAATGCCGGCCTCAAACAAAAAGTCGCCGAGGCTCAAACGGTTGCTGGAGTTTCCGAAATCGGCGACGCAGATACCTTACGCATCGATTTGCATTGCCATGATCACAATAGCGACGTGCCCGATGAAACATTGGGTCGCCTCTTGCGCTTGCCCGAGACGTGGCTGCCCACGGCCGAATTGGGCAAGGTGCTGCGCGGCCATGGCACCGATGTTCTCACCGTCACCAATCACAATAATGCCCGTAGCTGCTGGGATTGGCTCGAACAGGGTGAAGACGTTTTGCCCGCCGCCGAATTCAGCGTGACCTTTCCCGATGTGGACATCGGCGTGCACGTACTCACTTTCGGCATCACCCAGGCGGATGAAGAGGCGTTGAATAGTCGCCGGAAAGATGCCTATCGTTTTCTGGAGTATACCGCCGAGCGCGACCTTCCCACGTCCTTGGCTCATCCCCTGCATTTTTACAGCCCCAAGGGCATGCCCTCGCAAGCCCTCATGGACCGCTTCGCCTTATGCTTCGAGCGCTTCGAAGGTGTGAATGGCCAGCGTGACGCCTGGCAAAATCTATTGACCATGGAATGGGTGCAAAGCCTCACCCCCGAGGCTCTTGATGCCATGGGCCGCCGCATCGGCATACGCCCCGACGCCTTTTGCCGCGATCCCTATCGCAAGCAAGTCACCGGCGGATCGGATTGCCACTTCGGAATATTCTCCGGCAGCACGGGCACCGCCCTGCGCGCTCCTGGCTGGCGCCAAGACCCCCGCAAGCCCTCGCAAATCGCCTTGGAAGCCTTGCGTCGAGGCGAATTCGCTCCTTATGGCGCCTATTGCGGCGAAGAAAAATTGATGGCCGCCTTCCTCGAATTTTTCTGTAATGCTGCACTTCGCATGCAAGACCCGGGCCTCTTGCGCCTGCTGCTGCACCGGGGCGACCCGGGGGAGAAACTCCTGGGTTACGTGGTCGCCAACGGTTTTATGGAATTAAAGCGCCACCGCATGACCTCGCGTTTTCTCGGGATTTTATGCGAGGGCTTTCGTGGCAAAAAGCCGGGGCTGCTGGCCTCGCTCATGGTGAGCAAGCCGTATCGCCCCATGTTGCAGGGCATCGAGGCCATCGCCAAGGCGCGCCAAGGCTCCGGCGAAAACATGGCCGCCACCTTGCGCGAAGTCTTGCCCGATCTTTTCACGCAAATCTGGGGATTGCTGTGCCGACGCGTGAGCAATAAGGTCGAGAAGCATGAGAAGTCGGGAGCGGACTGGCCCTCGACCTCGGAATTGCTGGCCCGCGTTGAATTGCCGGTGCATTTTCGGGCCTTGGTCGGTGGCGCTCCTTCGTCGAGCCGCGACATGACGGGCGGCGACTTGGGCGATTGGATGGACGGCCTGCCCTTTCCCTTTCTCGCCTCGGTGGTGCTGGGCGGATCGGCGTTCGCCGCCAGCACGGTTTTGCATGACAAGCGACCTTTCGTTGATGCTTTCGCCGAAAGCCTTGGCAAGTGGAAGCATCCGCATCGGGCCTTATGGCTCAGCGATACTTTTTTTGATCGCAATGGCGTTTCCCATGTTTTGCAAGCGACGCTCGCCGAAGCGCGCGAGCGCGGCCTGCCCTTGGATTTCCTTGCCTGCGACGAAGCTTTCGGAAAACCCCGCCCCGAAGACGGATCCCATTTGAAGCGCCTGCCCGTGGCCTCCGCCTTTTCCTTGCCTTTTTATCGGGAGCAACCGATTCGCTTGCCCGACGTCATGGCCGTGCACCGGGCTTTCGCCGAAGGCGGATACGATCGCGTCGTGTGCAGCACCGAAGCCCCCATGGGTTTGCTCGCCTTGTATTTGCGCGAGGCCTTTCATGTGCCCGCCTACTTTTACCTGCATACGGACTGGCTCGATTTCGCCAAGCGCACTCTGGGTCTGGATAAGCCTAAGCTCGATCGTTTGCGCCGCTTCCTGCGCGCCTTCTATCGCCGCTTCGATGGCGTCTTCGTACTCAATACCGAGCAACGCGATTTTCTGATTTCGCCCGCCATGGGCTTGGATCCGGCCCGGGTGCATTTGACCGCGCATTGGGTCGATTCGTTGTATCGCCCCGCCGTATTGAACAAGGGCGAAGTATTCGCAGGCGTGTCGGAAAATCAGAAAGTGCTGCTCTTCGCCGGAAGGCTTTCCTTTGAAAAGGGCCTGCGGGATTTGCCGCAAATCCTTGCGAAAGTTCGTGCACTAGTCCCCGAAGCGGTTTTGGCCGTCGCAGGAACGGGTCCCGCCGAAGCCTGGCTGCGCGAGGCCCTTCCTGATACCGTTTTTTTAGGCTGGCAGGACAAACCGGGCTTGGCACGGGCCTATGCCGCTGCCGACTTATTGGTTTTGCCCAGTTGGTTTGACACTTTTTCTTGCGCCCTGTTAGAGGGGCTGAGCTGCGGCTTGCCTGCCGTGGCCTATGCCACCAAGGGCCCGGCCGACCTGATTCTCGATGGCGTCAATGGCTATCTCGCCCGCGATGTGGATCACATGGGCGACCTATGCGCTGATTATTTAGCGCATCCCGAACGTGCCGCGACCTTTCGTCGCGCTGCGGCTGAGCGTGGAGCGAATTTTGAAGCCGAACCCATACTTCAAAACCTGCTGACGGCCATGGGATTGCAAGGGGAAAGCGTCGCCGGTGCGACCTTGAGGGCCGCTAGACCCACGCCTATGGAAAAACCCGATGCCGAAGAGGGTCTGCTGGCCGATTTGTTTTCCCTCGTGAGGGCTTAGCACACCAGAGCCCTGGACTCCCGAGCGCGGAAAACTTTGACATTTCGCGCTCTTTCATGATTTGTGTGCACTCACCCATGGCGTTTTACGACAATGATTGGGTACCTTTGGTCGTTTTCATTGTGATTGTTCCTGGTGAGGAAGAAGCATGGTTCGATTTGGGCTCGTTGGCGGCTCGCTTGCGTTGCTGTTTCTGGGTTGGCAATGCCCTGAAGCCGACCTCGTAGATTTCGAGCCTCCCGCCTATGCGGTGGGACGCGTTCTGCAAGGCATGGACGGATGGACTCGGGCCGTTACCAATAATGGCGACTCCTCCCAATTCAAAGTGGAAAGCAATACCACCAGCGCTTATTTGCATGTTCAGCCCAAGGACACCTATGCCGTCAGCCGGATTTTTCGGCCTGCGGCTAGAGCCATTGAATTAAAGTGGCGATGGCGTTTTGATAGTATCCAGACCAATCAATTCTGCTTGGGCATTGGCACCGAAGCCGATACTATGGTCATGCGAGTCAAAATTTGCGTGTATCCGAACCAGAGCCTGCAGTATCAAACTGCTTCCGGCAGTATGCTCGGCATTCCGCACAGTATGACCTCGGCCACTTGGCATTATATGCGCCTCGTTGTCGACGGCAATCTAGGCTCTTGGTCTTTGTTTGCCAGCACCACGGTGGGCCGCGAAAAAGAACAAGCCCTACTGGGACCTATCGCCTTTCTATCGGTGGGCCCACTTCCGACTGCACAAAATATCCCGGTGCTTAGCCGATTGTTTTTGCGTCAAGAGGGCGACAATACGAGAAAGAATGTGGATCTCGACGATTTTGATTGGGCACGGGCCGATTATAAACGCTGGGTAGGATTGGCTTTGGACAGCAATTGGAGTTCGTCCACCAATTGGAATCCGGTTGGCGTGCCTGAATCCACCGATGTGGTGCTTTTCCCCGCGGGGGTGACCCGGGGCATGATGCTGGATCGCCATGTCAGCGTGCAGGGCATTGTTGTGCAAAACGCCTATGCTGGCACCCTGAATTTCGATAACTTCATTCTCAATCTTACCGGCAATGGCGATTTCGCCGGCGGCAAATACCGATATCAAGCCGGAATTCTCCGCCTCAGTTCGCCTTCCACCCAAATCCTTATTGGCCCAGTTGCCAATGCTGCGGATGTCGCCGCGGGATTGCCACCTGTGCGCCATGATGGAGCTGGCACCGTGCAATTGGCGGTCCGACCTTTGACCGTGAGAGGTTGGGAGCAAACCCACGGCAACTTGGATTTTAATGGCCAAGATTTGATTGTCAACGGCGATCTGAAGGTCAATGGAAGCCTGGGCATAACCAAGGCGACCCCGTATGGCTTGATGCGGCTGGACGGTCGTAACATCAAGGTTTCGGGCAATGCCAGCTTTGAGGGTAGGGAGAACAATCTCATCGGGCTATTGGCAACCACCACCCCTTTCTCCCTGGCAGTCACAGGCAATTTGACGGCCAAGTATGCCTCCATAGGCCAATGCAAGGCCACGGTTTCGCGGGGCATCGCCACTTATTCAGACAGTTTGAAAGGTGCGGAAAACTGGACCTTTAAACGCGCTCCCACGGTCAAAATTGTCCCCGACACCTTGGGTGTCTACCCCGGGCAAACTGCCACCTTTAACTCGGAAATCACCCATTTGGGCGACGGGACCTTGACTTGGTATGTGAATGACGCGGCCCAATCCTTGGCCAACAAAACCATCCATTTGATTGGCGTGACCCTGGCGGATCACAGCAAGCGTATTGTTTGCAAGGTGACCAATAGTACGGGAACGGCCACCTCGAATACGGCCCGGTTGAGCGTGAGCTTTCCTGCTCCGGTGCCTTCGACCCACGATCGCGAATTTTCAGGAACCCTGCAAGTGGGCTTTAATGCCCTAGTCGAAAACCCTCTTTTATTCGTTTCTCAGAATGACAGCCCCTTTGAGCGGATTACGGGTACGGTGACCTTGACCAAGGAAACCGAACTTCGCGTTTATGCTGTGCTCGGAAGCGATACTTCGGCCATGGGTCTCTATCGGTTTACTTCCACCGATATCCCAAAACTAGCCCGTCCTATTGCCACACCCAGAGGCCGCGAATTCCCGGATTCCATCACGGTCGCGCTGAAGTCCCCCGACAGCGCCGAAATGTTCTTCACCTTGGATGGCTCCAAGCCCACTGAAGCCTTGAAGCCTTATGCCCAACCCCTGATTCTGCGACAAACTGCTGAATTGACCGTCATCGCCACACGGAAGAGTTATCGGAGCAGCGACACCCTGCGCGAACTTTATTTGGACACTCTGGAATCGGTGCAGCCCCTTTTGGAAAAGCCTATAGCCCAACCTGCGGCTGGCGCGGTCGCCGACGGTACTTCAGTACGCTTCTCTTCGGGGCAGGCCTCAATTTGGTGGCGCAAGGTAGGAGGAGTTTGGACTTGGCAAATGGATAGCGCCTTGGTCATTCACCAAAATGACAGTGTCGAAGCGGTCGCGGTGCAAGGAACCAAACGCAGCGCCATCGCCAAATTCACCTACCTGCTGGAGTCGGGGCCGCGCGTCTCTCCCACTCCGGGAAAATTTCACGATAGTATTCAGGTCGAGCTTACCACTCGCGACGGTTCGAAGATATATGCGGACACCAATAAAGTGCCAACCCAGAATGGAACCCTGCCCTATAGTCAACCTTATAGGTTCTTCAATACCACGGTTTTACATGCTTTTTCCGTAAGCACAAGCGGAAAGGTGAGCGACATGCAAACCTGGGTCTATCAGTTGGAGCCCCAGATTCCGGTCGCCACACCTGGCGGCAATGCGCTGCAAGCCACGGGCAAGGTCACCCTCAGTACGCCCACTCGCTTAGCGAGTTTGTATTACACCTTGGATGGGCAAGACCCCACTCCCGGAAATTGGATCCCTTATTTTGGGCCGATTGCTATCACGAAGAGTTTGACTCTTAAGGCCGTGGCCGTGACGGGCAGAGACGATAACGAAATCAATAGCGCGGTGATGACCGAGCAATATCGCCTCACCGAAGATCCCAAGCAAACCGAAATTTTGCCGGGTCAACAAGGCGGATTGGCGGGCGAATTTCGTGTGGTCGTGGACGCCAAAGCGAAAGGGCCCATTGCCCTGGAGGCCGTGGATTTGCCTTCATATGTCGTTGGTTTTCAATTGCAAAGTTCGATTTTACAAATCAAGGGAATCTCGGGCGACAGCACGGTTACTGTTCAGCCCACCAATGCGGCCCTCTCGAATGCGACGCTTTGGTTTCTCGCCGATGGCTTTCGCAAGCCAACCCGCATTGCTGGCGGCAGTCCTTTTTCCCCCGCTTCTGACGGAAAATATTTCTTTGGTAAAGACACCTTGCCTCCCGTGATACGCTTATCGGGCGAGACGATCAACGCCGATGGCTCAACGGCGGCGACTTTCACTCTCGATGACAATGCCGCGACTTTGGGCTATCAAGTCTATCGCAGCGATCTCATCGATAGCGTGGTGAAAGTGAAAGATACCGCCAATGCAATCGTGATCAAGCTCAGTTTGAAAAACCCTCCAGGAGCCATCAAAATCCTCGGCGTGCGAGTTTGTGCCCAAGGACCTAGTCTATTGGATTCAACATGCTTGCCCAAATGCAAAACGGGGTGGTTTCCTGTGCGGCAACGCACCCAGGGTTTCACTACCGGACCCGTTTGGAAAGTGGGCTCGCATGTTACCGACAAATGGGATTTCGTGGGATTGCCCTTCCGTCTCGATACGAGCATTACGGTGGAGTCCTTGATTGGCGCCAATGACCGCTCCGACCTGACTTTGGCGCAATGGGAACCATCAGGGAAAGACAGTCTGCGCTATTTGAACAAGCAAAATCACTTGGTGGAGGGCAAGGCCTATTGGGTTGCTTCTTCAAAAGCGCTCGAAAGCGTGACCTTGGGTCAGGCCTCCTTATTGACTTCCGGGGATTCCGCCTTTCGTTTCACCCTCAAGGAGGGCTGGAATGCTATTGCCTCCAAGCTTTTAGATTCCTTGGCTTGGCCCATGAGCCGAAAAAAAGAATCGGATTATAAGAAATCAAAATTGAAGTCGCTTTGGGCTTATCATCCCGGGGACGAAGGCAATTGGGTGAAGACCGAAGTTCTGGCTCCTTGGCGTGGCTATTTCGTTTATTGGAAGGGGCCCCTGGACACCGTCGTCGATCTCGACCGAGCGACACCCTCGATGGCCGGTATGGCAGCCAAGGCCGCAGCAGTGGACAAAGAGGACTGGGTCTTGGGTATGTCCCAGGATCGCTCTGAAGTCGAGCTAGGAGCGTTTGACGGCGCTTCCGAGGCATTTGGCATTGAGGATGAACCCGCCTTGCTTTCCCGCAGCAAAAAGGCGACGCAATTAGCGGCGTTGAGAAAAAACCTTGCTTTAAGCTCCGATTTTCAGGGCCTTGCCCACCAAGGCCTGTTGCGTTGGACCGTGGGTTGGCGAAGCGGATCGAAGTCCGATTTGAAATTGGTTAGACGGCAATTGCCTTCCGGCTATGGTGTGGCGGCCTTTTCCCCCAAACGCGGCCTCGCTTTTGATTTGGATGCCAATCCCGTCCTGGCGGCGACACCTCTGGGGTTTGAAGACACTCTGCAAATCATTGTCGGCAAGGTGGAGGAAGTCCAGGCTGCTTTGGCGCAATGGCCTCAGCAGGTGCAAATTGAAAGTGCCAGATTGCAGGGCCGTCATCTCAGCCTGCGCCTCCTGGGTAACCGATATGTGACCCTGGAGGCGCTGGATGCCCAGGGTCGACTTTTGGGAAGGGAACAAGCCTGGTGGCCCGCGGGCCAATATCAATGGTCTTTGTCGCAATTAACACAAGGTCGCCGGGGCTTGGTTTGGCTGCGACTTCGTTTGGAAGGCGAGGGTAAACGCGTACAGAAGGCGTTTTTATTGCCTCTTCCTTGACCTAGTGGTTTGGGCTTTTAACGCATTCTTCCCGCTAATCTCGGTTTTCTTCAGGGGTTTCACCGGGGTTACGGTTTTTGTAACACGGCTGAAACCCTTTGCCACTTGGTGCTGCACCCGCCTACCCTTAGATTTAAGCCTTAAGCCAAAGACGTGCTGAAAGGTCGAGGTTGAGACGTGGCTGAAGCCCAAATTCTTGTAACCGAAGATGATGCTGACATTTTAGAGCTCATTGCCTATAGCCTGGAAGCCGAGGGGTTCCGCGTTTATACCGCGCGAACCGCTGGCGACGCGCTCTCCATTCTCGCGGACGAAATCGTCGACTTGGCTATTCTTGACGTGATGCTTCCCGACATGTCGGGCACCGATTTGTGCCGCCGCATGAAGCAAAAAGAACGCCTCGAAAATATTCCTGTGCTTTTCGTGACGGCCAAAACCGAGGAAACCGATAAGTTGATCGGCTTCAAGGTCGGTGCCGATGATTATCTCACCAAGCCCTTTTCGCCGCGCGAATTGGTGGCGCGCGCTAGAGCCCTTATCAAACGCAGCAAAGGCTCCAAGGATACTTTCCGCTTTCGCGGGCTTTCGGTGCATTTCGAACGCCATGTGGTGGAAATAGAAAGCCAGCGGCTGGCGTTGACGCCGCGAGAATTCATGGTGCTCAAGGTGCTCATCGAAGGCCAGCGTAAAACCATAGCCCGAGCCACCTTGCTGGAGAGGGCCTGGGGCATGGAAGCCAAGGCAGGCCTCCGTAGCGTCGATGTGACGGTTACGCGCTTGCGTGACAAGATCCGGCCCTATAATGCCTGCATTCGCACCGTGACCGGTTTCGGCTATCAATGGGATCCCGAAGGCATGGACGAATTACGTTCTGGCCAAGGCGCCGATGTAAGCGAAGAAATCAAGCAAACCTAATTTGCGCGGGGCCTCGCCCCATTATCTTTGGCCGATGCAAGAATCGCCTTCGCTACGCGCCAGATTGCAATGGCTGCTGCTGCTTTTCGTCGCGGCCTTTATAGGCCTGGCTTTTTATCAATATTTCTCGGCACGATCCCTGTTTTTTTCCCTGCTGGAAAAAGACCTCCGCGGCGATGCCGCCTTGATTTCCGAAGTGATGATACGCGATCCTGTCCTTCTATCCTCATCGCCCAAGGTCGATTCGGTATGCAAGGCATTGTCGCGTCATAAAGGCTTTCGCATAACCGTGGCGGATAGCAATGGCCGGGTGATCGGCGATTCCCATGTCGGCTTTGACAGTCTAGGCATGGTGGACAACCATCGTCATCGCCCCGAATTCGTGGCGGCGGCGAAAACGGAATGGGGCAGTGATCATCGCGCCTCCGCCACCGTACGCATGGAAATGGTCTATGTCGCCCATCGCCTACCAGACGGTCATTACTTGCGCGTGGCCGCCGGCCCGCCTGCCTTGATTGGCTTCCGCAAAATCGCCTTCAGTGCGGTGGGTTTTTATTTGCTGCTCTTTGTGGCCGTGGCCTTGTTCGTGGCGGTTTGGGTGGATCGCCATATCAGCTCACCGCTTTTGCGTCTTCAAGCGGGACGGCCTGATATCACAAAGCCATTGCGCTGGGACGCATCCTTTCGCGAGGCTGAAGTCCTCAATCATGTTTTCGAAAACTATGTGGGTGAAATCCGACGCTTGCATGCGAATCTCGGGCATGAGCATGATCGACTTATCGAAGTGCTCAACCTTCTCGAAGAAGGCGTGGTGCTTTTAGGCCCACAGGGTGAAGTGCGCACCTTGAACGCTTCAGCCATGCGGCTTCTACCCAGGGTGAACTCGCCGGCTTCGTCCCTTCCCGGGGACTGGGTAGGACGTCCTTTTTCGGAAATATCGCCGTTGCCAGAATTGGCTGCCTTCACCGGATCGGTAGCGCGGGGAGAACGCCCGCCGGTTTTACTCATCGACAAAAGCGAAACCTGTCCCCGAGATTTGCTTTGCCATTTGCGATCTTTGTCGGGAAAAGGAGGCGAACTTTTATTGACCCTGGTCGACATATCCGAATTCCGTCAGCTCGACCGGGTGAAAAGCGAATTCGTAGCCAATGCCAGCCACGAGTTGAAGACGCCGCTGGCCAGCATTCGAGGCTATGCCGAAGCTTTGATAGACGGAGCTCTACAAAAGGAAAAAGCGCGTGAGCCCTTCGTCCGGAAAATCCTGCACAATGCCCTGCGGCTCGAAAGCCTGATCGGAGACTTGCTTTCGCTCTCACGCTTGGAGGCGGACAAAGGCCCGCGCAATCCCGAACCCTTGCCATTGCGTAGCTATTTGAATCAAGCGGCCGTCATTCATCGTACTGGCCTCGACAGCGCGGGCATTCGTTTTGAAAATCACGTGCCGGAAGACATTACCCTTATTGCTGAGCCTCGTGACTTGGAGCTCATCGTCAATAACCTTGTCGGCAATGCCATCAAGTACAATAAACCCGGCGGTAAGGTGAAAGTCTCCTGGGAAAGTCTTGGGAGCAGCGGCCGCCTCAGCATAAAAGACACTGGGGTGGGCATACCCGCTGAAATGCTCCCGCGCATTTTCGAGCGTTTTTACCGTGCCGATGCCTCGCGCGCCCGCCAAGAGGGAACAGGGTTAGGCTTGGCCATCGTGAAACATGCCGCCCAGCGATATCACTTCACTGTGCGCGCCGAAAGCATTCTGGGCGAAGGAAGCCGCTTCGTGGTCGATATTCCTGGAACCGCTTTGGGAGTGGCTTAAAGCATGTCCGCAATCTCGGGCATTATTCAGCAATTGCAAGTCGCCCGTACCTTTTCCCGTATGGCCCTGAAAGGTCTTGAGGCCGACCTTTGGAAGGTCACGCCGGCACATCCGGCCACCAATGTGAATTGGCAATTAGGCCATATCGTGCTTGCTAATTATCACTTCGGCATTGAACTCATCGTGGGTAGGCGCGCCGATTTGATCGATGTATCGTCTTACACGCAATGGTATCATCGTGGCACCTTGCCCGGCGATGGGTTAGAGGAGAGGCCGGGAAAATCCGATTTGATCGCGGCGGCCTCGCGTGTGGACGCGGCCATCGACGAAATCTTATCGAGCTTGGACGAAGGCGGATTGTCCGACGCTGTGTCAACCTTCAATCCTATGATCACTACCAAGCACGCCTCCTTGCTCTTCTGTGGTGCGCACCAGATGTATCACAATGGTCAACTTGGACTACTACGCAAAGCCTTACTCGGAAATTAGTGATCACCAAAAATATTTAGGGGAAAATGGCATCTCCCCCAAATGGGGGATAGGGTACTTGTGAATTTGACTATCCGATAACTCTGCCAATGGTTCATCATTGCGTAGCATATAGGTTACGTATGTCTTATTGACTTTCACTTTCACGCAATCCATGACGCTTTTGTTTCCCTGTTAATAGTTGGCATTCAAAATTCTGCCAATTCATACTTGTTTATAAAAATTAGACCTAGTCATTCGCGCAATTCGTCGAGACAATCGATTTTTGCAGAGGGAATGCGTCATGGCACGGTCATTGCAATCAATCCATTCGACATCACAATCCCGCAATAGCTAACGCGTCGCGTAGCTGCGGGGTGACAAAAACCCGGAGGAAACAATGACAATGCGTATGAAGGGCCATCCCAATGGCCTTGAAATGGGTATGGGCAGAATTTTTCGCAAACTGATTCCAGCTGCTTTAGCCGTCGGCGCCATGGCCGTAAATGCAGCGGAAACTCTTCCCACCGCCAAGGTGATGACGACGGGATTGGCTGTTACTGACAATGAAGTCACGGTGGGCATACTTCATTCCCTTACCGGAACCATGGCCATCAGCGAAACCGGATCGGTGGAAGCGGAAAAATTGGCCATTGCCCAGATCAATGAAATGGGCGGGGTTTTAGGTCGCAAAATCAAGTTCATTGTGGAAGACGGCGCCAGCGATTGGCCAACATTCGCAGAAAAAGCGCGCAAGCTTCTAGTACAAGATAAGGTGGCCGCCGTCATGGGCTGCTGGACTTCCGCCTCGCGCAAGGCGGTGCTTCCCGTTTTTGAAAAAGAAAATGGCATGCTTTATTATCCGACCTTCTATGAAGGCTTGGAGCAATCGAAGAATGTCATCTATACCGGACAAGAGGCGACTCAACAAATTATCGCCGGACTTGATTGGATCGCCAAAGAGAAAAAGGCCAAGTCCTTTTACCTGGTGGGCTCCGATTATATCTGGCCTCGCACTTCGATGAAAATAGCCCGTAAGCACATTGAGAATGTGCTCAAAGGTACCGTGGTCGCGGAAGAATTCGCACCCTTAGGTCATACCCAATTCGGCTCCTTGATCAATAAAATCAAATTGAAAAAACCAGACGTGGTATTCGCTGCCGTAGTCGGGGGCAGCAATGTTTCTTGGTTCAAGCAGCTCAAGGCAGCGGGTTTGACCGCCGAAAAGCAGAATCTCCTCACCATTTCGGTGACTGAGGATGAGGTGCTCGGCATTGGCGGCGAAAATCTAGTGGGCTTTTATTCTTCGATGAAATATTTCGAGAGCCTAGATAATCCCAACAACAAAGCTTTCGTCGCCGCTTTTAAGAAAATGTGGGGCCCGAATAGCGTCATCGGAGACGTGACCCAGGCCGCCTATCTTGGCCCATGGTTATGGAAGGCCGGCGTAGAAAAGGCAGGAAGTTTCGATGTCGATAAAATCGCCAAGGCCTCGCCCGGTATCGAATTGAAAACCGCTCCCGAGGGTTATGTCAAGGTTCACGAGAATCACCATCTGTGGAGCAAGTTACGCATAGGTCTATGGATGGCCAATGGCCAGGCCAAGGTGGTTTATGAGAGTGACCTTATTCAGCCCGACCCATTCCCCAAGGGCTATCAATAATCTTTGACCTCGGCCATCCGACCTAAAAAAACAAAATATAACTGAGACAAAAGGTATAGGAGAAAGACATGGGCGGCTATTCGCTGACTGAACTTGGATCTATTTTCGTGATGCAGGGATTTAGCGGCTTGAGCTTGTTCTGCGTCTTTCTCCTCATGGCCCTGGGTTTGGCCATCATTTTCGGCCAAATGGGCGTTATCAATATGGCTCATGGCGAATTCCTGACCATGGGAGCGTACTCTACTTATTTCATGTCGAGTTTAGCCGTGGATAAATTCCCCGGCTTCCTAAACTATTACTTTCCCTTCGCCATCCTTCTCGGCTTCTTCGTGGCTTTCGGCATCGGCTATTTGCTGGAAGTTTTGATGATACGTCACTTGTATTCAAGACCGTTGGATACCCTGTTGGCCACATGGGGCGTCAGTCTCATCTTACAGCAAATCTTTCGTTCCAGCTTCGGCGCACGCGAAGTCAGTGCCACCTTACCTCCATGGTTACTCGGATCGGTCAAGCCCAGCGAGAGCATAGACATTCCCTTGAACGGGCTATTTATGATGGGGCTTACCCTTTGTCTGACCTGCCTGACCTTTCTGTATCTCTTCCGCTCCCGTTGGGGCTTGCGGGTGCGCGCCACCACCTTAAATCGCGTCATGAGTGGCAGCGTCGGCATTAATACGAAAAAAGTGGATCGCATGACTTTCGCCTTGGGCTGCGGCATCGCCGGTGTCGCCGGCGCCGTATTCACCACCATCGCCTCCACCGGTCCCACCACGGGCTCGCTATATATCGTGGACACCTTTCTCGTCGTCGTCTTCGGAGGCGCGGCCAGTCTACTCGGCACCATTGCCTCGGCATTCTCCATCGCTCAGGCGCAGTCCATCATGGAATTCTTCATGACCAGTTCCATGGCCAAGGTCTTCACCTTGCTCGCGGTCATCGGCGTACTAATGGCGCGCCCTGAAGGTCTCTTCTCCACCCGTGTACGCAAGTAAACGCTCGCAGAAGGTTATCGAAAATGGATACGAAGTTTATCAAGGATCGTTCTTGGGCCA
>JAYUVP010000092.1:0-4780 GCA_043753995.1 Fibrobacterota bacterium
CCAAGTTTTGGAAAACCTGTATGCCCTGGCCTCCCAGGTAGGCATGGCCGCACCCACCGACGAGTGCATGATGGCCGAAGCTGCTGGCTATCCCGTCACCTGGGTGCGCGGCGGATCCAATGTGCGTAAAGTCACCGATGCCGAAGACTTACTGTGGGCTCGGTGGATGGCTGCACGCCTGGAGACCTGACTTTCATCGCAGCATCCCAAGAGAGACCTTCTCATGTTCAAAACCGGTATCGGGCAAGACAGCCATCGCCTTCGTGAAAACCAAGCCGGCGATGCAAGGCCATTGATTTTGGCGGGTATTTGCTTGCCTGAACCTTATAGCCTCGAAGGGAATAGCGACTCCGACGTGATTTTCCATGCCGTGACCAATGCCTTGTCGGGCATTACCGGCAAGCCCATACTCGGGCCAGTGGCCGATGCCCTTTGCAAGGACGGTGTCACCAATAGCGCGGCTTATTTGGCCTTGGCTTTATCCGATGTGGCTACCGCGGGTTACCGTATCACCCATGTTTCTGTCACGGTGGAATGTCGCAAGCCCAAGCTTATTGCCCATTTTCCCGCCATGCGGGCCAGCCTGGCGTCGCGGTTGCGCCTTGCTCCTGGGGATGTGGCTATCACCGCAACTTCAGGGGAAGGCCTTACGGACTTCGGGCGTGGCGAAGGTGTGCAAGCTTTCGCCGTGGCGTCGGCTATCGATGCCCGGTTGTTCTCGCCTTGGACTTAATGCGGCCGCTGGGCCTAATAAGCTTCGCCGAAACTGACCTTCCACGTCGCATAAAGGTCCCAGCCTGCGCCGCCCGGACCCCAGCCGCTGCGCATATTGAATTGCCCTAGGAGGCCGCGAAAATGCGCCTCATAGCGCGCCACGGCGCCAAGGCGCTGAAAATACCGTTGCGCCATGGGGAAATCTTCGCGCCATGCGCCTGGCCCGCCGGAAACGCCCCAGCCGAATTTCGAATAGGCCTCCAGGCGCGTGAAAAAGGCGGCATTGTCCTTGGCCGTGGCATCGCGTACAATGCGGCGAATGATGGGGTCGTACTGTTGTGAGAATTGCATCGCTTCCGCACCGAAAATGAATTTGATTCCCGTGGTATCGGTCAATACCAGGGCTTGGCGAACATGTCCGGTGAATTCGGTTTCGATGCGCGAAAAAGCAAGATTGGGAAAGGTCCATTCTCCGCATAGGCGCCCATAAACTCCGCCAGTGGCGATTTTGGGATCCGGTAAGCGCAATGAAAAACCGAGATCGGTGAAAAGGCGATTGCCCCGCAATTCACTGGCATGGCTGAGCAGGTTGCCGCCGAAAAACACATAGGGCCATTCGCGCCCCGATCGAGTGGTAAAGCTAAAGGCCTGCAAAACCTTGGGCGTATAAAGTCCCATGCGCCCGGCGCCGAAATCGGCCGTGGCACTCCAGGTGGAAATGCCGCCTTCCATGCGGTTTTCCAAAGTCCAGGAGGCTCCTCGCGCGGCGGGGTCGACTTGCACCGCTATCCATTGCGTGGCTCTTTGTCCAGAGACGTCGGTGGCGGTGAGCTTCGCGGCATGGAGGCCAGGCTCTAGCCCTTCTAGGTTTAGGTGACCTTGATCCCATTGCATGTCGCTGCCCTGGGGAATTTCCGCCACGATTTCCACGGGTGCATTTTCCGGATCGATGGCCACCGGCTTATAACTTGAATTTTGACCCACGCTGATGCGAGCCGTGCTCAAGGAGCTTAGGAAAAGGGGTGGCCTATCTTCGCGCACGGTCAAGGCGACGGATTGTTGCAAATGTCCTGCCGGGGTTTCGAATTGGAATTTCAATTCATGCACACCCGCCTCCATGGGGCGCAAGGTCAAGGTTTCGCCATCGAAGGTCGTGGAATCGGGGCCGAGGATGGCGTGCACATGCACGCCCTCAGAAGCCCAGGCCGCCGCGGTGGCGCCAGCCCGCCATGTGTAGGTCTTGCCCTGCAGCAAGGTGTCGAAGGGCAAATCAATATGGATGCCTTTCGACCAAGTGATATCGGCACCTTTGCGAACTTGCAAATTGAAGCGGTAGTCGCTTCCGCGCTGCAAAGGATCTTGCAGGCGAAAAGCGAATTCGACCTGGGCACCAATGGCCGAATCAGGAGGCGTCCAGGTAAAGGTCGCATGACTTGTGTCGAAGCGCATGCCGGAAGGCAAAGAAAGCGGCAGCACACGGAGTGAATCGCCGGGATGATCAGGATCGGCTGCTAAGACCGAATATTGCCATGCCGCTCCCGCAAAGGTCAGCAATTTCGGTGACTGGGCAAGCACGGGTGCCCGGTCTTCCTCCACACGAATGAAGCCGGAAACCGTGTCCATGGCGCCTTGCGGGTTACGTACCTCAGCAGTTACTGGGAAAACCCCCGTCGAATCCAAGCGACCGGACAGCACATGGGTTTCGGCATTCCAAGTTAGCGATGCCGGCAGGGGGCTGGTGATCTTATACCGAAGGCCTCCGTCGGGTTCGGCCGGATCGACGGCCATGGCCTGCCAGGAAAAGCTTTGCCCTGCTAGCCTTTGGGCTTGCGGCCCGGGAGAAATGAAGCGCGGTCGACCCGTGATAGGCGCCTTGACCACCGAAATCACCTTGAGCTGGTCGAGAAATTCACGCGGCGCCATCAATTGCAAATTCGCGCCGTCAAAAGTCATGACGAATTGTTCGCGTGAGGGCAAGCCACCGAAATTTTCCTGCAAGACCTTGATGAGCTCGGCGCCCAAGGAATAAGCCATTTGTTCGGAATGAGACTTCACCTGCTTGGCTCGGCTGGACCAAGTCGCCTCCGACCCCTTGGCAGTCACGCGAATTAGGGGCGAAGCTTGCAATCCCTCCAGGGCCTTTTCAGCTTGCAAGGTTTGCCACACATCGGAATTGATGAGCACGGCCTTGTCCTGAAAGCGCATGATATCGCCTTGAGTCAGGCCCGAAGCCAAATCATGCACTAGGAAAACCGGTTGTCCCTTGGCTTTGAAGCGTCCCGCCAGCCGCTGGCCAGCGGCCTCGTCTTTCAAGGTGATGAGGGCATAGTGGTTCAAGGGCTCATCGCCATTGCGTGACCAAGCGACCTCAGCGAAAAAAACCACCAAGCACAAGGCGAACAAGTAGAAGCGTAGAAGGCGCATGCGCAAGCGGGTAGAAGGAGAACGCATCAGTAACCGCGCTCCTCTTGGGTGAACTTCCGCACTTGGGCCTCTAGGCCCTTGGACAAAATATGTTGGCCATAGTCCAGGGTGTCCGAGGCCGTGAACCATTCTTGTTCCGTGGCGCTCCATAGCAGACGACCGCGGCGAAAAGACTTGGCATGTCCAGGACCCTGAACGCGCATGGCGACATAGGAGCTGTCCCCTATATTTTGGCGCATCACCAGCAGGCTGCTATCGGCATCTGCAGATTCAAGAAAAGTATAGCGCCCACGCTGGGTCAAGATGGCGCGACTCTCCCCAATTTCAAAAGCGGTGGCAAAGGGGGCGATGCCAGCGCTGTCGGTGTTTTGCGATAAAACCCAAGTGATTTCGTGCGACCAATACGCGTCCTTTTCGGCGCGCACGGTTTTCGCCTTTTCCACATTGACCAAGGGAACCATGAAGAGCACTCGCAATAGCAAGAGCACGGTGATCACGGTGAGCACGTCCTCGAAGGAAATGGCTTCTCCCAGCTCCAGCCTTTTGGACCCGCGATGACGACGCATGACGGCTCAGGCCTCTCCGTCGGGCCGCAAATGCGGTGGCGCTACTGAGCCTTGCTTCGCTTGCAAAAAGCTACGGTATTGCTTTTCGAAGTCGAGGAGTTCCGAAACACGTTTTCCGAGGTGGGCCTGCAATTGACCGACTTGATCGAGTTGGCGGGTCGTACGAGCCACCGATTCCACCAAGGCGCTCATATTTTTATCCATACTGGTTTGTATGGCAAAAAGTTGTTCTTCCATGCGCTCGGTCTTGCCCGCGAGCTTGGCGAGGGCGCCTTCATGGCCCGCACGTTTGCGAATGAGCGGTTGCAAGCGAGTCAGATTCCAATCATTGATATGGCTGTTCACCAAGTCGAAGCCGATGAGCGCGCGCTCCAATATTTGCAAGGTCACCAATTCGACCATGATGGAAATGGCCGTCGCAATGAGGGTATTGAGAATGGCGTATTCGTCGCCGTCAATGGCGGCCACCAAATCGCGTATGAAACGCATTTCACCATCGCTCTCAGAAAGGCTGAGGACGGCGCGCTTCATGGGGGGAAAGGTCATGATGAGACCAATCAAGGTCCCCAAGAAACCGAGCTTCAAGGTGGTGCGATTGAGCGAGACATGCACCGAAAGCAAGCGACCATCCGTAAGCGATCGTCTATCCCAGGCATTGTCGAGTAAAGATTCCGAGCCATGAATTTCACCGCGCAAGCCAAGCTCAATCCAACGCATGAGCAAATCGCGCAAAGGTCCGGGGGGAGAATTCTTCAGGAGATTGGTGCGCAGGGTTTCCAAATCAGGTTCGTCTCCCGCATCGCGCAAGACCTTGACGGCGGCCTCGGTTTTGTGAACACCGGTCACCACGCCCTTGATTTGGAACATGGCCAGGATTTGGCCAACGCAAAAAAGCAGGAAGATCAAGGCGAGAAAGGGATCCACATACCAGGTAGGTTTGAAAAAAAAGAAGCCGAAGGAGGTCAGTGCTAAAAGCGGTATGGGGACAAAAAGGCAAATCCTAGCGGTATTGCGGATTTTGCCTAAGGCGCGTTCGGCTTGCAGTAGCGGATTTTCGGAAAGCTTCAAGGCTTCGC
>JAYUVP010000093.1:0-40181 GCA_043753995.1 Fibrobacterota bacterium
CATGGCTCCCATTGCTATCGGTGAAGCCCGCATTATTTGCTCGATAGAAAATTCGAAGGTGGCCGATACCTTGGTGGTCGCGATCAAGAACGTTTCCAATCCTACAACGCCCCTCGACAGCATCAGGTTGGCCTTGGATTCGGTGACGCTATACACTGACAAACCCGGAACGCAATTAGAATTCTTCACCTTTCCGGCGACTCAGCAGTTGGAGGTGATGTGGAGTGTTTATCCTGCAATTGCCAAGGTCAGCGCGGTAGGATTGATTGAGCCACTGGTGCCGGGTAACGGATGGGTGACGGTCATCGGCATCGGTTCGCGCTTGGTGAAAGATTCGATTCTGGTACGGGTTGTCGATACCACAAGCAAGCCTATTCAATGGATGAAGGACACATTGTTGGTCAAAATTCAAGAAGGTCAGAGCGCTCAAATGAGGCTTGCTGATTCCCTCGTGAATCCATCGGGGCAAGCAATCGAGTTCATTCAATCTGGCACCAACCCAAAGTTTGTCTTGCAAGCTGGAGTCTTGACATTTGCTGCTGGAGTTAAAGATTCTGGCGATCATTATCAAAGCGTTAGCGCTCGCCAAGGCGGAAAGGTTTCGTCGGTTGTCATTCATGTGCGAGTTGCGCCCACCTATGTGAAATTGAAACTCACGGCAACCAATGGGTCGATAACGGCCATACCCGACCAAGCCGCTTATCGCTATGGCGAAAAAGTCACGTTGATACCGGCTCCAAAGCAGGGATACATTTTTAGCCAATGGTCTGAAGACGCTTCAGGTACTGCGAATCCCTTGGAGCTGACCTTTATTGCCGACAAAGCAGTGACGGCGGTGTTTACACCAGGTTCGGTTGGGTCATGCACCGAAGTGCTAAATGGTGCCTCGCTCAATCAGGCCATAGTCAAGGCTTATCAACCGGGTCAGAATGTGGTAACTCTCTGTCCAGCCCCGGGTGGCCTCTTCGATGGCAAAACCCTTCAGGTGCTCGGCAAAGTTCAAATTCTCATCAGCAAGTGATTTTTATGGAGACGCTCAGTATGTTTAATCGTTTCAATTCAAAGAGCCCGCGTCCGGTTATGTTCCGGGCCGTTTTCGTATCTATGTCAGCGATTTTGTTGGTGCTTGGAATTGTGCCTTCCATGGCCCAGACTTCAACTGTACCCGCATCGGCCATTCAATTCTTTGATACCACCGGGGTAGTACCGACTTCGAAATTCGGTTGGCAAGGCAATGCAACCACGGGAAAGTTTTTCATTGAAACGCCGAATGATGGCGCTGGTATGTCCCTGCAAAACGGCACCATGACCTTGGATGGCACGGTCAAGGCAACCACCTTTGTGGGCAATGGCAGTGGTTTAACGGGCATTGTGGCCACAGGGGCAACGGCGGCTGAAGTTTCCACGAGGCTTAAGGGCGACACCTCCTTTCTTTCCACAGTGCGCGGTGACCGTGGGTTGCAGGGTTTGCAGGGAAGCCAAGGTTTGCAAGGGTCGCAGGGTATTCCTGGGGTAAAAGGCGACTCTGGTGCGCGAGGTGCGCAAGGGATACAAGGCCAGCAGGGATTGCAAGGAACTCAAGGGCTTACTGGAGCAAAGGGCGACAAGGGAGATCCAGGCTCACAGGGATTACAAGGGCTTCAAGGCGTGAAAGGCGACCCAGGTTCGCAGGGCATACAGGGATTGCAAGGTTTGCGCGGAGTGGGGCTGGATGGGAATCCGGTGACGGCGCCTGTAAGGCTAAATCAGGGCGCAACTACGGGTTATTTAACCAGTGGGGGACTAAATGTGGAGACGACGAATATTCATGGTATTCTGAGTACGGTTTATGGTACAACAGGCGGCACCTCCGCCGCATACTTCACACGAAATAGCGTTAATAATCAAATTCAACAAATCGCCGCTTTTGCAACAAGGTATGCAGATGGATCTGAATACGCGGCGCAATTTGTTGGAAACGTTAACATTAGTGGAGGCACTTGCACGGGATGTGCTTCGACTGGTTCCGATCGGAATTTGAAAACGGACATTCAATCAATCGAGACACCAAAGGATAAAATCTCCCAAATTAATGGGGTTTCATTTAATTGGAGAAAACCCGCTCCGGGTCAAGAGCGAAAACAGTTTGGGGTTATAGCTCAGGATGTGCAAAAAGTGCTCCCCGAGGCCGTTTTTAAGCGGGATGATGGGTATTTTGCCGTTGATTATAATGCCATCATCGCCTTGTTAGTCGAAACAGTGAAGGACCAGCAAAGGCAAATTGATGAATTGAAAGTATTGGTGGGCGGAGGGAAGAAATAGGAGTTTTATGATTAACTGTGGGGTTTTTAACAAGCTGGTCATCCTGCAAAATATTGCCGACATAAAAAGCTTGGCAAAGCGGCTCTACGCGACATCGTGTGAGTGCAGCAATTCGCAAGGCGAATTAGGATTGAATTCAAAAAACTCGTTCCGGCTTAAAGTCAATAGGCAATGATGCATACAAATAAGATGAATCTACAAGCATTTATAGACAAGCTAGCACCCTAGTCTTTCCCATAAAAACACCCATAGATTTTTTTGAGTACCTCAGTAGCGCTTTCCCTAAGTGCTGCTTGAGCGCTTTCTGAAATTTTGTCGATGGATGGATCCCAAGAAAAACTACAATCTGATTCCTCATCAAATCCATTGGGAATCTCCCCCCGCATAACATATTTGACATTTTTAATGTGCGCCATATACTTGTATGCCCTAGGTTCATCTCCATTTGACAGTTCATACAAGAAGCGAGAGTCGGCGATTGAGTCATTATCAAAATCAAAAACACCTATTGAAGAATTGTTGAATGCTAAACCGGAAGAGTCCGAGTTTGAGAAATCCCGAATTTTCCACTCGATTTTTGGAGAACCTGAAGATTTAGTAATAAGCTGCTTTACTTCTATTTCATATTTTAAAGGTGTTCGCCCGTTGTACTTTTCTACTAGGGAGCATCCCAGCAAGAAATGCTTTCCTGATTTATCCATCCAAGTGAATTGAAACAAGGGTGCGCCACTTGCACAACCTATGCTTCTAGGCAGGTCATTTACTGGGACTTCTTTGAAATTAAAATCTATGGACTTGGAATCGCAATTCGCGACCGATAGCGCCAATAAAACGAAACCATGAATCCTTTTCATAATTACCTCGTAGAAGCGAAATCGCCTTTTTCAAAGTCTCTAGTTGTATCGGTACCTAGTGGTTTTTGGGAGCCAGAGTGACCTGTGGGTAGCCGATAAGCAACAAAGTCACTTTTTGGAAACCAGGATTCACACACTTTTCCTTTGCCTGATTTACCTTGGTTGCCGCCAAGCAGAATATATCCAGGACGATTCTCACCATATGATTTTTGTCCTACAATCAAACCTACATGGCCCCCACCTGAGGCGTATTTAATAACCCCAACACATCCCCGCACAGGCGATTCAATTTTTTCACCCCAAATCTGCCATGACAAAGCCTTTGCCTCACCTGTTCCTGGAATACCTGCTTGGAGCATCACCCAATTCATGAAGGCAGAGCACCACGCTGTCTCGTCGTTTGTCGCCTTTAACGATGTGGCTGAGTGGTATTCAATAATTCTTGGATTGTTGTCGTTACCCAGTATTTCTTGGGTACCAACTTCCTTTTCGGCGATGGCTAACCACTGGGGATCGTCAGAATTCTCAACCGGCTCGTTTTGGCTTTGTGGTGATGGCGCTTCTTTCACCCCATCCGTCTCCTTCTTCATCAAATCATCATAGAACTTGCACCCAAAACCCTTGACCGTCCGCTCACCCGGCTTCTTGCATTCCATATCACATGGCCCGGTGCTGGTACCGCAGGGGAAATCCACCGGATAGTTAAAGCTTTCCGTAAGTATCAAAAAGGTTGCCCGCCGATTTTCGGCGCGTAATTCGTTGCCTGCTACGTAGCGATTGAAGGAGCGGCAGCCCACATAGGGATTTCCTGCTACCGAGCGAATATGTCGATCGTGAATTTCAACTTTTCGCTTTTCGCCTGTGATATAAAGTCGATAGAGTTCATTCAGGTTATTGTCTTGGGTAAACTCTAAATTCGGGTTTAAGCTTTTACCTTCTTTCTCGTTGACATAAACAATGAAATCCCGAATAGCCTTGCTTGTCTTCTCCCCGGAAACTCCGTCGACCTTGCCATTGAAAAACCCCATGCCTTGAAGCATGCTTTGTTGTTCCCAAACTCCCCAGCGCTCTGCATCGGCGATGCGACCCCACATACAATAGTCGCCTATCAAAAAGGCAAAGGCTGCTTGTGCGCGCCGAGCGCTCAGCTTGCCGGGATCTTCTTCATCCCGTTCGACATGCCCGAAAATCACAAAATGCGCCGAATCATTCTCCTTCCACCAAGTCTTGAGCGTGCTCTCAAATTCGCGAAAAACCTTGAGGTATTGCGGGGCAATAAAACTTTTGTTTTGGGCAAAGTGAATCCCTGAAACCAAGGTATGCTTGAATTGGATTTCAGCGGTCTCGGTCACTTCGCGTTCGGTGCCATCGCCATTTGACCAATCGGCGGAGCAATGTTTGGCCTTAATAGCAAAAACGGCTTTGATTGGGTCACCGGATGGCACAACCTCACTGGCTTTGGGTATGCACACCTTAGCCACGGCCCGCCCAGAGGCGTCGGCATTCGTATTGGTTATTGAATGGGCCACGGGTTTGAACCGGCCTTTTTCTCTAACCAGTAGTTCAAATTCGACGCGGGTTCGGAATTTTTCGGATTCAGGCACTTCGAATTCCGCAAAGACTTCCGGGTTGCTCTGAAATTGGGTTTTGTCGGCGACCCAACCAACCTTTTTAAGTCTGGCCTTGGGCTTATTCTCTACGGGGTCGGCAACCGGCTCCGGATTGTGCTCACCTAAACCAGCGGTAGCTTCGTCCCAGTCTTTGTCAGCGGCTTTTTGTTTGGCTTGTGCCGCGCTGCGTGAAGTGCCAGATCCTGACCGACCCCCACCGCCACCCAGGCCTGGTCCTGGTTTCGGCTGCGGTGTCGAAGTGGCATCGCTTGGGGCTTGAGGCTGGCCGAATTGGGCAGCTTGCCTTAGTAATTCCATGCCAGGTAAATTGAAAAGCTCGCTCATGTTTCTCAACGCGGGTTTGAGAGGAATCGTTATGGGTCAAAACATAATCTTTTCCTGGGGCAGAAGGTTGAGTTTAGAAGGCGCAGACCATGCTGAATCGTGCCTATGTGATCTTCATCACCCTTTCTATTCAGCTTTCTATCAAGCGGAGCAATTCGCGGTTGAGTGCGCTGGCATGCGTCCAATTCAGGCCATGCGGCGCATCGGGAATCACGACATAGCGGCTGCCTTTCACCCGTTCATGGGTCAATTCGCCGGTGATGGCGATGGGGAGTATCCGGTCGGCATCGCCATGGACAACGAGAGTGGGCACGGTGATGGAGGCAAGGTCATGACGGAAATCTTCTTGCCAAGCGGAGACACAATCGTGCGTGGCTTTAGGTGAGGCGCCTACGGCGACCATCCAGCTCGCTTGCACGGCCTCTTTGCTGATGAGGGTGTCGCCGAGAACATCGACGTTGTAGAATTTTTTAAAAAAACCAGTGAGGAAGGCGGGACGGTCGGCAAGTATCGCCTTCTGGGTGTCTTCAAAATGGCTCGCGCTTTCGCCTGACGGATTGCCGGCGGCTTTAAGCAGGTAAGGTGGAATGGCGCTGATGAATGCGGCTTTGGCGACGCGTTCCGCTCCGAATTTTCCAAAATAACGGGCGACCTCGCCGCCCCCCATGGAAAAGCCAACGAGGGTGGCATCGCGCAATTCGAGGCTGACTAGGAGCTTGTGTAAATCGGTCGTGAGCGTGTCGTAGTCATAGCCAAACGAGGGTTGACTGGACAGGCCGAAGCCACGGCGGTCATAGGTGATGACACGGTGACCCGCGGCGAGCAAGGCGGTCACTTGTTTCTCCCACGATTGCCCACTCAATGGCCAACCATGAATCAGAACGACGGGTTTGCCTGAGCCATGGTCTTCGTAGTGAAGATCGATGTCGCCGGAGTTTTCCTTATCAACCGTGAGGTAAGGCATGGGTCATCCGTGGGGAGTAGGAGTTTCTAAACGCATTCTGTAATGGGTTTTAAAACTGGCTCCTGCCGCGCGCAAGGACATTGGGGTGATGACCCCATGCGATCGAATGTGCCCAACCTATTGGGCCTTAATCCCCTTTTTCGATAGGCTTGTAGAAAACCAAAGACCTAGCCTCCCGCCACACGGCGCGAGTAAAAATCCATTGCAGCAAGGCTTCGAGGGCGAGGCCAGCCAAGAGGCCGAGCCCGAGGCTCCAGGCAGCATGGCGTGGCGTGATTTCGGCGAAAGGCAAGGCATCCCAGGGGGAGAGCGTCTTTCCGCCGGATCCAGGTATCAGGCGAGATACCGTTACAGCCACGAGACCTGAAGCTGAACTGATGGCCAAGGCAGGGAGAATGGCGCGCGCCCAGGCGAATAGTCCCAGTCCCGTGGCCTGCCGCCGCAAATAGGCGTCATAGGGCACCAGTACCAGAGTTACCCCAAAAACCATGCCCCAGGCAATGCCCGCAGGCCCGAAAAACGAGCCGGCATAGGCCACCAGGGCATAGGTCAGCACGGCGGCGACATTGAGCTTAAGGCTGGAGTCGGCGCGGCCCACGGCGGGCAAAAGCGATCCGGCGGGCTGTCCTGCGGTGGTGATAAAGCCCCACAAGCAAAGGGCCTGGAAAATGGGCACCACACCTTCCCATTGCGGGCCCAGCATGAGGCGCAGAAGCGGAGTCGCGAGAGCGGCTCCCAGCAAATGCACGGGCGCGGCGATTGCCGCCATGAGGCGGGTCGAAAGCAGGAGGGCCGCATGTAACCGCAAGGTTTCCCCTTGCAGGCGACTGAAAATGGGCGATGCGGTGCGTTGGACCAAGGGCGCGAAAAGGCTCAATGGGCGTAAGGCGAGTTGGTAGGCCACAGTATAAAGCCCCAGGGCAAGGCCGCCAAGAAGTCGGCCCAAGACCAGTTTGTCGAGATGGCCGACGAAAAAGCCCAGCATGCGTTCGGCGAGTTGGTAAGCCCCGAAGGGATAAAGCGGACGCAAGGCAGAAGCCCGCAAGGAAAGGCCGAAACGCCAAGGGGACCGTAACGCATAGAGTACGGTTCTCGTCGCCGTATTGCTTACTTGAGCCAAAACCAAGGCACGCGCATCGCCAAAAAAGTGTAAGCCTAAAGCCGCTCCTGAAAATCCGGCGAGGGCAGCGGCAGCCTCGGCCAAACCCAGAACCTTGAATCGCAATTCACGCTGCAATCCCGCTTGCGCCACCGCGCTTATAGCCATCAGGGGAAAGCAAGGCAAAAGGCCGAGCACCAAGGCAGGCCATTGCGGGCTGGCAAAGAAATCCGAACCCAAGGCAGTGGATAGGCTATACATCCCTAACGCTATGAAAAGGGAGGCGGCGAGGGTGAGGCCGTAGGCCGCTAATTGCATGTCGCGCGTGACTTGCTTTGCTTGCAGCAAGGCCAAACCGAGACCTAAATCACATAACCCTTGTCCGAACCAGAGAAAAAGCGAAGCCGCGCCCATGGCTCCAAAGCTCTCGGGAGGTAAGGCGCGCGCCAGCCAGGCCAATTGCACTAGCTGCACCGAGAGCCCGACCATGGCCGCCATGCCCTGCCAGCGCAAGGCCGAACGCGCGGCCGGGCGCAGAGAGCCGATCGCCGCTTCCGGAGGGGGTAACTCCGAAGCTAAGGTCACTTGGGCGATACTCCCGTGAGGAAGGCC
This sequence comes from Fibrobacterota bacterium, assembly GCA_043753995.1. Taxonomy (GTDB): domain Bacteria; phylum Fibrobacterota; class Fibrobacteria; order UBA11236; family UBA11236; genus JAYUVP01. The sequence continues at coordinate 7,786 of JAYUVP010000093.1, forward strand.
GGCAACTTTTCGGCGAATGCCTGCCAATGCCAGGATTCGCGCGCCCGCAAACAGGCTTGGTGATGGATCTTCCAGTTCGCAGCCAAACTTTGTAGGCCTTTGGCAATGGCCTCGGGAGAAAAGCTGTCCACCGCCACGCCCACCGGGAATTCGGCGAGAAAGGCGCGATGCGATTCATTGTCGGAAAGCAAAACGGGCAGGCCCGCATGCAAATAATCGAAAAGCTTATTGGCCAAAGTCAGAGCGAAGCTTTCGCAAACCGGCTGCATGAGATGCACGCCGATATGTGCCTCGGCCATGGGCGCACGCAAAGCTTCGAAGGGTACTTGGCCGTGAAAGGTCACGAGTTTGTCCACGCCCGCTTGCTTGGCCGAGGCTTCCAGGGCATGGCGCTCGGGGCCGTCGCCATAAACTTCCAGGCTCCAGCCCGGAAGGGAGCGCATGGCCGTGAAGGTTTCACTTAGCCCCGAAGCCACGCGTAAACCGCCCTGGAAAAACAAGCGAGGCGTTTCGCCCTTCGCTGGAGGCGCAGCCACCGGAGCATCGTTTTTCAGAGGCGGAGCATTGGGCAAAAGCAAAAGCTTGTGCTTGGGATAGCGGCGCGCAAACCATTTCAGGCAGGCTGGCGAAACCGCGATGACATGCGACACCAAGCTCACACCGGTATTGTGCCAGAAAGTCCAGAAGCGACGGCGCGAAGGGCGCGAAAGCACCATGGGCGTTTCCGTAAAAAGTTCGTGCGCGTCATAGATCACGGTTGCGCCGCGAAGCTTTCCCATCAGGGCCAAGGTCAATAAGGGAGGGCAATCGAGGCTAATCCAAATGCGGCTACGCGTGGTCAGTAGCGCGAGAATAAGCCGTAGATGAAAAATCAAAAAGGCAGGCCCGAAGCGTTCGAGATGGGAAATCGAAGAGATCTGGCGAATGTCAAAGCCGTCCCAAGCACGACCCAGCGGGTGCCGGGGCTTATCGCAAAGTATCACGGGTCGAAAACCCGCCGCGCGCAAGGCGGAGGCCTCTTTGAAACAGCGATGATCCATGCTGAGGTCGGTAAGTATGGCGAGCAGGACTTCGGGGGAGGGCTTCACAGAGGCCTTAAATTACGAAAAGGGTTGAATTTCTGAATGGTTCGGCTCATCCTATTCCCCGAGAAAATCTTCCATCGGCAAAATTTGTTTGAAGTGGCGCACCGTCAAGAGAAAAAGGCTTTCGCCGCTGAGGCGATAGATGATTCGATAATTGTCGTGTATCAACTCACGAATGACGGGCGAATTTAATTCGGGAACCTTGCGTCCCAGCTTGGGGGTGCCCTTTAGCGGCTCAACCTTTACCAGCAATTTTCCAAGCCACTTCTGGGCATTTTGGGGGCTATCGATTTCGATATAGGCGAATATTTCCTCAAGTCGACGATAAGCCGTTTGAGTCCACAGTATTTTCATCGCGACTTTCTTTTAAGCAAGGATTCTTTCACCTTTTCCGTGCTGAGCAATCGCTTTTGCTTGATGTCTTCCTCTGCCAGGGATAGGTCGGTCAATAAATCCAGTTTGTCCAAGAGGATTTCATATTCTCTCACATCCAGCAAAACCGCCGAACTTTTGCCATGCTGGGTGATCACCAGGGGGCGCTTGGTTTTGTTGACTTGTTCGATCAGGCTTGTTGCATTGGCCCGGAATTCACTGATGGGCTTGATATCTTTGTCTAGCTCTATCCGCATGGGCGACCTCATTTGTACTAAATATCGTACATAATTTAGACTTGAGTCTCAAGAAGAAATCCTTATCGGAAATCTTAGGATTTAGCCCATACTTGGGTACTTTGTGACCTCCATGTCCGCCGAGCATTCCACTTTGCCGCCGAAGCAAAATCAACCGGCCTTCGCTGCGTCGCCGCATTTGCGGAGGCGTTTGGGCGGTGCCTTTGCCATGCAATTGGCGGCTCCGTTTTTGGAATTGGTTTTGGCCTTTTTCCGGTGGCGGTCTGCGATTGGGGAAAGCCCGGAAAATCAGGGAAAGATCACGGTATTTCAGGCTTATATGGTGGGCGATCTTTTCCTGGCCTTGCCCGCCTTACGTCGCTTGCAAGCCGCTTATGCTCCGGGGCAGGTGCAGGTTCTGTGTCGTCCCGACTGCGTGGCCTTGCTACGCGAGCGCGGCTTTGAGGCCTTGCCCTTGGCTCATCCCTGGTTCATGGCTAATACGCCGCGCGCTTTTTGGGCGAGCTTTCGCGCGGCCTTGGCTTATCGGGGTCACCTGGGAGTTACGGCCCTCGACACCGATGCCGATCCGCGCACGGGTTTTTTACTCCAGCTCATGGGCGTACGCGAAGTGCTGAGCTATCGGCGACCGCAAGCTCGGTTTTTCCATCGCTTATTCGAATTGCCGGGGGCACCGCAGCATCAGAGCGAAAAGAATGAAGCCGTCGTCGAAGGTTTTTTGCGGGAGAAAAAGATTCTGGAGCGCAGGCCGCTGGAGAACAAGTCCCGCATCGAACAGCAAGACGGGAAAAAGGTTTTACCTCGCCTATGGATTTCAGCTTGGACGCGCAAGTCGACTAAGAATTGGCCTCTCGAAAAATGGGAGAAGGTCTTGGAGCTTTTGTCGGCGCAGGGCGTGGCGTTTTCATTGCTGGATCCACCCGATGGAGACGCCGCTTGGCAGGCCTTTGCCTCGCGATGGCCTGAGCGACTTTTGCGACTTCCCCTGACGCAATTGGATCGGGCTTTGCGCGGGGCGGATGGGGTGACGGCGGTCATGACCTTGGACAATTTCCTGGGGCATATGGCGGCTGACGCGGGACAGCCGGTTTTGTGGATCAATGGATCGTCTTCGCCGGAGCAGGTGGCGCCGCGAGGCCCGGCAGGTCAAGCGACCCAAATCGTCCAAATCGAAGTCATGCCCTGTCGTCCCTGCGGGCATCGCTGCACGGAGAAGCGCGAGGCGCATTGCCTCACCGATTTGGAAGTCGCCGTGGTTTGGCCTAAAATCGAAGCTTGGCTGAAAGGCTTGGGTTTTTCGATACCGCCTGCGCCGAGTTCTTTGCAGGTTATGCCAACTTAGTGGCCGCTGAATCCCTATTTTAATGGGGTAGAGGTTGCCAGGGGAAATTCGATTCATGGTTTTTGCGTTCAAGGGAAAAACCCAAATTGCCGCAGGGATGGTTTTCGCCATGCTGGGCGCGGGCTGCGTTTTTCAAACCGACGGTAACAGGCAGGGGACTCTCCTGTTTCTCGGAAATTCCATCACGCGGCATGACAGCCTACCCGAAATCGGTTGGACCCAGGTGAATGGCATGGCCGCCACCGAGCCCGCTAAGGACTATGTGCATCAAACCATGGCTTTTCTTGCTGCCCAAGGCTTCGGCGCGGAGGCGACCGTAGGTGCACGCGATTGTGATCTTTGTGATGGACCCATAGACGAGCATATTCACAATGCTGCCCGCGAAGTGCGGCTCTTGCAGCCTTTGGCCGTCGTGGTGCAATTGGGGGAGAATAGCAGTGAAGTCGAAATTGCAGCCGGTAAATTGACCGCGCAATACCGGCGGCTCCTGCAAGTACTTGAGGAGGCCGGGGCGAAGCGCATCCTGGCCTTAAGCGTGTGGGGCGATACCAGCTTGACGGGGCCGCGCAATAAAGCGGTGCAGTTGGCCTTGGCCGATTTCCCCAAGGTGCGCTTTCTTGATCTTACGGCCCTTTCTAAAGACCCTACGAATTATGGCGACACCGCGAAGTACCGCAATGATGCGGTGAGTTGGCATCCCGGGGATCGAGGCATGCGCCTTATTGGCGAGCAAGTGGCCAAGGCCATTTTGGAGGCGATGTGAATTTCGTGAGTAGGCAATGGGGAAAATGGCTGGCGGCCTTGGTCTTGTCCCTAGCCGTGCCGGCATTGGCTAAAATCAAAGTGACTGCGGAGCAGGCGCGTGCCTTTCTCGGTGGGCGCACAGGCAAGGTCCTCTATACCAAGACCTTTGATCGCAAATTGTATTTCGTCGATTTCAGCGATAGTCTCTTGGTCGAGCATAAGGTGTCCGATGATCAGTATGTGTTGAATCCGAAAATATCGCCCGATGGCAGCCGGGTAGTCTATGAAAGCTATGGCGTCATTTATATACGCGAATTAGTCGCCAATAGTTCGCAACGCTTCGCCGTGATGACGGCGCCCTTTCAGACGGGCCGATTTTACGAACCGCATTGGTGGGTACATCCCGTCACGGGTGCCGAATACATCAGCTATTCGACCGGAGATCCGGCCGAGGAGGCCTGGCCGCCCATCACCGGCGTCACCACCATGCAGCGCATCTCGAAAAATAAGCCCGACACGTTGGCTGTGCAGCTTCTGCCTTATACCATGGGCACGGCGCGATCGCGCAATGGCAAGTGGGGCGGCTCTTCGAATCATTCCACCGGCCTTTTCAAGCTCGACTCGACACGGATAGATAGCGCCTTTCTCGACTCCAAGAATTGGCTCGATTCGGGATTGACTTATTCCAATTGCAATCCCAGCATCAATCCCAGCGCCAATCCCGCCCATCAAAGCCGTATGCTGCATTTGGGCGGCGGCCAATACACGCTTTTCGGTGAGATTCACGACAATCACAAAGCAGTCATCATGCGCTCTTGGGATGACGTCGACATCGATCATCCGGTTTGGTTTATGGGTGCCTTGGGCGATCGCGTCGACAACGACAGTTCCGGAAATATTTATTGGCACCATTGTGAATGGTCGAATAACGAGGATTATTTCGCGCTCAATGGATCCACCATCATCGAAAGTTGGGATTCGGCCGACGTGTATTTGGTGAAAATCAATTTCACTGGCAATAGCAAGCCTCTGCGCGTCATCCAGGGTGGCGGCGTCAATATCACTCCTGACCTTTGGGTCAAGGATGGCGTACAGCCCGCACGCATACGCCTCGACAAAGGCGAATTGCATCGTGTGAGTTTGCGCGCTGACACCACGACCCTATTGCCCGACACCTTGCGCATCAGCAATGCGGGCGATGGCACCTTGCCCGGACTTCAGGTCAGCGCTACACCCAAATGGCTCAAAGTCACTCTGGTGGACAATGGCACCAATCATCCCCTGCTGGTGAATCGGATTTTGCGCGATAGCGTTCCTCTGGGAGAATATCGCGACACGGTGGCGGTGACCTATGGCGGTGGCGTCGATAGCGCTATCTATGTAGTGACCTTTAGCTATCGCGATCCCGTATTGACCACCTTAGATCCCAAGCCGCATACCGCCATCGTATTGCCGAAGGGTCAAACTTCCTTGTCAGCCCTGGCCTTGGATCAAATCGGCGATACCCTGGCGAATCCACCCACGGTGACTTGGTCTGCCCCGATGGGCATATCGGGATTCACGGCAGCGGGGAAATACACGGCGGACACCCTGCCGCCTGCACCTCATGGTTTTCTCGCCATTGGCCAAAGCATGGGGCCCTCGGGCACGGTGGCGTGCACCACCCAGGTGCGTGTGGCGCGCATTTGGCAGCGCGCGGATATTGGGGTATCGGAGGCGTTACGATCGGGATCGGTCGCGGCAGGGTCGGCATGGGACAATGCCCCGAGGTTTTCAGTTTTAGGCGACTCTGTGAAGCTGGGTCGGGTACCTGACTCGTTACGTCTGGATTTGGATGGTACCGTCGATCCCGCTCCTGACAGTGTGCTGCGAAGCTATGCTGACTTCACGGGATTTCGTTTTGCCAGCTTGCCGAAGGGCCGCTACCGCTTGCGCATGGGCCTTGTCACCGGGGGGCGACTGGACACTTCCCTGACGTCCTCCTGGATTTTGAAACTCGAAGGCAAAACGGCTTTTGAGGGTCGCCATTCCAAGCTGATTCTCAGCCGAGCCTGGAGCGTCATCACGGCGGAAGCTGTCGTCACGGTTTCCGACACGGATGGTCTGGTGGGCGAATTCCTCGGCCTCAGCGAGGCGGGATTGCATGTGGCCAGCCTGGAGATTTTCGACTTCGCTTTACCCCCCGTCACGGTTTTGTCTCCCAATGGCGGAGAAAATTTGCGCACCAAGGACACCTTGCACATTCGTTGGAATACCGATGGCAATGTGGTTTCGGTGGGTATTCAAATTTCTGTGGACTCGGGCAAGAAGTGGATCCCAGTGACACGCAATTCCAGCGTGGGCAATCGCGATCCGGCCTGGGGAAATTATGCCTGGGTTTTGCCGGATTCGCTGGATGGCCAAGACTTCGTCACGGGCAAGGCCATGATTCAGGTCTACGACTATTTCGGAAGCGATCGCGATCGCTCCGACGCAATTTTTTCGCTGGTCAAAGGCCCGGCGGCTTTGCGCCCCGAAGGGGCGACCTTGGCGCGTGCGACGCGCTTTTCGGCCCGCTGGCAAAGCGGCGCGGGACTACGCTTGCGGGGTTTGACGCCGGGGCAAAATGTCGATGTGGCCTTGCTCGACAGCCGCGGCCGCTGGGCGGCGGCGCAGCGTCATGTGCCCGTCAATGCCCAGGGGGATGCGACCTGGACGACGCAAGCACCGAGAGGCGTTTATCGCCTCTGGGTGCGACAGGGCAAGGCCAAACATATTGCGGCGATTGCAGTGTATTAGCATCCGCTGATTTTTCGAATCCAATTCCTGTCCATGCAGGGCCTTTCGATGAGCAGGAAAAAAACAGCCGAGATGGCTAATAGGATGGCCACCAGGGTCGCGGCACAAAGCGAGATAGAGATCCATCCATGTTCGGAAAAGGAATGCTTGACCAAGGCATTCCCGAATAGGCTGATGAGGGGATAGTGTAAGAGATAGATGGAATAACACATGCCTCCGATGCCGGTAAAAAACGGCAAGGAAAGCCAGCGAAAAATTCCCTGAAAGATCACGTAATAGCAAAACGCGAACATGCTCAAGCATTGCCCTGCTTCAAGCAGGAAGTCCCAGGCCTTAATCTGGGAGTTGTGTTCATTGCAAAGCGCCATGGCTCCCAAGAAAAAAAGACCGATAAGCCCATCAACCATTGTTTTGGGCAAAGGCTTGGTTTGCGAGATGCGTAAGTCGGCAAGTAGCCAGCCCGCCAAGAAAAAGTGGGCATAGTTGAGCAAGCTGCGAAATTCGAAAATCGAGAATTGATTCCAGGCGGCGAATCCCAGGGCCAAGCCGGCCATGAGACCACGGCGTAGCCGCGGTGACGATAGGGCAAAGACATAGGCCAGTGCCGGCGCAAGCACATAGAATTGCACTTCGACTTCCAGGCTCCAGGCCACGCCGAGTATCGGGGAAAATTCGCCGGGATAGAAAAAGCCATGGGAATAAATCAGCGAAGCCAAGTAGCTGAGTAAACCGGATTCCCAGGGTACGGTCTTAGCGACAAGGGTCGAGCCCAAAAACAAGGCGGTCAGGACTAGGATATAGGGCGGTTCAAGCCTCGTTAAACGCCGCAAATAATAGGCCTTCAGGCTTAGGCGCTTTTCGCCTCCGAGAAAGTGTTTCGCGAAAGGCAAGCCCAAGACAAAACCGCTGATGACAAAAAACAGGGGAACGCCCAGGTTACCCTGGTTCAAACACCGATGGAGAAATGAAAAATCGACGAGCGAGGGGGAGGTAGGGTTGACCTTGGTGGTCAAAAACTCAGTGAGATGGTAGGCGACTACGCTGGCGATGGCCAAAAAGCGAAGCCCATCGATTTCGGGAATAAAGGCCTGGGAGGAAGTGATCCTGCGAAAGGAAATGGCCAAAATTATTTGAAACTGCGATTGGCGCGCAATTTAAACCTCCGTACACATCATTTAACATTTTTTGTGTAAGGACGAATCAACCCCGACCGAGCAGGGAAGTCCATGAGGGATTGGTGCCAGCATGCTCGATGGCGGCATTCCAGCTGTCCCCGAGGAATTCGCGGGCAATGGAACAATAGGCGAGTTGAAAGCAAGTCTCGCAGGCGCTGTCGCAACCGTCGACATGCAAGGTCTCCAGGGCATTGCGGGGGCGCGGCAGGGGCGAGTCGAGCAATTGCAATAGGCCGCGATAAGCGGCGCGAGCCGGCATTTTATCGACGAAATCCAAATGCACTTGCTTTTCGAGTAAATCGAGTTCTATACTGCACATTAGTGCAGGTAGCTCTATTTCATGCACCTGCTCGGCATCGGGAAGGCTGCGGGGGAACAGCAATTCGCGCAAGGTGAGAAAACCTGAAGCCGGCTGGGATTCGCCATGGCTCCAGTCTGAACTGGAGAAATTCGAGTTGGTATTCGATGCGTGCATGAGGTCCTGACTGGGGAAATCCTCCGCCAGTATACCGCACGCAAATTTTGTGAATCCACTTTAAAATCAATGACTTAGCTCACAAAAAACCCAAGCCTTTCAAACCTCAGCGCACTTCAAAATAACTTGACTGAGGTTTGACCGGCTGGGTCGTGGGGGGTCTCAGCCTTTCAACATACCATTCAGGCTGTCCTTCAAATGCAGGCGCTTTAGCTTCAGCTCTTCCATATGCTGATCGGAGGTGGGAGAGTCGGCTTCTTCCAGGCGGCGTACTTCCTTATTCACCTCATGATATTCTTCGAATAGGCGCGCGAAGTGATGATTGCTGACTTTCAGCTCATGAATTCGATCATTAAATTCGGGAAATTCGTGATGCAAATCATGCGGATCAATTCTCATGGTAGGTCTCCTTATGAGTTAAAAGGTTAACCTGCGATTCACCGTATTGAGGTTTTTCTTTTTGCGACAGAGTGACAATATCCTGTCAATAAGGCGAAACCCGCCGCACAAAGAGCACATAGCTTGAAAAACGCGATCGGGAAAAAACGCATTTCGATTTTGCTGTTCACCTGGTCAATCACCCCATATTGGAAACCATTCACGTCACGAAGCATGGGCTGCCACCTTCCATCGCCCGTGCGCATTTGCCATCCCGGCCAATAGTGCTCGCGAAAAACCAAGGTGTCGCCGGCTTTAAAGGACCCGCGTATTTCGAGTTGTCCATCGCGAGGTTCCAGGGCGCAGAGGTCGGCGTGGCGGGCGAAGGCTTCAGGGCAGGGTGGCGGGCTGTCCTGGAGGGAGTCGAGTGCCTGCGGATTCGCATCGCTTCGCGAGGGTTTGCGCTCCAGGCGAGGGGCATAGCTTGGCATTTCGTAAACCGCGACGCTACCGTAACGCCCGAGTTTCTCCAGGGCTTGGCCGTGAAAGGACGTGAAGTCATGATCGGTGAGGAGATAGCGTGCTGACAAGTCGGTGGGTGCCATGACGCGGCCCCAATTCCAGAGCAGGGGCAAATGCGCCGAAGCGTGCCGTATGCCGTATACCGCGTGGATGCCATAGCTCAAGGCAGATTTTTCGCGCTCATACAAGTCGAGGCGGCGTAGGGGTTGATGATGCATGAGCCACAGGCTATCGCCGGGATATTCGAGATAATGCGTTATGCGCCAAAACGGCTTGTTTTTCAGGTCGAGGACGGGAAGGGTTGTTGGCGGCCGCGTATAATAGTCGGACGGGAATTTGTGAAAATGCACCCAATGCAAGCGGAGGCTTCCCGCACCGAGCAGCAAGAACAAAAGAGGAAGGAAGACCCGCCTATCACTTCGACTAGGACTTCGACGCCAAACCCAGGAGCAAAGAAAAAGGGCCAAGGCCATCCAGATAAAATCGTGACCGAGATCGCGACAAAGCACCATGAGCTTGGGACCGTAGTTTTTGCCGTGGACCTGGGTGGAGATCAGGCTCCAGGGCCAAGCGCTGAGGCCCAGGTAAAGCAATGCTCCGGCGCCCAAGGCATGCAGCGCAGCGCCAATAGGCAAAAGCTTGTGCAGGGCAATGCGATGTCGGCCCGCGAGAAAACCACGTAGGCCATGGCCGCAGAATGCGGCGAGGGCGAGGAGGAAGAGGATGTCATAGCGGCCGGGCCGTCGCATTTCGCCGAAGCCGGGCAAGTGAAAAGTGATGTGACTGGCGAAAAGCAGAGGACCCAAGGCCAGCCAAAGTCCGGCAAGTCCAATCCCGCCCAGCACGAGCAAGCGAGGCGAGAGGCTGCGCCTACGGGCGAAGAAAAGCATGAGCAGGCCCAGGCCTCCTAGACCCACATAGACCTCGGTCCAGGGTTCATGGCCCCACCAGGTCGCATGTGCCGGAGTCCCCAGGGCATAAGGGTAAAGCAAGGCCAGCAAATGCTTGGGCCGCAAAGCGCCAGCGGTGAATTCCGTAAAGCCGAAGGCGCTGACTCCCGAGGTATCACGCAAGTGACTATCCGGGCTGTCGTTTTGCGAATGGCCGTTTTGTAGGCTGCCGCTTTCCCACGTCACACCGCCGTAACGTCCCGTCTCGGAGACGAGTTGCAGGAAGGGAAGGAAAAGCGGGAGGCATAGGCAAAGCGCCAGGGCATGCGCTCGAAACCCGGACATCAAGCGCGGCCAAGGCCAAAGAGTGAAGGGCAAAAGCAAAAGCCCTTGGGTGAAGGTCGCCTGCGGATGTCCGCCATAGGCTTGCAAAGCGAAGACCGCGGCATAGGCGCATAGACGGCCCGAGGTGGGCTTTTCCCGGGCGCGCAAAAAGAGCCCCAGCACCCAAGGCATATAGGCCCAACCCGCCATAAAGGTGGGATGCTCATAACGCGCCAGTAACGGTCCCGACAGAGCGAAAACCACGCCCGCCCATAGCGAGGGCGCACGGCCGAGGCGCAATTGCGGGCCTAAGACCGTGAAGCCAAAGGCGGCTACAGCGAAATGCAAGGCATAAAAAGCATAGAGGCCGATTTGCGGCGACAGCGGGCCGAAGCAAAGCCAGGTGATGGGATAAAGCCAGCCGCTTTGCCAATAAGCATACATGGGCATGCCCGTCTGATAGCTACTGCTCCACAAAGGCAAATGCGTGAGGGAAAAATCGCGATGGAAGTCAGCGAAATAACAGTAATAGGCCACCAGCATGTCTTGAATGAGCACGGTATGGCGGCCGAGAGCCAAGGGTAACAGGGCCGCTACCCCCAGTAACAGGCAAAAGACGGGGGTGAAGCCCGGTTTGCGCAGCCAGCGGTCTAAAAAAAAGGATGTTGGGAGCATCGCTAGGGTCCGGGCAGGCGAATACGCAAATGCACGCGGCCCACGCTCACCGTGAGCGGATCGTCGAGCAATTGGACTTCAGCATTCCAGCGGCGAGCGACATCGGCCGCGAGAGCCTCTAATTCGCCGCGATCCCAAAGCAAAAGGCCAGCTTGTTTGCGCGTTTCTCGATAGCCTGAACAAGCGCAGCGCATTAGAAACAAGGTTTGGCGTCCAAGCGAGCCTTGCAGGGTTGCGCGCTTCAAGGTGCGGCCGATTTCACCCAGGGCGCCGCCACTCTCGTGCACAGGCAAGTCAGCGATCAAAATGAAGGCGCCGGGCGCGGCCAAGGATCGCAAGGCATCGAGGAGGCGACGCAATTCCGAGGCCTCGCGATAATATTGCACCACGCTGAGCGCCAAAAGCCTTGTGAATGGCCCCGGAGCTGCTTGCGACAAATCCAGATAATCCGGACCCAGAGTGGCGAAGCGATAAGCATTCGCACCGTGCAGGCGATCGCGAGCTTCGCTGATAAAGGCCGCACTCACGTCGAGACCGAAATATTGGCGCGGAGGTGCGGCGTGGTCGCGCAAGGCCACGGCCAAAGATCCGGGACCGCAGCCAATGTCGAGCAGGGAATCGCTTGGGCCCACGGGGAAAAGGTTGGCGCTGGAGCGCAGGAAAAGACGAGCTTGCCAATCCCAGGTGGCGGTGGGAAAAGGGCTGGGGCCTTCCCAAAAGCTGCGCCAAACCGTCATGGGCCTTGCTTATACGGAGCGAAAGTCGAGGGGGATGCCTTCTCGGAAATCGGCTGCGCGGTGGGCATGGTTTTAGGCGAAGCCTCGGGCCGCAGCAAATATTCCGGGCGATTGCGCAAATGGTCGATGGCGATTTCGAGATAGCGTCCCAGCACGCCCAGATAAAGCAAAATCAATCCGCCGAGGAAAAGCACCGAGGCTACGATATCGGTATAACCTGGCACATTGCCCGGCCCGAAAAATTTCATAGCCACATTGTAAACGCCATAAACAAAGGCCAGCACGCTAATGGCGAGACCGACGCGACGCATGAGACGCAAGGGCAAGGTGGAAAAATTGAAAAGCGAATCGCTCATGAGACGCCAACTGCGCGTGAAGCTATAGGCGCTTTGTCCATGTTCGCGCGGGCGCAAATCGTATTCCATCACCGTGATGCGAAAGCCCAAGGCCGGCAAAATCGCGCGTAGCACGAGATGGCGCTCGGGCAAGGCATTCAGGGTATCGCCTACGTAACGGCTGATCAGGCGAAAGTCGGAACCGGCAGGCGGCATGGGACTGTCGGCCATGACATTGAAGATGCGGTAAAAGGCGCGCGACAACAGGTTTTTCGTGAGGCCGCCTTGATCTCCTCGCCTCACCATTTGCACCACTTCGGCCCCTTCGCGGGCCTTGGCTAGCATGGCGGGCAGGCATTCCGGAGGATGCTGCCCGTCGGCATCCAGGGACGCGATGAAGCGTCCCCTCGCGGCGCGATAGCCAGCGCGTAAGGCGCTTTGGTGTCCGGCATTGGCGACAAAACACAAGAGCTTGACGCGTGCATCGACGCGGCGCAAGGCTTCGACGGCAGAAGCGGTGCCGTCTTGGCTACCGTCGTCGATGAAGATTATTTCCAGGGAAATGCCAGGTAACGCTTGCGTTACAGCCGCATGCATGGCGGACACATTGCCCGCTTCATTGTGGCAGGGCAAAAGCAGGCTGAGTTCCGGGGCTTGGCCCGAGACGTCCTTGGGCAAGGGGCCGGGCAGCCAATCGCTGGGTTGAGGCAAAGCAACCTCCCCGAGGATTGTAGCATAGCCGTGGTTTCGGAGGGCAGGGGGTCGAAAAAGCGTCCTCCCCGGTTGCTGGGGTGAAGTGCTCATTGAGGACAAGAGAGAGGGAGCCTAGTTATGACGAGACGGGTAAAAAACAGGCGGGTAATAGATGATTCTGCATGTCCGCCAAGGCGGCTTTTTTCGAAACAACGGTCTTTCCGTCGTCTTCTTCGCCCTATTCCTCGGAACCCTCGCAGCTCAGAGCCTCGCGGGATGGCTCACCTACAATGAGGATCAAATAATCCATTCAGCGCCTGAGGTGGACTTTTCCTCCTACCTAATGCGACCGCATTTCTGGCAAGCCATGGGCGAAAATTGGGAAAGCGAATTCCTGCAAATGGTCGCCTACGTGCTCCTCACGGCTTTCCTTTTTCAGCGCGGGTCTTCCGAGTCGAAGGACCCGGACAAGGAAGAAGAGGTGGATCAGGAACCCAAAAGGAGTCGAATACTTAAAGATGCCCCTTGGCCCGTGCATGCCGGCGGGTGGGTGCTCGGACTTTACCGCTATTCCCTGACATGGGCATTTCTCTTGCTTTTCCTGCTTTCCTTTGGATTGCACGCTTGCGCGGGGGTTCGGAAATTCAATGAAGAGGCGGCCCAGCAAGGGCAGGCCCTCCAAACCTTATCTCAATTCCTCTTATCCCCTGATTTCTGGTTCGAGTCCATGCAGAATTGGCAAAGCGAATTCCTGGCGATTTTCGCCATGATCACGCTTTCCATTTTCTTACGCCACAAGGGGTCTCCCGAATCGAAACCCTTAATGGCGCCCCATTCCCACACGGGGAGATGAATTGCTCATTACCATCCGGCAACCGTCGTATCGGCGAAGGTCGCGAAAATGAAATCGCGTTGACTCATATTCAGGTGACATGAGGCGCACATGGATTTGACCGCTGGATTTCGGCTATCGCCTTTCACCACCCAAGCGCCGGTTGTGGTCCATGCCAAATATTCCCAGTCGCCTCCTGCGGAATCATAACCCGCACCATGCTTGAGCATGGCGGCAAGAAAAAGCGGTGAACCGGGCTGGCCGGAGGAATCGGTATAGTGCTCTTTGAGAAATATTGTACCGGGGGTATAGGTGACATAGCTGGAGGAATCCATGGCCTCATCCGCCTCGATGTCCAATTCACGCAACTGCCCGCGGTGATTGATAAAATAATCCTGGGGCCTTTGGTTGACAAAAATACGGACCCGCTGATTCCAATGCAGACCTGATTTTTCGAAAACCGTGACTCTCGTAAAAAGGTTTCGATATTCAGCGGCGAAATGGGGTGAGTCGACGGGGGGCGGCCAGGGAGACGGCCTTTCCGCGGACCGAGCCGAATGCGTGACATCCGGCACGTCGGAATGGCGCTGACCGCATCCCACGACGAAGGCGATACAAATAATTATTAGTGTGACAAAAGGAATCATTCTAATGTCGCAGCGACGGTGCCTTCAGCCTTGCCTTTCGACAGTATCTCGCCTTTTTGCTCGGCTCCCTTGGTAAGCTTTACGGTTAGAGGTTCGTGCTTTGGTGACCAGAAATGCATTTCGGTGGCTTGATCAGGAACACCCTCGATGGTGAAGGCGATCGATTTTTCTCCAGGCTTGGGTTCTAGAATGGAATGCGCTTGGCTGGGCACATTGGCGATCCAGCTTTGCATTTTCGGATGGATTTTACAGCCAATGCGTACGACTTGGCCTTCGGTCCATGTCACCTTGAGTTTGGCGTCTTGACCCGGAGGCACTAGTCCCGCGTCGAAATTGATTCCGGTGCCGGCATCATTCGCAAAGACATTGTGATCGACATTATCTGCATTCTTGAAGGTGATTTCAGACCCCGATTTGCCGACCGTCATTTTTTCCGAGAATTGTTTGTCTTTTTGATTGATGGCGACTGATGACGGCGAAGGTTTTCCGCCGGCCACCCAGACTAAGGCGACCTGAGGAGGGAGCTTCGCAAAGGTAAGGGTGCCCTTCACCTTAGCGGCATGCGAGGCTGCGAAGCAAAGGAATAGGGTTGCGAAAACCAAGGTGTTCAAGGGTGGGATAGGCCGGGGATTCATAAAGTATTCCTGGGTTGACAATCGGAATCAGCGGACCGAACCATGACCCTTTGCATCGTCGGGCGGAATGCGAGGTGAATCGACCAAAAGTGGCTCGTTGATGGCCCCCATAAAGGCCACCAAATCCTGAATCTCTGGTTCGCTCAAGTTTAATGGAAGAATGAGATTGCTGATACCTGCTTTATTGTTGCCACCGCGGTTATAGAAACGCACCACGTCTTCGACAGATTTTTCTGAACCATTATGCATGTAGGGGGCGCTATACAGGACATTGCGCAATCCCGGAGTCTTGAAGGCGCCCAACATGCCGGGACCCTTCATGATTTTCACGCGCCCCGAATCCTCGCCGGTGACCCCGATATTGTGGAAGCTGTCATCCGTCATATTGGGACCACTATGGCATTGCGTGCAGCGTCCCTTGCCTTCAAAAAGAGCCAGACCGCGAACCGCATGCGGACTCATGGCAAGCTTGTCCCCGCGTAGGTAGCGATCGTATGGCGTATTGGTTACGATGAGGCTGCGTTCAAAGGAGGCGAGTGCCTTGGCGACATTTTCCACTTGGAGGCCATTCTTACCGTAGACGACTTCAAATTCTCGGCGATAATACGATGCTTTTTTTAGCCTGGGGGCAATAGAGTCGATGGGCAAATTCATCTCGCCTCCAGCGGCAATTGGCCCCAAGGCCTGTTGTTCGAGAGTGGCGGCGCGCCCATCCCAAAAGAAAATCGAACCCCAGGCGAGGTTGACCAAATGCGGGGCATTGCGGCCCACCCTGCCGCCCTTGGCGCCAATCCCGGCGGCCATACCGTCGCTGAAGCCTAAGGTGGGGTTGTGGCATGTCGCGCAGCTTTGCGTTTGGTTGAAGGAAAGTCGAGTGTCGAAAAACAAGGTTTTGCCGAGCTCGATTTCTTGCTTCGAAGGTGGAGCCCCGTCAGGGTATTCGATGGCTTCCGCATTAGGTGTGCCAATTTTGGTTGCCGGTGAGGCGGTGGAGGCCGCAAGCGGGGCTTGGGCCAAAGCGATGCCAAGAAAGACAAGGGTGTGCCGGGTAATGGTTTTCTTGTTCATAGGCAAACTCCTCGCTAAGTCAATAGATCGGTCGGTTGTGATGGATTTAATAACCTGAAATTTCCGACTAAATCGCGCAGGCTATTCGCGACCTTGGATAATTCTTCGGCGAATTCACGAGTTTGACCCGCGACTTCACGCGTTTCGACCGCCGCTTCGGTCACGTGATGAATGGTTTCGCTGATGGAATGATTGCGTTCGGCGAGTTCGGCCGCATGCGCTCCAATCGCGCTGGTGGTGGTCGCCTGTTGGCTCATGGCATTGGCAGCAAAGGTTTGAATGTCGCGCATGTGTCCGATGGTTTTGACGATATGGGTAATGCTTCCAGCCGCCGTATCGGAGTCGTCGCTGATGGCCTTGGCGCGGTTGGCGATATCATCGGTGGCTTTTCTGGTTTGCCGCGCGAGATCTTTGACTTCGATGGCAACCACGGCGAATCCTTTGCCCATTTCTCCGGCGCGTGAGGCCTCGATGGTGGCATTGAGCGCGAGCATATTGGTTTTATCGGCGATGCTTTGAATCGCCGAAGTCACGCTGGTGATGGTTGTTCCGGTTTGCAGCAATTGGGTCATGGCGGTTTTTGCGGCTGCGGCCTGGTCGACGCCCAATTGCGCGGCCTGGACGGCTTCTCTTGTGCCCGAGACAACGCCATCGATACCTTGCGACAACTCTTGGGTGGCTTTGGCGACCTCTTCGACCCGGCGCGACATTACATTGGAGTGCTCCAAAGCAGTAGCGGCTTTGACAGCCGTATCGCCCGCGGAGCGATTCAACAAGCCGCTGCAATGGAGCAATGCTCCCGAGCGTTGCTGCAATTGGGTCGACGCCGTTTCGATCGAGAGCAAGGTCGCGCTCAAGTTTTGTATGGCTTGGTTCAAGGCGGATCCCATTTGACCCACTTCATCTCGGGTGGGATTATCAATGCGCCGGGTGAGATCCCCGGATGCGAGAGCCTGGGCTAGGCCTCTCACCTCGGCGACGGGATTCGTGATATTTCGCGAAATAAATTGGAAGAAAAACGCGGCAAGACCGATCGAGATCAGGGCAACCGACCATGTGATATAGGTGCTATGGCGAATGCGTAGTGTGGCGAGGGCGGAGGCCTTCACCGCATCGGAACCAATGGCATCCGCTAAGGTTTCGATTATAGGCTGCATCTTTTTGTAATCCACTTCCAAGGTGGCGGTAGATTGGTATACGCTCTTGTCGTCGCTTGATAATACGGTCTCCAGGTCATTACGGTAGAGATCAACGTCCGTTCTCAACTCGACCAGGCCTGCCATCACTTCCCGACTCAATTTGAGCGATTCTAGATTGCTGATATAACTTTCCAAGCCTGCGCCTCCGGCTTCAAAATCTTCAATGCTGGATTGCAGGACATCGCCGTCATTGCGCTCAATCGCATCGGCGCCGCGTATCGCCACACCGCGCAAAGTTTCAATGGATTTGTCGATCAGCAGGATATTGCGCACCCCGGCGAGTTGGTCGGTGGCCAAAGCGTGTATATCCTTGCCCGATCGGTTGAGGTTGAATTGCCCAACCAGGGAAAGCAAAAGCGTCGCCATCGAAAGTAAAAGGAAAAGCGATCCCAGTTTCGCGCGCAATGGCCAATCGACAAACCGGCCCTGGGGTAGGGGATGCGAGAGGCGGTATATTACTGCGAGAAAACGCGACGACTTTGTGCCCATTCTGGAAAGTATAAGGCGTGGCTAAATCAAGAACCATATTAAAATTTGACCGATTTAGCGATCACATGAGGGTTTGCTAAAAGGGCGGGTTGTTTAACGAGGGTACGATTTTTAGCCTAGTTTCTGCGGATCCTCCCGAAAAAGGGTCAAGTTGCTCCCAAAAAAGCTTTCCATTGGGGTAACTAAAACAGACAATTCTTTGTCCTATCCTTTTTCAGGAGTTTACCCATGTTTCGAAATGTGAACTTTTCCCTTGCGGCCTGGATGGCCTTTGTTTTTCTTGTCACAGGTTGCGGCAAAAGCAAAAACACGGCAGTTGAAGAAAAATGTGGTAGCGATACGACGACTCTAGTCATCACCATCACCGCTCCTTCCGGCGTCAGCCCTGACATCACCGTGAGTGGACCCCAAGGTTTTTCCCAGCAAGTCAGCGCCACGACCAAGCTTTCTGGAGTCAAAGCGGGACTCTATACGTTCGCGGGCCGCCGTCACAAGGTCGCGGGATCCCCGATTGGAAAAGCCTTCTATGCCCTCATCGACGCCAATATCGCTTCAGAGCAGTTGACCTTGAAGAGTTGCCAGCCCGAAACCGTGACGGTAGATTACAAACAAGAACCGGGTAGCGAAAAACTTTGGGTGCTGGAAGACGGAATCAAGTCCTTTACCTTGGCGGCCATCGCGGCCAGCGGTTCGCCCACGGCCTCGGCGCGTTTCGCCACTCCCGCTGGAGCCCGTAGTTTGGCATTCGATGCGGATGGAAATTTGTGGTTTACCCATGCTCAGGGAATTAGCATGCTGGCCATGCGCGACCTGGGAACTTCGGGGGCACCGACTTCGGTGGCCTTGACCGGAGCCGGTGCCGCAGGAACGGGCATACCGGGTGCCAAGGGTTTGGCTTTCGACGCCGAGGGTAACTTGTGGGTTGCCTATGGCGCTGACGATAAAGTGGCTTGTTTCCTGAAAAGCCAATTGGCTGACAGTGGCAGCCCCACACCGAGCCGGCAAATTTCTGGCCCCGATTTGCTGTCTCCCGACGCCATTGCCTTCGATGCCGAGGGTAACTTGTGGGTGACGAGTGCCGAGGGCCCGGCCATTCTGAAGTATTCCGCGTCCAGGCTCGCCGCCACCTATGCCGGAACTGCCGACCTATCCATTCAAACTATCAGTGCTCCACCCGTGATAGTCCCCTATCCTGATCCCCAGGCCTTGGCCTTCGATGCAGACAAAAACCTGTGGGTGAGTTACGGCGGTAGCACTCTGGTGCGCTTAACGCCTGCTCAACGAGCGGTCTCCGATTCCGCCTTGACGCCCTCCGTAGTCATCGATGTCGGCGTCTTGGCCTTAGCCGAGGGATTGGCTTTTGACGGGGATGGAAAATTGTGGATGCCGGGCAAGGTTGGAAAAATCGTTTCGGGGGCGGCAAGTTCGCTTGCCGCTTCGGGAGCTCTTCTTGCAGCCATCACATTAAGCCCGACGGGTTTTGGCTATGCCGCCGCCTTGGCCGTGAATCCGGCGCCCAGCATGTTGCCGCTTCGGGATCACGAATAGAGTTTCTCGAAGTCCTCAAAACAAAAAAGGGCCGCAAACGCGGCCCTTAATTACGAATTCTTAAAAGAACGCTCTTAGTGAGCGTGTCCCGCATGCGGGTCATGTGCATCGGGCTTAGTGGGTTCGGCAATGGAAATGAGTTCCACGTCGAAAATCAAAGCCGCATTGGGGCCGATTTGGCCGCCAGCGCCGCGAGGGCCATAGCCCAAGCTCGAGGGAATGAAGAGCTTCCATTTGGATCCAACGGGCATGAGCTGCAAGGCCTCCGTCCATCCCTTGATCACGCCAGTGACGGGGAAGGTGACGGGCTGACCGCGCTTGATGGAGCTGTCGAATTCGGTGCCATCGAGTAAGGTGCCGGCATAATGAACCGTGACCGTATTGGTGGAATCGGGCTTTTTGCCAGTGCCTTCGGTGATGATCTTGTATTGCAATCCGCTGGCTGTGGTGATAATGCCGGCTTCTTTGCCGTTCTTGGCAAAGAAGGAATCGCTAGCCTTTTGATTGGCGTCGGCCTTGACCTTATTCAGCGAATCTTGCTTAGCCATCATGGATTTTTGAAATGCCATCATGGTTTCATTGAGTTGCGAATCAGACAGGACCGACTTGGTACCGGTCAGGGCATCGAGAATGCCAACGCGCATTTTCTTCAAATCCACATCGTCAGCGCCCAAGTTTTGCTGCTTTAGGCTTTTGCCAATATCTAAGCCGATGGCATAGCTGACCTTGTCTTTTTCGCTGGACAAGGTACGAGCCTCGGCCTCATTTTCGGCTTTTTGGCAGCCGATGAATGCCATACCAACCAAGGCCGTTATCGCCCACTGTTTCCCAATCGTCATTCCCTACTCCTCGTGATGTAAAACCGCTATTCAAGTGCGGGCGTAAGGTAGCAAAAGCATAAATGTCAAAAAAAGGTCATAATATCCTAATTATTGCATACCCATGACATATATGACTGAAAATACAGCCGGTTTCAGCGGTGGATCCGATCGCCTTTTCCGTGAATTGGTGGAATCTTCCCAAGAGCTTTTTTTTCAAATCGACACCGAGGGACGCTATCTCTATTTGAACCCGGCCTGGGAGAAAAATTTTGGTTATCCGCTCGCCGAAATGATTGGCCATTTCTTTTTCGACTTTCAGCCATTTGAGACGAGACAGCGTGATTTATCGCGCATGGCTGAAATCATGAATCAGCCGTCCTTCCATCAATATGAAACCATTCTCTTACACAAGGATGGCACTCCGCGTCACATTCTCTTCAGCGGCAAACGGGTTTTTACCGATTCGGGTCGACTGCTTGGCACGCAGGGATTTGGCTATGACATCACCGAAAGAAAAAAGGCCGAAGAAGAGGTGCGCATCAGCGCCGCCCAATTGCGCGTTTTCATTACCAATGCGCCCACGGCTATTGCCATGTTCGATTCGGGCTTGCGCTATCTGGCCTATAGCGATCGATGGCTTGAAGATTATGGCTTGGGAAAACAAAATCTGATTGGGCGTCACCATTACGATGTTTTTCCCTCGATTCGGGAAAATGAATTTTGGAAAAGCATCCATTCGCGCTGCCTGGCTGGGGAGTCCCTTAAAAAAGAGGAAGACACCTTTGTCGGCGCTGGCGGCAACCAGGAATGGCTGCGCTGGGACGTGAGGCCTTGGTTTTTGCCCTCGGGCGAAATCGGGGGTATTCTCATGCTGACGGAATCTATAACAGCGAGGCGGCAGGTTGAGCTCGAATTGCGGGCCAGCGAGGAGCGTTATCGAAACCTCGCCGACATGGGTTTTGAGTCCATCTTTATTCACGAAAATGACGTCATTGTCGATCTCAATCGCACCTTGCTTGAACTGCTCCGCTATGATTCCAAAGAGGAAATCATCGGAAAAAAAGGCCTGGAGCTCGTGGTTGCGCCGCAATCGAGAGAACTCATTCGCGAGCGCTTGAGGGCACGCACCACAGGGCCGTCCGAAGTCTGGTGCATTCGCAAAGACGGGTCCCAATTCCTGGCGGAAACCCAGGCACGTGAAATCACCTACCAGGGCCGTCCCATGCGCCTGGTGAACATTCGAAATATTACCGCGCGAAAGCAGGCCGAGGAGGCTATTGCCGCCGAAAAAGAAAGACTAGCAGTGACCTTGCAGAGCATCGGCGACGGCGTCATCGCCACGGACACCGCTGGGTGTGTGATGATTATGAATACGGTCGCGGAAAATTTGACTGGCTGGCCGCAGCATGAGGCCATGGGCCTCCCCTTGAATCAGGTTTTTCAAATCGTGCATGAAATTTCACGCCTGCCTTGCGAAAACCCCGTCGATAAGGTTTTCGCTACCGGCGATACCATCGAGTTGGCGAATCACACCTTGCTTATTTCCCGTGACGGCACGGAGCGTGTCATTGCCGACAGCGGCGCGCCCATTCGCAGCGCCGAAGGCAAAACCCTGGGCGTCGTCCTGGTGTTTCGCGATATGACCGAAAAGCAAAAGCTCATCGTAGCGGCGCAGCGCACTCAGAAGCTGGAATCCCTGGGGATTTTGGCGGGCGGCATTGCCCATGATTTCAATAATTTACTGAGCGGCATTTTCGGCTACATCGATATCGCCCATGCAAAATGCAAGGAGGAAACCCTTTCGGCCTATTTGGCCAAGGCCATGGCGACCATCGAACGTGCTCGTGGGTTAACCCATCAATTGCTGACCTTTGCCAAGGGTGGCGTGCCCATCCGGCAAACCCAGGCTTTGTTTCCCTTCGTCGAGGAGACGGTGAATTTCGTGCTCAGCGGATCTTCCGTCACCAGCCGATTCGAGGTGGCTCCCAATCTGAGACCCTGTGATTTCGATCGCAATCAAATCGGCCAAGTCTTCGACAATCTCGCCATCAATGCCCAGCAAGCCATGCCGAATGGAGGCGTCTTATTAGTGAGGGCGGAAAATATGCGCTTGAAGACGAATCAGGTGGACGGCTTGCCTGAAGGCGAGTACGTTCGAATTTCTTTTAGTGATACGGGTATCGGTATTCCTCCAGAGATTATTTCTCGGATTTTCGATCCCTTCTTCACCACCAAGCAAAAGGGTAGCGGCCTGGGCTTGGCGACCTGTTATTCGATTTTGAATCAGCATGACGGCAATATCGAAGTCGAATCGGAGTCTGGGAAGGGCACGGTTTTTCACGTTTACTTGCCAACGTCTCCCAATGTCCCGGCCACCGAGTCCAAGCCTGCTCTTCGGGAAGTGAAAGGCAGGGGCCGCTTCCTTCTTATGGACGACGAAGCGGTGATTCGCGAAACCCTTGGTGAAATGCTGCGCATGGTCGGCTTCGAAGTCATAACCTTCGCCGAAGGCAAGGCGGTGATCGATTATTTGAAGCAAACACCCCAAGGTTTACAGGGAATATCTGCCATTATGCTTGATCTGACCGTGCCCGGTGGCATGGGCGGGCGCGAGGCCATGGTGGAAATACGCAAAATCAGTTCCGATATCCCCATTTTCGTCTCCAGCGGTTATGGCGACGATCCCGTGATGGCCGAGCCGGAAAAATTCGGTATCGCAGGCAGCATAGGCAAGCCCTTCCGAAGGGCCGCCCTGCTGGAGTTATTGCAAAAGCACCTAGGCTAGCTCTTAATTTTTTTCGAACGATTGCGACGATGAGCTACCAAAAGCAGCAAGCCCACATTGAGGCCGATGAGGCCCAGCGTCGAAGGCTCGGGGACGGCATGGAAGTTTTGAGCGACATAGGCCAAGGACGCCGCATTTAAATCGGAGTCGCTGAAGCCGAAGACATAAAACTTGTTTTCGCCTGCGATGCCCGACACGAAATCATTGTCATTCGAAATGTATAGGGTGTGATAGAGGGTGCCATTATCGGTGATGTCCTGACCGAAGGCCAGACCTTCGATCTTGGCAGGAATCTGGATATCGGGTATGCCGAAGGTTTTCAAGGCCGAGGCAATGTCGAGAAAGAGAGACTTGCTGGGTGCCTGCGCTAAAAGCGCTGCTTGACCCGACAAACCGCTGACGTCTTGAGCGCCGGCGATGTCGACGGCGAAAATCTGTTTGACCACAGCCTTGCTGCCATCTCCGAGTCCCTTGCCGTCGCGCTCCAGCACCATGAATTGATGGTCGTTCAAAGCGATGATTTCGCTGCTATTATAAGCCTTGGTCCCAATCAAATTGTCATAAGCGTATTCCTTGGTTTGGCCAGTAGCGATGTCGATGGTGACAATGCGATTCGCGCGACCCCCATCCCCGCCATCTTGAATCAAGGGGCTTTGCATAAAGCCGACCAAGGTCTTCCCATCGGGGGTGATGGCCAGGCCTTCCATGCCTTTATTGGCGACCCGCCCAGTCGTATTGCCGGAAATCTCCGCCGCGCCAAGCGAGCTCAAATGATCGACGGCGAAGTGATCCGGCAAGGTGAAAGTCTTGATGCGTTTGCCGGTGGCGCGGTCGAATTGATAAACATAAGGACCATATTCATCGCTGATGAAAACGCTTAGGCCGTCATTCGAGACGCGAATGGCTTCGGGATCGAGGCGGGCATTGTCGGAGTTGTCCGATTGGCCTGCTGCAAAGCCATCGGAACGGCCGGTGAAATAGTTCACTCCGGCGCTATTGTTTGACGGCCCACCCTCGGCTAGGCCGGCGGTGCTGCCGTAGTTCAATTCTGTATTGCTATAGAGCAAGGTGGTGCCCGTGAGCGAAGCCCCGAGGCTATAAGGCAGGCCTCCGGAGGTGCTGGCAACCAGGTTCAAGTCAAGAGTGTGAAAGCGCGAGATATAGGAGGTGGTATTGTCCACCACGCTCCCGCCGGTATATGCCGTGGCATTGGGGCCGCGGTCGGGCACAGCTAAGAAAGTATTGCCACCTGCCCAAGCCAAACCCGAGCCGATGCCGCCTAAAATATTGGCGGCGGAGCCATTTTCCAACGTGCCCGTCAATCCAGATAAATCGGAACTACCGCTAATGGTTCCAATGGCAAGCAGGGTCGGGGCCGCTTGGGCTGCGCCCAAGGCGAATAGGCATGCCGGAAAAAATCCGGGGGAGTATTTGCAAAGCATGGTTGTTTCTCCGAATCGAGCAACCCCGGGGCAGAAATGCCGATGAGAGGCCCATTTTTCGAGCAACCTAGCCCCAGATTATTGCAATCCTATTGAGGCGGTATTTCAGATCCGATCTGCCCCAGGGTATTTCCTTTTCAGCCGGCCGAATGGGCTCCAAAACGCTAATACCCTAAGCTATTCCGGTTGGAGCGGAGTCAATTCGGAAATACCTTCCAAAAATTCGGGTTTGAGATAGCGCACCTTGTCGCCCAATTCCAAAACCTCGGCTTGCAAACGTGGCCAAGCCAAAAGGCGTACGATTTCAGGCAAGGATTTTTTCAAAAGCCGATAAAGTGGCCTATGCATTTCGGCGACCAAATCGGCTTGAATTTCTGGCATGGAAACGAGATAGAGCGCGCCCTTCCACTTGGGAAAAAGCGCCAATAAATCGCCGAAGTTACGCGGACCGGATTGAAGACCATCGCCGGTTTCAATGGCGAAGGCGGCCACCGGCTCATGCCCATTCATCCAGACGACATCGCATTGGCGCAGGCAGGCAGCTAAGGCTTCATCGCCGAAATCGGCATCGCTAGCGGAATTTCCGTCTTCTTCGGAAAGTCTGAGGGAAGTCATGCCCAGATTTTCACCCAAACCCCGAAGCAGAATGCGGGCGGCATGGCGATCGAGCTCGGGCTCCTGGCCTACTAGGGCTGGGTCAAGTCGAGCGGGTGCTGGCAAGGTGACGGCACCCAGCCGTGAAGAGCGAAGAAAGGCGGGCAGTTGGGTCTTGGGGGCCTGGGCAATCATGGGCTTTCCTTTCAAGGAAGGAGGAAAGCCATAATATACTGCACAAGTGAGCAGTATTCAAGAGCGAGGTGCTCCGGAACTCTTAATCCATGGAACCATAGTCGCGGCGCCAATTCGCCACGGGTTTGCCTAAGCTGGGTTTCATCTTGATATTGGTGACAATGCGACTACTCGAATTCATCATTTGTCTTTCGCATTGGAAAAAATCAAAGTTATAAGTCTTACCGTATTCTAAAGTCAAATTATCGAGCACAAGTATGGAATTGGACGCGGGATGAACTCCTCCCATATCGATGACGAGCTTGTTGTCGATATAGACCCAGGCATCGTCGTCACCGGTGAATTCAAAAATCAAACCACTTTGATGAGTGAAAGTCGTATGCATTTCCATACAGAAACCATAATTATGTGCTGAAAAAGCAGGATCCCTGCCGAAACCATCCAAGGGGAAAAATTCGGAAGTATCGCCACGAAAACTCGTCACGGCATTACCAGTATTGTAATTACCCATTTGGCTGAAGACATAGGCGTTCTTGCCTTGACTGGCATTGAGGGTAAAGGTTAGGGAATCGTAGCGCTTCACATTGAGCCATGAATTCCCCACCGCATTGAATGTGGTATTGCTGCAATTATCCCCAGGGCCATAGCGATAGACGTTTTTTGTCACCACCCAGTCCTTAAACCACATATTGAGGCCGCAGGACCGGTTATTGAAATAGGTGCCGGTGCGTGTTGGCTTACCGATATATTTCCGTCCAAAATAGCCGGCATCGGTGGTGGTGGAATCGGTAAGGGTTGGCTTCACCATGCCCTGGAAAACCCCGAGGTCCACGGGCCGATTGAATTCAGGATTGCTGCCGCCGGAGAGATAGTCATAATAGATGACCCTCAAGCTCAACTGCTTGGGAGGGGCGGAAGCCTTGGCCATGAGAGAAATATTTTGATTCAAAGGAGTGCGAAACACCGTGTCCTTGCTATTGCCAATCTTGGTGGTGATGGCCTCGACATTGATATTGAACATATCCGCCCCATTGCCCAGAACCCGATAGCGTACCGGCAGTCCGCCCACATTGAAAACGCTGTCCCAATCCAGATCGCTGGTGTATTCGCTCAGATACCGTCCCGTGATGGGCCTTTCGCTGAATAGGTTTGGGCCATCCCAACCCATTTGGCCGGTCGCGAAACCATTGCCTTGCTTCTGGAAGAATTCGAAATAGTATCGCTTCCCTGCGACCAAGGCCTGTGGTGCCGAAACGCCCGATCCGCTGGTCGGCCAATCGTAGACCCAGGTCGGCTGATAGCATACCAGCGTCAGGTTTTTGGACGTGGTATCCGAGCTTAAATGGAATTCTGAGGCATCGTCCGATCGTGCGAAAAAAGTGTAATTGCCTGTAAAGGGAGGTATGAGATAGCCGAACCACTTGGTGCCATAATTATCGGCAATCACCTGTTTGCCCAAATAGTTTGAGGTAACCTTGAGATCTGGATTGGGCTTTATTTTCATGATGTCCGTGATTTGCTTGACTTCATTACCGGCGAGTCCAATCCAAACATGTCCGTTAATCTTCCCATTGCGCGTCATATCGATGTATTTGGCGCCATTGCCATTGATGATTTCCTGGGTGAGCAAGGTGACCATGCCATCGGCGGCGAGAAAGTTCTGAAGCTTGTTCTTGTAATTCGAAGCCGACATTTTTCCGGTTTTCGAGTTAAAAAGAATCCCCAGGGAAATGGCCGTCACCCCCATGATGAGGATAATGGTGAAGGCAAGCACATAGCCTTTTTGCTGTTTGAATGAAGCAGAGTAAAATGTTTTCATCATGACCTCGAATTCAAACTTTATTCCGTAATATCACATTCATCGGCAGGGTTATTTTGCGATATCCCGGCGGCTTAAGATGACGATCGATTTTTGAGGTTCTAGCGCGCACCGATACGCTCACCGAGCGCATGGTTTTCCAAATCGTGGTGGCGCTGCCGCTACTGTTTCTGAATGTGAAGCCGAGCGAGTCGATGTTCTCCGCCAGTACCATTTGGCTCGCCAAGCTGCCATTCGGACGAACCACCAGGCTGTCCCCTGTAAGGAGATAGTGGTCTTCGCGATAACCGTAAACCAAATCGCCGACGCCGAGATCGACATTGGCGGTGAGGCGCAGGCTATCATAGCCGGCGGCATTGTTCTTAAGGCCTTTGATAAAACTGGAATCGTTGAAATTCGTATCAATTTGGAATTTCAACGTCGTCGCGCCGCTCGCATATTTCACCAAGACATGGGTCGGCGTCAGCATGGGGCTTGTTGAGCTTTTAAATCGAGACGCATCATCGACTCGGATATATTTCATCGAAGCAGGATTATTTCCCACGAATTGTTCCACTCCCGTAGGATTGCTGCCTACCTTCAGTATGCCACTTGAGTAGGTCAAAGTCGTCCAGCCGGTATCGGGTAATCCTGCGCCGACCTGCTGCATGACTTCAACCAATTTGCTGACCGTGAAATTCGCGTTTTGATTTCTTTCTTCGATTTGTTCTTGCATGCTATAGGCATGAAAAGAATCCCGATAAAAGCGATGGGCGATGAGCCCCACGCCAAGGCTCAAGGCAATGGCGATGCTGACTTCAAGCAAGGTGAAGCCGGCTCTCCCCCTTTTATTCATTGGGTTAAAATCGTTTGGACACATAGGTGGTGACCAACAAGGAGTCTTTGCGGGGAGTTGTCCATTTGGCTTTAATGTCTACCCGCTTGACATCGGCCACTATGGCGCCGTCCTGGGGAGAAAGAGCATTGGCAACCGTGACCACCAAGTCGATATTGTCGGGGGCGGGACCATAAATGGTTTGGCCAAGCGGCGGAAATTTTGCGGAGTCCTTGGCAATGGCGATGCGTGTGTCTTCCAAGTATTTTTCAATCATTTTACCCGCAATGAGAATGCGCGAATTCGTGGCACTATTGCCTCTGGATCCGCCTTGAACCTTCATGAAGAGGGCAATACCCACGCCGACGATAATGATGGCTGCGGCGACCTCAATCAAGGTTCCGCCATTTTGCTTTTTCATTTCATCACCACCTTTACTCTACCGGTGCTGGCCAATACATCGAGTGTCGATTGGATGCTTTTCAAAGTCAGAACCACTTGAAGGCTGGCATTGGCCGAACCGTCGCCACGAAAGACAATGACGCTGGGATAGGGAGAGAGTATCGCGGCCGACAGCTTCTCTTTTTTTTTGAGGACATAAGGCTTGGAATAAAGCGAGTC
This sequence comes from Fibrobacterota bacterium, assembly GCA_043753995.1. Classification (GTDB taxonomy): domain Bacteria; phylum Fibrobacterota; class Fibrobacteria; order UBA11236; family UBA11236; genus JAYUVP01. The sequence goes on from JAYUVP010000093.1 coordinate 36,077, forward strand.
GACGCCTTTATCATAAACATTGTTATTGGGGACTTTATCAAAAAAAGCGATCACCGAATCGTCGAGAGTTGAGCTCGCCGCATGCAGTTTAAAAACGACGCCACAATGCCGTGCCGGATTGGCAATGGCGCGTGAACGCGCCATGAGCAAATAATGCTTGAGACCGTCACCCGCCTTTTTGGCGTTGAGTCGCTGCATCCATGCATTTAAGGGTTTGACCGTTAATGCGGCGAGAAAGCCAATAATGACGACGGCAATGAAAATCTCTGCCGCGGTAAAGCCGCCTTCTCTTTGCCGTTTTGACCGGCCCTTTCGCTTTCCCAAAAGTCTCCACACAAGCCTATTCTACTATCTGCCCTAGAGTTAGAGCCAGAAACAAAGGACTTAGCAAATAGGAAAAGCGCCCCTTTTTGCCCCTGAAAAGGTCGGGGCTTAGTGGAGTTTGGGGCGTTGCGCCCTAAAAACGGTTTCGTAGGCGCAATTTCAGGGAATGGGATGCTCGCCGGTACCCGCTATCAGGTAAACCGGGTTGCGCCAAAGCAGTACGAGCCATGACCTGCAAGGTTACCGATCGAATGGCTGTCCAGGAGTTAGTCGACTTACCATCGCGGTCTAAAGTCCCAATTTGGATGCTGTCAATGCCTTCGGCGAGGACTTCAGAGCCGAGGAGGAGATTGCCTTTATTTAGCCGATAGATTTCCTCGTCAAAGGAATAAATCATGTCTCCCATCGCAAAAGATTTAGCCTTAGTTAATAGCAAGGTGTCAGGACTATTCGGCATGTCTTTGAGACCCCTCTTATAGTCCTGCTCATTAAAGGTCGTATCAATGGAGAGTATTTCCGGGGTTTTGGTTTTGTTCGCATAAACGAGCAATAATTTCGACGATCCCGAAAAAGCCTTGGATTCGTCGACAGGTAGGCGCGTGACAAGGGTGCGGGTCGTGTCGCATTGTTGAATGCCTCCGAGGGGATTAATCGAGAGCTTGATGACGGTATCCTTTTGGCCTAAAGAGCTGATGACGGTCCATGTGGAATCCGGCAAATAGGTCCCTGCTTCCATCAGTCGATCGCCGAGGCGCTTGGCAACATAAAGCAAGGTTTGGTTGCGGTCTGCCAATTGTTCTTGCAAGTCAAAAGAACGATGCGAATCGCGAAATAGGCGTACCAAGGAGCCCAGCAAAATGCCGGAAATCACCAAGCCAATGGTGACTTCAATGAGGGTTAGGCCGCGCTCAGAATTTCTTGGAGACATAGGTGGAGATGATGACGGAGTCGAGTGCCGTCTTGCCCCAGGACACCACGATGTCGACCTTGGCCACATTGTCCAAGGTTTTGCCGTCTTTGGGGGATGAGGCCTTTGAAATCTTTCGTGAGAATTTCAGATCACTGACGATATAGCTGGTGTCCTTAGGTGGCCATTTGCTGGAGGCCGTGTCTTGCCCGATGGCGACACGCATGGCTTCGATGTCGCTCTCGATGGCTTGTCCCGCCTTGAGCAGATTGGAATTGGTGCGGCTTTGGCCCCAGGACGCTCCCTGCATTCGGGACCAAACCATTAGACCCAAGCCGACCATGACCACGGCCAAAAGGGTTTCCAATAGGGACCAGCCGCGCTGAGAATTCATTTCGACACCTTGATTCTCCCAGTCGAAGCCAAAATGCTCACCGTATCCTTCCGGCTACCGGTAGTCACCACGATTTTACTGCTATTCCAGGAGGAGCCGTCACCGCGGAAAATCACCACATTGGAGAAGCCCTGGGGAATAAAAATCTTTGCGCTACGGGGCAAAACCACAGGCTGGCCATAAGATTTGTCGACCGTACTGTCATAGCTATAAGCCGTGGGATTGCCATGGTCCTCGAACCTGCGTGCCTGGCTGCTTAGGCTATCGACTTTGAAATAAACGCCGCAATGAATCGAGGGGTTGGCCATGCTCCGCATCCTGGCGGAGATCAAGGTCTGTTTCACATTCGAAACTGCCGCTCTTTGCTTATAAACGTCCGCTATCGCCTTGCTTGCGGGCTTAGCCAAGGCTCCCAGGATAGAGACCAAAAAAAGCGCAATAACAAGCTGCACCATGCTGAAGCCCGCTTGTTCCCGTCGTTTGACTTGGCGCATTTCCATGGTCATTCAGTTCAAAAAGCTTTCTCGCTTCCACGAGGCTTGCGGAGTAGACGATTGCTTTTGAATGGGCAAATTGGTCTCGATGCGTATGGTGGAGAGGTGGGTGTGCCGCTCGCAATAAAAAAGATCGAAGGAATATTTCTCGCCGTATTTGAGAGGGAGATCATCCAAGCGTATCGACGCTGATGCGGGCTGGTGCGTTGCGCCCAAATCCATCACCAACTGATTATTGATATAAACCCATAAATCGTCATCGCCATTAAAGCTGAAAGTCAAGCCGCTGGACATCACGAAGGTACTGTGCATTTCCATGCAAAAGGAGAAGTTGCGCCAATAGCCTTCATTGCCGAAGCCACGTCCATCAAGAGGAAAAAATTGCGGCTCCGCCCCCCCCTGCCGTGAAAAGACATAGGTGTTTTGACCTAGGGAGGGGTCGCGAGTAAAAGTCAGCGAATCTTTGAACTTCATGTTTTCATAGCGGTTATTGGGGCTAAGGTCGATGAGGGAGCAATCCGTGGGATCGTTACCGGAATAGCGAGGGACCTTGGTGATGGATGGATCATTATCCATGAACCAACGGTTGACGCCGCAATTGCCCCAAGGCGTGCTGGATGGCGTCGGTTTACCGATTTTCGCGAGGCCAAAGTAGGCGGCATCGGTGGCGGTATAATAGGTGAGGGTGGAATTCACCATGCCCGCCAAGGCTAAATTGCCGGGAGGTGTAAATCTCCCCCCACCGTTTTGAAATTCAGGATTTCGGCCGTCGGAATGAAAATCATAATAGATGACAGGCAGGCTGAGTTTTTCCGGTGGCGCAATATTGACGGACTTTAATGAAATTAACCGGCTCATGCGCTGACGATAGCTGGAGTCCTGTCCCAATACCCGGAAGGCCTCGGCTGAAACACCGTAAATTCTTTCGCCTGCGCGCGTGACCGAATATTTCACCGAGCGGCGCCCAAGATTCGCCGATCCTTCAAAGGCCGGCTTGCTGTCAAATGCCGCAATATTGTCTTTAAGGATAGGCTTTTGCATGATCCAATCTGGGCCTTCCCAGCCCACATCGCCATGATCCCTTCCATTTTTCTGCGCGTGATAAAATTCGAAATAGTAGCGCTTGCCTGGCTCCAGGTATTGAGGCGTTGAAACTCCGCTACCCGATGTGGGCCAACTGTAGGTCCAAGTCGTCAATTGGCAAATCGGTTCTTTCGAAAGATTTTCTGGTTTTTCGTCAGTGGACAAATACAGCGCAGCACAATCGTCGGCACGGATAAAGAATTTGAAATTTCCCGAAACCGGAGGCAAGACATAACCTCGCCATTGCACCAGATAATCATCTGTCTTCCAATTGCTGCCTAAGAAATCAGATGAATCGATAGTGCTCGGTGACGAATGAGCCTCGGCGTAGGACTTCATTCCCACGGCGTCATAAGGGCCGGCATAGGGCTTCCAGACCTTACCCGTGATTTTCCCGCCGAGATTGACCATGTAAAGCGAATCCCGCCCGTCAAGAATTTCCTGCGAAATCAAGGTGACCATGCCGTCTGAAGCATAAAAGCTCTGCAACTGGTTCTTGTTATTCAATCCGCCCGACTTATTCATGCGCGCACTCACCAGCATGGCGGTGCCGATGGCGGTGATGGCGAGAACCATAAGCAAGGAGAAAATCAGAATGAAGCCGCTTTGATTGGCGGTACCCTGAGAATGCTCTTTACAAAATGTCACGGTTGACCACTTCTCGTTTTGGATCAAGGCCTTGGATTTCTTTCCAAAGCTCCTAGCCCATAGAAATCCTACTGGCTGGTCGAACCGCAGGCGGCAATCAAATAGCCATTAAAAAGTCAATTTCACGGCACTAAGCAGGCAAAAAACCAACAAAACAAAAAACTCTTCAAATACTAAACGTCAAATCGTATCGGCTTTAATTGCACAAAAAAAGGCCGGCCCCTGAGGAGCCGGCCTGATTTTACCATCCAAGAA
>JAYUVP010000094.1:0-6917 GCA_043753995.1 Fibrobacterota bacterium
AGCCGGGCGACTGCAAAAGGAGTTTTGAGACCGGCTCTAATAACCGCTTTGGGCTTCTTTGTAACAATTACGTTACCATCGGCATTTTCCAGCGCAGTGTTTTCTGCCTCTGCGCCTGGCTTCGGAATGACCAGCTTACGCCACCGACTATTGGAAGCCTGCTGTAAGCTCCCACCCTCTCGTAGCGTAAGAATCTCACGCTTTAGTGCCAGAGAAAAATTCTGCCCCCAAAAGTTCTCGACCCACTCCGCCCAACCACTCGCAGGGCATTCCATTCGGGTATCCACCCGCCCTGATCCGCTTTTCCCCTTAGGATATATGCCATTAGCATATTGCAAGCAACATCATTTTTCATGGAGTTCCAATACTTTCCCGGCTTAGGCCAGCAAGGCGGGCCGAGCCGGGGGGGCGTTTGGAAGGCCCAGAACGAGTGGCTGAGCCCCCCGGAAAAAGCAGTGGAATGGCGTGACAAGGCAGAAGAATGGGATTACGCGAAAATTCGCGAATTATATTCCTAACGCCTCATCAGCCAACCGGAGTTAGCTTGTCCCGATTTATTGGAAAATTCGTGCATTTTGCCTTCATCCTTGGGATAGGACTTTTTCTGGCCCAGGTCAGTTGGGGCGGGACTTTGGATTCATTGCGCATCAAACAACTTTATCGCGATGGGGAATTTGAAAATTGCACCGCTCAATTGGAGAGGCTTTTGCGCAGTCCCCAAAAATTGGACTCACGAGAAATCGCTTTTGCCAACAAGTATTTAGGCGTCATTTACTGCGCCAATCCCGCGACCGAAGAACGCGGCCGATATTACTTGAATCAGTTTATTGAGATTCGGCCAAATGAAAATATTCTCGATTTATATACCAGCAAAAAAATCAAAGAGATTTTTAATGAGGTCTTGGCCGAGTATCGCGCCGCCCACCCTGAAACAATCACCAGCGAAACACCGTCTCCCAAGCCAGAGCCTATCGTCCCTACGATGGCCACACCGTCGGCAGTTGAAGCTCGGAAGCCCATCCCTCGCCCAATCCCGGCTGCCTCTCAAAAGCCATCCTCGAGCCATGCTTGGTGGTGGATAGCCGGCACGGCTGTTGTCGCTGGGGCTGCCGCTACGGGATATTTTGTCTATTCTACGCCTGAAAAGAAAATCACCACTCGCGAATATTTGCTGACGGAAGAATGAAATCTCGCCTTTATCATAAAGCCCGGTTGCTGTGGATTGCCGCCTTCATCGTCGTTTTCGGCGCTTTCGTCTCCTGCCAAACCGAAAATGAAGTGCAACGTACTTTGACTTTGCAAGTCAAAGAAGACTTAAGCCAATACGACTCGGTCACCGTCGAAATCAAGTCTTTGGGTGGAAATTTGCTTGCCCGAATTCCTCTTCAAAAATTCACGAATCAAAACCAGTTGAAATCTTTACCCGTTCCCGGCTATGATGGCGGTCAGATTAATATCGACATCATTGGTTACAACCAGCATAAAATTGTTTTCACTAAGCAATTCCAATACGATGGCGCTAAAAGCGAAATCGTTAGCTCCACCATCGTCATTCCATTCGTACCGGTTAAACCCATCGATACCACGAAAAAAACCGACACCCTACCCCGAATCGACACATTGCCCAAAGTCGATTCCACACCGAAAATCGATACGCTTCCGAAAATCGACACCACCCGCCGACTCACCAGCCTGCAATTGAATCCGCACACGCTGAACTTGCGTGTGGGAGACACGACGACCGTGCTTGTTGCCAGTAAGCCTGATGGTTTAGATCCGAAAGTAATATGGCGATTGGAACCCAGTGGAGTTATCACCATAGCCGGCAAAGGACTCGTCAGCGCCGTCAAGAACGGCACCGTCAATGCCATAGCGATCAGCTCTATTGACAGTACCAAGCGAGATTCGATTCAAATTCAGGTGCTTAAAGACATCCCCATTTTGAATGTCGGCAAGGATACCGTGATCGCCAAGGGCATGACCGCGACTTTTTCTCCGACTGTCACGAAAATTCTCGGAGAAGTCGTCATGTTTCAGTGGGATTTGAACGGCGACTCGGTTTGGGATGGAAGCGCCACCAGCGTGCGGCCCGTCGTCAAGACTTATACGACGGTGGATGACATCGTGATTCGCTTTCGTATCGTCGATGCCGATGGAAATTCCCGTATTTACCTTCAGGGTTTAAGAGTAATTGATGGTTTATCCGTGAATATCACCAGCCCGGCGAACAATGCCAAGGTCAATACTCCAAAATTGCGCGTGCGCTGGTCAGTCAATAATGTCGAACAAAAAGTAGACACTCTCGAAACTCTGAAAAACGGATGGAATGTCGTCATTCGCTCCGCCACCGACGATTTGCAACGTGAATTCTTCGACACCATACACGTGATTCTTGACACGACTCCTCCGAATCCTCCCACGGTCAAATTGATTGCCACATCCGGCATAGTGGATTTTAACACCAAGCCGGTTTGGACTTGGACACCGGCATCACCGAATGAAGCCGGTATTTATCGTCTTAGCCTGGACAGCCTGAGCAATATTTATATCGATACGTTGAAGGCAACCGCCCAGCAAGCGCAGCCAGGGATCAGGGAGGGATTGCATACCCTATTTGTGCAAGAAAAGGATTCTGTCGGCAATTGGTCATTGCCGGGCTCCGTCGTATTCCTTATCGATGGCACCCCCCCAGGTAAACCCACGGTCACCAGTCAAATCACGGATTTCATTCCGGTATTTACCTTGGTCTCGGGAGGGGAGGGTTCCGGAAGATTCCAAATAGCTTTCGATGACACCACTTTCTTTAATTACTTCGAAACCAAAACAACCAAAATCTCCTTGCTTGAAGAAGGCATGCCTCTATTTAATGCGGGCCTAAACAATCATGTGCTTTATGCCAGAGAACTCGATTCGGTTGGCAATGCGTCCGCGAAAACCGCTCATGCCTTCACCCTAACACTGGCCATAGATTATTCCCTGCCCACCTTGGGCATAAGCATGAATTCGAGTACGGAAATGCATTTCGCCTTAGGTTCCGGCAATCAGCCCTATGTGCATTACGCTTTGAGTACGGCGCAAATTTACCGCTACAATGCCACCCTTAAATCCTGGGAGACTGCTATCGATTCCTCCATGATCGAACACTATTACTCCAACCTCGCCGATGACCGAGCGGGAAATGTGTTTTATGTGTTTCGTGATACTTCGAGCATTCAAATCAGGAAAAGGGCTTCGACCGGCTGGATAAAATGGGGTGGTGACTTGCCTCTGCCTCTGGGAACTGGGGGCAATCCCACGCTCGCTGTACCGCCCCAGGGCAATCCCTTGGTTTTTACCGGTTTGAGTTCGGTGGATTCCCTTTATGAATTTCCCTCAGATACCATCCCCACCTTGCTCGCCCCTCTCTCCAATTTTGCGGTATCCGCGACAACAAGTAAACTGATTTGGGATTCGGTGGGGGGTCGCCTCATTTCCGCGGCTTCGAACTATAGCACGCATTATTTGGCAGGCTTAATTCCTCCTTCTTCCTCTTGGACTCAACTTGGCGCCCTTTCAAGAATTGCGCCCACCTCGTCCATTCCTTTTATCAGCACCAACGCTCAAGGGGAAATCCTCCGCGCCTATTCATCCGACAATAACAAGCCGGTGGTAGAAAAGCTTCTGCCGAGTACTGGAACTTGGCAAGCCATTGGAGAAAGCCCCTACCGCAATTCGATTGGGACCCATCCGCTGAGCGTCGTCAGCCATCGCAATGGTTCCTATTACTTGGCCTTGACGGATCCGAAATTCGCCCTGGGGCCCAGCTTACTCAAATACGACCCCAGTGAAACATCGCCGAAATGGAAACACATGTATGGGTTAACCCTGAGTGCAGACACCAATTGTCAAATCGTGGATATGCGAATCGGGCAGGACAACCAAATTTATTTGGTGATGAAGGCAAACCTCGGCGGCAGTAGCAGTAAGTTGCGTGTTTTGAAATTGCCTCCCTAGTGCCTAGGTCATTATCAATTCGTAACCCAGTCCACTCTCCAATAAAATTCATTTTTCCCGATATCATGTTTGTATAAATTGATGTGCTGAGTCCGGCCATTGACTTCGAAATCAATAGCCATGAGTTCTCCGCAAAAGTTCTGGCCAGGGGGGGGTATTTAATCCTGAAGAATACGCTTCGTTTATCATGCCTTACAGCCGTTATACCCCTCTTAGATTAAAAGCATTGGACAATAGGCTTTGATTTTTTGCTTTTTTCCTTTTTGATTGCTGTATCGGCGGCCAAATCCAGCGTTTGGGCATTGAGCCAAGAATGGTCTCTTGAATCCGATTTGCATGTTGTCGAAATGAATTCGGATGGGAAGGGTGGAGTCTTATTTGTCAGCAACAGCAAACTTTTCCACGTTGACACTCAATTCTCAATTTCGAACATTCCTGGGCCGTATCCGGATCCCAAACCAAATCATTCCAATGCCTCTCCTTTTGTATTGACTGCTTCAGGCTTTGCGTGGCACTGGAATGGCTCCGACTTAATTTACCGGTACTCCACCATCGAAGGCTGGAAGTCGGCTCCTGTTGTTTTGCCCTCGCGCCCCATCGATAATTGCAAACTTTCGGTTCTCGGCGATGAAAGCGTGCAAATGTCCTGCCTATTTCGGGACTCTGTCAATCAGTCCGAAAGTCACAAAAGGGCACACATTCGATGGCCTATCGTGTTTCCCTGGAAAGCCATTTTGAACCGGGATAGCCTTGAATCGGCCCCCGAGGCAAAAACCGCTTTCGATGCATTCAAGGTTGAGCGAAGAGTCGTTTTGGCAAGAGAACAATCGACCCATTGGCAGAATGCAGTCCTGACCTATAATCTTTCGAATGTTAAAGTGGGATACCCTGCCCTTTCCGGGCACGTGGGTAGGTCCTAGGCGACCATACAAGCACACTGACTTTAAGAATGTCCCCATTTGGACCGTACAATCTCCCGAGCATTTATGGTTTGCATTGGATGACATCCTCTTTTGTAAACATGGACCCGGTTGGGCTGGCGAAACGGCATGGTCTTATGGTGGCGTTCTGGTGGGATTTGTGGGTGGCATCGCTGGAATCGCTCTCGGATCTGCTGCTGGATTCCAAAATTCCAGCGCCAACTCCAACACCTTGCTCTTTTCTTTAATTGCTGTGCCCTTGGTATTTCTTCCAATCATCACTCCTATTTGGATGGCAGAAAACCAACAAAGTGAAAGCCGAGAAAACCATAGGTGGACAAGAAGGGGTAGCTCAGCCTTGGGTCTTATTTCAGGCGCGGCCATTTATTTTGTTTTTCCACTCAAATCAGAAAGTACAACACTCCATCTGGCCCTAATCAACGCCGCATTAGGCACCGTGGTCGGATACCGTTTAGGCTAGGGACTTGATTAGCGTTCAATGCAGCTTTCGCGCCAAAGACAATGGGTGGCTCGCTTGCTTTTTATTTGAACCTTGGCTGAATATCGGCTGGAGTTGGTAGTAGAAGTAAACCCTGCTTCGTTATAATAGGTTAAACTTTTCATTTCGTCGCAACCCAGGAGACCTTCATGATTTCAAGACTATTCAGCCATCGAAATTTCTGCACACTCTGGTTGGGAATGGCCTGCTGTCTTGGGATGGTGGAAAAGACTTGGTCCTGTTCGTGTTTATGGATTGGGGATTGGGATGACTATGCGAAGCGAGCTGCATTCATTTTCACCGGCAAGGCCATTCAGAAAACGGTGACCCCACCCAAGGTTGGCCCGTCGGGAGAAATCACGTTTTCAAGCGCCGATCCCATTGACTATGTATTTCAAGTGAAAGAGGGCCTCAAAGGAGTATACGACGCGGCCGTACGAGTCAGGACATCGAGTGATGCAGCCTCGTGCGGAATCAGCTTTTTATTGGATTCGAATTATTTGGTTTTCGCTTATAAGTCGGTGAGCGATACTGTCTTTCAGAGCAACTTGTGCAGCGGCAATCAAAGGCTCGGCTCCAATCAAGCCGACAGCATTCTGACCGTGGTCAAGGCAGGGCTGGCGACCAATGCGGTTCGTGATTCGCGTGATAAGCGGGGAGGAAACGAGGTTGGGTCCTCGGTACAGACGAACTCAAGCTTGCTGCATTTCAGGCAAGAGGGCGCTTTGAAAAACCTTGAAAGCAGGGAGAGGAGATTGGATGGCCGATCTCGAAAACCTGCTGTCGAAGGGCCCTGATTTTAATTGATCGAGGCGACCCAGGGCTTCTGCGACCTCCATAACACTCCCATGAGGACAGGCCTTGACAACGCTTTTACGAATGCCTTTTGGCACGAGCGGATAGGCGGCTCCCGGGTTTTGGCGGTTTCCGGCGGCCTGGTCTTCACCACCTTCGGTGGGCTCGTCGGTAAATGCTTTGTCGAGAGTATTTCCCGTATCGTTTCCTCGGTCTTTCCCAGCGCAATCAAATTCAGCTTACCGCCGCAAGATTTCATGCCAGGGGATGTATTTGCTGATGCCTACCATGGGGCTCGTCTCCGCTTTTTCCACTGGGCTAGGAACCGGCTTGGGTAGCGGAACCAAGACTACCAGGCGCGGGAGGTGCGGCGAGTCGTGAAGGCGACGAGGGGGAAGGCGAGGCCGACAAGGCGGCAGGGAATGGCGGGCCGAGCCTGGGGGGCGTTTGGAAGGCTCAGAACCAGTAGCTGAGCCCCCCGGAATAAGCAGGGGAGTGACCTGATTGTTCTCATTATGTGACAGAAAGTAAATCGCGCATGTAAGCCCCACGCCCGCGAAGCATGGCCCAGGCGGAGAATACTCTCGGTAGCGCCCAAGGTACGTAAGAGCAAAAGGTTGCGTCGGCAGTAGACGCCGTCCAGGAACAGGTTGGGGAGGTGGGCTTTTGACGGAAAAGGGAGGTCGATTTACCTATGCACCGACATGATC
>JAYUVP010000095.1:0-7075 GCA_043753995.1 Fibrobacterota bacterium
CGAGTTCATTATGACTTGAATAAAGCTTGAACTCTTGTCGCTTGCCGTTCATCCACAAGATTTCGGTGCGCAATAATCGGTCAGCCATGGTTCCCCTAGCGCGAGTATTTGAATTCAGGGGACGCAGTATAAGGCAAATCGGGGGACCAGGCGCTGGCAAAGCCGTCACAGAGAACCTTGAAGCGCAGAATATTATCGCGCCTCCCTGCCGGATGATTGGCGTGATTCAAATGGCAGTGCAATTCAAGGCCGCCATCATTAGCGATGGGCAAGTCATAAACTCCGGCCCCATGCTCAGAATCCGGCCCGGCGTGATGGGAATGCCCGGCTTGATTTGAAGGCGAAGGCGAATGGTTGGGGTCCTCTTTTTGCCTGCAACAAATCATCACCCTGGCGCGACCCGAATGTTTTCCTTTGATTTTGGCCTTCAAAACGGCCTGATCGCCAGTCATGGCTTCAGTAAGGCCTTGGCCATTGGGATTTTGCCAAACCAAGGCGTCGATGATCAATGGCGGGCCAATCAGCAATTCACCGCTCGCCAATTTGAGACCATGGGCAGGTAATTCCGCCTCGAAGGTGAGCCTTCCTCCCGCAGGTGCTGAGGTGATGGGAAACCGCGCGCGAAATTGATTGGATAAAACTTTGCCGTCCAGGCTTCCGGCGGCTTTGCCTTCGCCATCCTTCACGGTGATATTCACCTTGGCACCTTCCCCCACATAGGCCGTGATGATTTCCACTCCGGCTTCACCATTCAGGGCAACCTGCTCCTCAAGCCAGCGGGCCACGAGCAAATAGGAGGTGACTTGAATCCGTAATACTTGATCCGTTTGACCTTGAAATGCCGGCATAGTGCCACCTCATGGTTAATTACGAACTCGCATAATCTAATCCCTGGGATGGGCACTGAAACGGTGCGGTCGGTTTGCGAGGAGGGCGGGGAGAAGTTCAGGTCCAGCTTCGGATTGAGGCGTGGAACATCCTATAGAGGTATTCACTACTTTTCCGGATCATCCCCGAGGAACAAACATGCTTTTTCGCATCATCACACTTTCATTCTTATTCTGCCTCTCCCTGGCTTGGTCCTCACCCGAAATCAGCGCCGACAGGATGGCCACCTTTCGATACCTCGCCCCTAATGCCAAACAAGTCACCTTGCAAGGCGAAATGGACGGCCAGCCCCACCCCATGCGCAAGGATAGCCTCGGGACATGGAGCGTTACCCTGGGCCCACTGGCACCGGATATTTACACCTATTCCTTCCTCATTGACGGCATCGTTTCGCTCGACGCCAAAAACCCCAATACTAAATACGGCTATGGCATGTTCGGCGCGGTCAGCGTATTCGAAGTTCCCGGTGACAGTTTGCAATTCTATGACGCGAAGCCGGTACCGCATGGCTCAGTGCGCATCACGCCTTATCACTCCAAGACCATGGGCCTGGCACGCACGGCCTGGATTTATACGCCGCCGGGCTATGAGAAGGGCAAAAACTACCCCGTACTCTATCTATTACATGGCGCAGGCGACGTCGAATCGGGCTGGACCTTGATTGGACGTGCCAATCTCATTCTTGACAACCTTATCGCCGAGGGCAAGGCCAAGCCCATGGTGGTGGTCATGCCCAACGGTCATGCCGCGCAAAGCTGGTGGACGGGCCCCTCGCAAGCCTTGCCCGAGCCCATTGCCCAGGCCTTTCAGAGCGGCAATCGCGCCTCCATCGGTCCCGCCATGTATTCGGGCGACGGCAAGGGAGGCTTATCGCTTTTCGCCAGGGATTTGCTCGAAGACGTGATGCCCATGGTGGAGCGGGATTTCAAGGTGGCCAAGACACCCGAGAAACGTGCCATCGCTGGCCTTTCCATGGGAGGAGGCCAAACCATTCACATCGCCTTCTCTCGGCCCAAGGTTTTTCGCGAGGTCCTACTCATGAGCCCGGCCGCCGATGGTCGCGTCGACCAAGTATATCCGGAATTCTTCCGCGATTCCGTGACGGCCAATAAACATTTCAAATTGCTATGGCTCGGGGCCGCCAAGAACGATTGGATTACCGGCCCAGGCGACGCAGCATTCGATTCCCTGCTGACCCGGCGCGGCATCAAGCATGTTTATCAATTGGGTGAAGGGCGTCACGAATGGACGATATGGCGCCATCATTTGCGTGACGTGGCGCCTTTGCTTTTTCGGTAGCGTAGAGCCGGGCGACAGCAAAAGGAATTTTGAGACCGGCTCTCGTTATTCCCAACGAATGCGCAAGATCTCGCCCACCAAATTCTCGGGCAAATCCGTGGAGTAAGCGGCCTTTGGATCCTTGCGCATGAATGACCAGACCTTTCTTCCCTTCAAATTAAAGAGCGTATAGCCTCGCGAGCCTGCGGGGAGAGTCAAGTTGCGCTGACCGAGAGTGAATGACTTGAGGTTGGGGCCGCGCGCCTTTCCAAAAGGATGATTTGCCCATTGGACGGCAGGACGGCATGTGCCGGTGTATTCGATGCGGCTTATCGAGCGGCCTAATTCCATCACATACAGGGCGCCATCTGGACCGAGCTTCATGTCGATGATGCCGCCGGAAAAAGCGAGGCTTTCAAAGAGAGGCTGAACGGCAATGGCCTTGGTGCCGCTTTCATCGAAGGTAATGGCTTTGATCCATCCTTGTTCATAATCAGAGACTATCCATTTTCCATCGACATGGGGAGGCAGCTTCACGACGGAACCGCCATAATCCTGATAACGGTATACCGGCCCTGAAATGCAGGCGATGGCCGCCTTTTGAAAGCCGGTCCAGACCATGTTTTTTCCGTCCTTGCTGTAATTCACGAGCGAACCCCGTGGGAGAGGCAAATTTTGTAGGCCGGTATTGAATTTGGAATCATTCACAGGATTTGTGGAATCGAATAATGGACCGGTCGTATTGGCGACATAGTCGTATTTGTTATAAGGCACATTGGGTCCCGTAAACATGGGCCAACCGTAATTCCCCGCTTGCTTCACGAGATTGAATTCATCATTAGCCGCTGGCCCTTTGGTTGCAGAAGCATTGGCGGCTTGAGCACCGATGTCGGCAACGAAAAGCCAACCCGTAAGCGGGTCTATGGTGAGCGAAAAAGGATTGCGCTGGCCCATGGTGTAAATCTCAGGACGAGTTCCCGCCGTGCCCACAGGAAAAAGGTTGCCTGCGGGAATGTCATAGGTGGATCCGATTCCCGGGGTCGGAGCGGGATCGGATTCGGCAAGGACCTTGGGCTTGATGCGGATCATTTTGCCGCGCAAATCATTGGTATTGGCGGCGGAACGTAAGGAGTTCAATTTCATATTGGCTTCGCTGACGCTGCCATATTCCAAGGTCCAATTGGAATTGTCGCCAGTGCCGACATAGAGATTGCCAGCGGGATCGAAAGCCACGCCGCCTCCACTATGATCAATGCCGGTCCGAGTCACCGGCCATTCCAGCAAAACCTTGACTGACCCGGGATCGATTTTGTTTTCCTTAACGGTGATGCGCCGAATGGAGCTTACCGAACTATCCGTCGCCACAGGTCGGGTGCAGTAGAGGAAAAGGCGACCATTATTCTTGAAGTCGGGATCAAAGGTGAGGCCGGTGAGCCCCCAAATGCCGCTTCCTACATCAGCAACCTTGCCGGCATCGGTTGTCGATCCTGTTTTCGGATCGATCCAAGTGAGCTCACCGCTTTGACCTGCGAGGAGCAATCGGCCATCGGGTGCAATCAGGAACTTGGTGGATCGGGTCACACCTTCGGAAATGACCGGCACCTTACGAATTTCCGAAGCCTGTAAATCACCGCAGCCGGGATAGGTCAAGGATTGCGCCGCCGCAATTCCAGGTAACAACGAAGTGACCATGGTTATGGCCAAGAGAATGCGAAGCATGGGCTTCTCCCAAGGTGATGGTTTTGAGCCGTCCGACCTTTTGCTCAACGAACGATGGAAAGTGGGCCGAGGCTCTGGCTTTCCCCGTCCCGCATGGCGCGGATTTGATAATTACCCTTGGGAAGGGAGCCGACATCGAGGTTGAAGATCTCGCCCGCGCGGCGTGAGCCAAGCGAGAAATAGCGTTCCGTGCCCGTCGCATTCAGCAGTGAAATCGCATGGTGGAATCCCGGTTGAAGTATGCGTATCACGAGATTTCGTCCAGTGGAAGCGGGGTCGATTCGCAAAACCGATAAGCCGCCGCGACTCGCGAGATAGGGCGATTGGAAGGAAAGAATGGAGCTGGTGGTCGTCGTGTTGAGCAAGGCATAGGTGCCTCGGCGTCCCGCGACCAGCACGTCGGGCTTGCGATCGCCATTCAGATCGCCAGTCACGATTTGGGTTCCCGCGCCTGCATAATCATCAATAAGGTGGGGAGTGATTTTAACGCCGGTTGCGGAGCGCTTCACCTCGAACCAATAAACCACGCGCGCCGTATTGGCTTGATCCGGGCCATGGGTTCCCCAACGTTTTCCCGCCACCAAATCCAAGATGCCGTCACCGTCGATATCGGCAAGATCCAGATTGTGCACCTGGCTGAAGGCCACGCCATAGGTCGCCACTTCTTCGGAAGTCCCCATGATTTTGTGGGCCGTCCAGCTGCCGCCCTTGCCATCCATGTTTTCAAGCCATTGCAAGCCCCAGGCATGGGCTTGAATGGCGCAGACCACGTCATTGTCTTTGTCCCCGTCCATGTCATAGGCATACATTTGCGCGCCGCCCATCATTTCACCGGTAAAGGGCCTCGACGAAAGAGGCGCTTCATGCAGCACCCATTCGGAAGAAAGCGAGGCGGGCTGCTCATACCAGCCATGCATGCTCATCAAATCAATGCGGCCATCCATATTCAAATCGCCCGCCCCGATGCCATGGGCATTGATTCCATAGGCTCCGTTGCCATTTCCCGAACGTACCTCACCCACGGCGCGAAAAGTCCAGGCTCCGGTGGGGTTGGAAGCATTGGCTTCGGCGACACCCATGCGGTTGCCAGACATCACGATATATTCTGGCTTATCGTCACCCGTGACATTTCCCAAATGAGGACTTTCATTCCCCTTGGTCGTCATCATGGTGCGCGCCGTCCAATTGGCCGTGGCGGTTTTAGGATTTCCGGGATTCTGATTCCATTCCAAGGTGCCGCAACAAGGGCCCATATTGACGAGGATATCGACCCAGCCATCGGCATTGAAGTCATAGGTTTCGGTTTGCCAAGGCCCGGTATAGGCATCCAATTCGCCCGCAATGGCATTGCCCGAACGGAATCGGTGGGAAACTTTCCAATCCGGCCCTTCATACCAAAAAGGAGGCGATACGACATCCATGTCCCCATCTTTATCGAGGTCGGCAAAATCCGCGCTCTCCCCAAAGAACTGGGTATTGATTTCGACTCGGGTCCATTTGGGATCGGTTGCGACTTGAGCTTGGACATGGGCTTGAGACGCCAATGCAATGCCGATAGCAAGGCAGGAAATGCCGCGTTTCATGAAAAGCCCCTCCCGGTGCATTGGCACCGTATCTCCTGAATTTCAAAGGCAAACCAACTCCCCAGCTGGATTGCCTTACAACCCTTCCCCGAGTCAGCCCGAGAAAGCGTCATGGCTAATATAGGCCGCAGGTCTAAACGGGGCCGTAGAAAACCTTGGATACTGGTTTTGAAATCAGCGAGAGCCCACCGGCAAAAGGCTGCGGCGGCCCATGGGATCCACTGATAAATTCTTTTCCGTCGAAAAAATTGGATAGCCACGGCTCAAAGTCATGCCTCTCACCTTGGACTGAAGAATATTGCGACGCTCCATTGCAATGGGCACGGCATTGCCGGGAAGCTTGGCGGTGAATTCTTTGCGCTTCGCGACAATAGCAGGATCGGCCTTGGCCATGGCATCGATGAGGGCTTGAATACGGTCATTTTTCGGCGTGGGCGTGCTACCGCTAAACAATAAACAACCGCAATTGCTGCCAATCCAAGAAGCTTGATCACTGAGTCCCCAAGTTACGAAGGAAACGCAATTCCAGTTTTCTAGGCAAGCATTCATCAAATTGGTCCAGTCCGCCGCGGTTCCGTTTTTGATGTCGATTTCGGTGAGCGAGATACGCAATCCCAAATCTCCAAAGCGCTTGATATTGGCGGAAATGTCATCCTTGCGCACACCGGAAGAAAGATGACATTGCAAGCCGATGCCGTCGAGGGGCACCTTGGCGGCCTGCCATTTTTTGGCGAGGTTAAACATGGACGTGGATTTGGTATTCACGCCATCGCCACCATAATCGTTATAATAAAGATGGCCATTGGTGCCGATAACGCGCCGGGCAAAGGTCAACGCCGAATCCGCATAATCGTCACCGATAGCGGTTCTCCAGAAAGTCGAGCGCAAGCCGCCCGAACCATCGGCGGTGATTTCATTGAGCACATCCCATTCATGAATCTTGGTTTTGAAATGTCCGCCCACCGAATCGATATGGCGTTTCATGATGGTCAGTTTATCCGCGCGGTTATTGCCGGTATTTTGCGCCGACCCCGATTGACTGTGCCAAATAAAGGTATGGCCGCGCATTTTCATGCTATTGGTTTGAGCGAAACTGGCGACTTGATCGCCGCCGCTATAACTGAATTGTCCTATGGTTCGCTCGGTGCTCTCGAATTTCATTTCGTTTTCGCAAACCGCCATATTGAAATGCTGCTTTGCCTGGGTGGCATAAGCTGCATTGGACACATTGAAGCTATTGGTGGCCACACCGATATTCAAACCCACGGCTGCGGCCGCGTCCTTGAGGTTGGTCGCAGCTTGGGACCAAGAGGTTGAAGCAATTAGAGGAAGGGCCAAGGCGATTGTATACGGATGGCGAATCATAAACGCTCCTTGAAGTGTCTTGGCGCGAGACGCTTCCGCTTTTGACACGGAAGAGAAGTAGGCCAGACGTATTCTATACGCAAAGCTCGCCGTCCGCCTCGTGATATTCGAATGCCATTCCAATTCGGTCGCCACGCCATGAGAGGGGATGCGAATTTCGTTTTATTTTTGCAATGGATGCTATCGCGTACTAATGCGTACGCGCGCTTCAGTCTTTATACCAAAGCGTTCAATTCAGAATG
>JAYUVP010000096.1:0-5094 GCA_043753995.1 Fibrobacterota bacterium
CCCCGCGGCTGGGGATAGGTTGGGGGAGATTTGATAGGTGCCGGCGGTAAATGCCTGGTTGACCAGGGGATTAATTTTTCCGGTTCCGAGATCGATCCAATCGATGGCGACGTTTTCATTTCCGGGGACGAAGAATTCGAGCAGGGTTCCGGTAAGGCCTGACGTCAGGGAAAGGCGTTCCCCTGCGGAAACCTTCGATGTCAGGATGCCTACCACCGCCTTAATGGTGAAAGCGCGAATTTCGGAGTAGGAGCCGTTACCACTGGCATTTTTCGCTAGCACGCGCCAGTAGTAGGTCGCGCCGGCAGTGAGTTCACGCAAGGTAAAGGTCGTGTCCCTTCCCACGGAATCTTTGGCCACCCATGTAGCGAAGTTTGGAGATTTGGAAACTTCAACACGATACCCGGTTGCATTCGCCAGAGAGAACCAATTCAAGATCACCGTCACGTTTAAATCTTTGGCCGTATCGGCAGGGCTGTTCAATATGGGTGCGGGAGGCAAGGCGGCAATCACGGTAAATTTGCGGGCCGCCGAGTATTCACCCGCTCCGGCGCTATTCTGGGCGCGCACCCGCCAGTAGTAGGCCTTGCCATTTTCGAGCGACGCCACATTCTTGGTCGTATCGATGGCATTAGAATCGTCCAATATGCGTGCGGCGAAATCAGTCGTGCTGGAGATCTGCACGCGATAATGTGCGGCCCCCGGAGCCGTTTTCCAAACTAAGGTTGGATTGCGCGTAATATTGGTGGCATTATCCGCTGGAGAAACCAAGGTCACGGTGCCCACGGATCCCGCCCTGGTGGTGAAGCTGCGAACTTCGGAATAATTTCCTTCTCCTCCTGCATTCACGGCCTGAACTCGCCAGAAATAGGTGAGCTCGCTTTGCAATGGGCCCATAGTTACGGTGGTATCCGCATTCGTTGAATCGCGGTCGACCAAGGTGGAAAAGTTGGAGGCGGTGGAAATCTGTATACGATAGCGCGCTGCATTGGTGGCTTTATGCCAAGCCAAAACTGGATTCAGGCTCACCCCGGTCGCGGCCTGGGCAGGAGAAATCAATTGTGGTGCGGAGGCGGGAGCCGGCTCTTGGGTGGAAAAGTGCCAGACAGGTGAAAAGCCACTGCTTCCCGCCGCATTGATGGCTTCGACGCGCCAAAAATAGGCGGCATAAGCCAAGGTGCCGAGTGTGGCTGTTGTGTCGGCTCCAGTATCATTGGTGGCCAAGGTTGAGAAATCGGCCCTGGCTGAGACCTGCACATGATACCTGGTCCCGCGAGCCACCTTATGCCACATCAATTGGATTCCCCGATTGGGCAAATCCAAGGCGAAGTCGGCAGGCGATACGAGCCCGGGCACGGCGGGTTTTTCCAAGGTCGAGAAAGTGCGCACTCCGGTATATGCCGAGTTGCCGCCGGCATTGGAAGCGCGAACGCGCCAGTAATAGGTGGTCGCATAATTGAGCTTGGCGAAAGAACAAGTGGTATCGCCTCGGGTCGTATCCAAAACCAAGGTACGGAAATCATTGAAGGTGGAAATTTGCAGACCATAGGTCGCGGCACGGTCGGACTTGTGCCAGGAGAAAGCGATGGGAAGGGTCTGCTGGGAGGCATCATTGGCTGGCACCATCAAGGCGGGCATGGCGGGAGCCGTCGGCAAGGTGGAGAAGCTCCATGCTGCGGAGTAGGGTCCCGCGCCACCTTCGTTGCGAGCCAAAACGCGCCAGTAATAGGTGATGCCATTGTCCAAGGCAGTTGCGATATCATAAGCCGTGTCAAGGAGCAAGCCACTAGAAACGACCGTAGTATTGAAGTCCGCCCTGGTGGAAACTTGCAAGGTATAGCCATCCGCATCGGAACTTTTACGCCATTTAAGTGTCGGCTTGAGCGCCACATTGACCGAGGCGTTGGTCGGCGAGGCCAAGGTGATGGCCGCTGGTGCGGCCGGCAAAGTTGTGAACCGTGCTACGGCCCAAGCGCCGACGCCATCGGCATTCTTAGCACGTACGCGCCAATGGTAGGCCGTGTTATTTCTGAGTGGCCCTATATTCCCATAGGTTTGGGTGATGCCGGAATCGTTGTTCAAAAGTGGAGAAAAGTCGGCGTCCGTGGAAATCTGCACGTGATAGGAAGCTGCACCGACTACAGCGGACCAACTCAATGGAAGAGTTACGGGTTGCAATACGGCATTGTCCACTGGATTCTGAAGCACGGGTGCGGCGGGCACGGCAGCCTCGACATTGGCCCATAGGCATAACGACGTCGCGAAAGCGGCAACGATTTTCATATTTACATCCTAGTGATATAAGTGCGCGGACTATAACAAGCCGAGAACCGCAAGGATGGTTCCAGGCTCCAGCAATATAGGCGCAAAACAGAATTTGGAAACACAATAAATTGTGGCGCATGTGAAAAGTGTTCTCCTGGAGGGAACACTTCTGAGGCGGAATTTTCAGATTATAATGTCACTACGAGTACTCACCAATGAACTGTGAGGGTTGTGAATTCACCATGGCTCTGATTCTGGCTCCGGCCTTTGGCGCGAAGGCTACCCGACCGGCTTCGGGTAATGTGGGTTTGGTCGAGGTCTTTACGATTTTCACGTCATGGATTTTGGTTGAGTCGAAATCGTCCATATAATGGAGATCGCTCGCGCGCCGGGCCGCCACTGGGTTCAAGAATTTGACCGCCCCGCCGCTGTAAACCAAAAGCAAATCGAGAAGGGCTTCCTTATCGGTTGCCAAGCCCGCGTAGAAACGGTTGGAAACCGTGGTCTCGGTTCTGTCTGTTATATTTGTGACAGCTAATTGATATGTGGGAATCTGCCATGGCCAAGGTCTTGAGGTTTTCCGCCGGCAACCATGGTGCGGCTCTGATAGACCAGGGTTTCCGCTAAATATCCGCGCACCAAGAGAGTGAAGGCCGCTTCTAAACCGGGAGGATAGGCCACCTCGGTGGGGAAAACCTCGCCTTTATGCCACCGCTGAATGAGGAGGGTGGCCCCTTTGATCGTGTTTGCGCCTAGAACATGTAGGGAGTCAAGCTCCGCGGTCAACTCGGGATTTTGGAAGCGAAGGTAGGATTTGTCTTCTGCAACCGGACCGAGGCAATCACAGAGGAAAATCGCGGATGCGGCGCCTAAGCCTTTAGCCCGACCCATTATCCACCTGCTGCTCCGGCGCCGATCCATAGTCATTTCCAGCGCCCGGTTCTGCCAGCTCGTGCATCCGCTTCCTTCTTCAAGTCCCCGAACATGCGTTCGATGGCCTCGCTCGCATACATCTCAGAGATGTCGGCTTTCGGCGAAAGAAACAGCAATCGTTGCATCCAGTACTTCCCGGCTTCAACGGAAAGAGGATCCGCGGCGAGGTGACGCGCGATGAAAAGGCTAAACGCAGAAAGCTTGGCACGGTCGGAAGTCGCACAAGCTTATAGTAGGGGGTTTTTGAGGAGGCGGTTTATCCGGAATGGGGGATTCCGGTCGCGATGGGCAGGGCTTTATTTCAACGCAAGCACAGCGCCACGAGATAGGCGACCAAGGCCGTAGCCGGGATGGTCAGAAGCCAGGCGACGGCCATTTGTCCGGCCACTTCCCAGCGCACGGCATTCGCGCGCTTGGCTGAACCCACGCCCATGATGGATCCGGAAATCACATGGGTCGTCGAAACGGGCACGCCAAGATGAGAAGACGTGAGGATGATCATCGAAGCCGTGGTTTCAGCGGCGAAGCCGTTCACGGGTTGCAGCTTGATCATTTTCACGCCCATAGTTTTGATAATGCGCCAGCCACCCGCTGCCGTGCCTACAGCCATGGCCGTAGCACACGCGAAAACAACCCAACGAGGCACGCTGAAATCCTTGATATAGCCCGTGCCGAATAAGGCCATGGTGATAATGCCCATGACCTTTTGCGCGTCATTGCTGCCATGACTCACGGCCATGAAAGAAGCGGAGACGACTTGCAAATGTTTGAACCACCAATTGACCTTGCCTGCTGGCGATCGATGAAACATCCAATAAATGGCAATCATCAATAAAAATCCGATGACGATGCCCGCGATGGGAGAAATCACCAAGGCCTTCACGATTTTCAAAATGCCTTCGGCATTGAGTTCGGAGGTGCCGTGAAAGGCAATCACCGATCCGATAAGGCCGCCGATCAGAGCATGCGAGGAACTGCTGGGAATACCATACCACCAAGTCAGCAAATTCCAAACGATGGCGCCGGTCAGGGCAGCGATGACAATGCCATTGGTGACGAGCTTGGGATCGACAATGCCCTTGCCAATGGTTTTAGCGACGGCGGTCGAAAGAAAGGCGCCGACGAAATTCAAAACACCCGCCAGAATGATGGCCTTGCGGGGCGAAAGCACTCGCGTAGAAACCACGGTGGCGATGGCATTCGCCGAATCGTGCATGCCATTGATATAGTCGAAGGCAAGGGCGAGGACGACGACCCCGATTAAAACCCAAGTTGCCTCAGCCATGCTTGAGGACTATGCCTTCAATAAGGCCGGCGACATGCTCGAAGCTGTCGGTGGCGGTTTCTAGGAAGTCGTAAATGTCTTTCCACTTCATCACTTCCAGCGGCGCGAAGCCACCCTTGAACAACTCGCCCAAGGCATCACGCAATTCCTTGTCACCCAGATTTTCGAGGCGATTCAATTCTTGGCAATGGGGGATAATGCTCTCGTATTTGAAATCCTTGATGAGCGGGATCACCTTGTCCAGCTCTAAGGTCTGGGCGACGATGATATCCACCAAATTTTTCAAATGCTGGGGGGCTTGGGGCAATTCATAGACGGCCATGCGCTCGGTGACGGCTTCCATGTAGTCCATGCAGTCGTCGAGACCCAAGGCCAACATGTGAATGTCTTCGCGGTCAATCGGAGTGATGAAGCTCTTGTCGAGCAAGATCAAGATTTCATGCGTCAAATTGTCCGCTTCATGTTCCAGTCGCTCTAAACGATGCGAGGCATCGATCAAAGTCTCTGGATTTGCAGCGAATTGTTGCAGGACTTGCGCCCCCTTATGGAGCAATTCAGCCTGCTTTTGAAACATTTCGAAGAAGCGCTTGTCCTTCGGAATCAATTTGTCG
>JAYUVP010000097.1:0-12761 GCA_043753995.1 Fibrobacterota bacterium
GGAATGGACCGCGCGTTTCGGAAAGGCGGCAAAAGCACAAGGCGATCTTCATTATTATCCCAGCGATCAACCCGATTCGACGCAGTTGGAATATTTTCAACATCGCTGGAAAATCATGATTTATGCTCCTGGAAACCAAATTCAAAAAATCACTTTCGAAGAGAATTTCGATGATTGCTGATCCCAAGCTGATAGTTTTCCGGTGGTTTATCTCCTTGGCCCTGACCAGCCTAATAATCTTGGGCTGCCAAAAGAAAAGCGAAACCGCCCAAACCGACCGACCTGATTCGAATGCCGTGCCGAGCTCGGCTGCCATTCCGGAGCAGGATTCCATTGTGGACGCATCCGATTCCGACCTATCCCCTTCCCCATCCGCTTCCGCCAATTCAAATCATTCGCGAATGCTTGGCGAGGACCAGCAACGCGAAATCGTTGGCCAATTGGTGGCATTGGGCTTGGGCTCGCAAGCCTCGGATTCGCTTTTCGCATCCATCAGCGCAGATTCTACCCAAGCCCTTGAATTTTCGCAAAGCGACGTGGAATTCGACGGCAAACCCGGCAAGGAAAAAATTTCCTGGTGGGGCTTTCAATCCGGGTTGGGCGATGCCATTCAGAGAATCTATTGGCTAGTGGTTTCCAAAGGCGACGCGCCCGCAAAATCGTTGGCCTATTACCTCATTATCTTGCCCTATTGCGACGCATCCGAACAAGGCACGGCGGCCCTGAAATTATCGCCTTGGGAAAATCAAATTCAACAAATCCTCATTGAAAAAAATCAATCGCTTTCTTGTGGCGGCCAATTGGCGGGAGCCCAGCAAACCGACACACTTCGCTTCATTTCCGGGCAAATCCTCTACCGTGAGGGCAAAAACCTGTCCACCGGTGAAACCGATAAAATGGAAATTCCTGAGTAAGCCATGACGAAGATTTTGTTACCCCATCGAGGATAGACTGTGGCTGAAGAATCACTTCCGATTTCCCATTCCGGAGCGCATGTCTTTGTCATGAGCCGCTCAGCCTTGGTTTTGAGATTAACCCCGGCCAGCGTACCCCAGGGCGATGCGGTCACCGTGCGCTTGATCAGCACGGAAGGTCCGACCTATGAACAAATACTCTATCCGCATGAGGATTCCTCCCTGGAAGAAGGCATGATGGAACTGGTTTTCCTGGGTGTTTTTACCGAAGGAAAATATTCCTTGGAAGTCGATCCCAGTTACGGCAAAAAGAAATACTGGATTTTCCAGGAAAAGGCTTTTTCGGAATTGACCGGCTTGAATGCCCCGGCTTCAGGAGGAGATTCCCATGGCGTTTAACGATGTACTCAGCGTATTGAGCTCAGGCATCGATGCTTTGGGAGTTCCTGCGCTCAACCTTTTAGGCTTCGAGGAGAGGCGCATCATTATCGGTCGCGGTGCTGATTTTCGCGATGAGGATTTGGCCGTTCGCCCGGCGGAGACCAGCTTTCAAATATTTGATTATTTAGCCCGCCATTTGGGAGCCGACTTTCATCGCAATTCCGATGGCACCGCCGAATTCACCGACAATAGACAGCATGTGCACTTTACCCTTGAGGAAGTGATACAGAAAAACCAATTCAAGGATGCTTTGGAAACTCCCGACACCATGGTGATTTATGCGGGCCATTCGCGTTATGGCCGCGGCACTTGCTTCGATCCCGCCACTCCGCCGACGCAGGAACATGGAGAGCACTGGGAAAACGGCTCTGGAGACACCGACGGTATTTTTCGACTTGGCTATCCCTTTGTTGCCGTG
Source organism: Fibrobacterota bacterium (assembly GCA_043753995.1). Classification (GTDB taxonomy): domain Bacteria; phylum Fibrobacterota; class Fibrobacteria; order UBA11236; family UBA11236; genus JAYUVP01. Next base: position 1,774 of record JAYUVP010000097.1, read on the forward strand.
GACTTGGGAGACATTCGCCATCACCAATACACGAGCCATCCCCTGCGTGTCGAAGATTCCGTCCCTCCGACTGCCGATCGGGACCTGGATGCCCGGCGCGGTCTTTCACGGTTTACCATGCCACCCGATTTGCGAGCCTTTGTGGCCGCGGATCATGTGTCGCCCTCCAATCAATACTGGGGCTTTCGCGCGGGTGGCGAAATCAATTTGATCATGCGCGCCGATTGGCAAAACACCCTTTCGACGCCTTTCGATTTGGGAGCGACCCAATTGAATTGCCGTTGCTTTTGCCATTTCGGCTGCGACTCCCGCGATCATTTTCGCGCCATCGTACGCGGCACGGATCGTAAAAATTGGGTGCGCGATAATCCGGCCACGACCCGGTTCGCTTATTTCACCACGAATCTCTCCGATTGCCAGGCACCCCCTTTTTGGTTGCGGTGCTGGCTAACTTACCGACATGAGAATGCATTTCAATCGTGGTCGGCCAGCTTGGAAAACGCCAAGCAACGCACGAATAACTTGTTGAATGCCGCCAGCGCGGGTTATCTGATTTTTTGATGGAAAAAACCATGCGCCTTGCGAACTCATCGTCCTTGCCGGAACTTCCTACCCGCCTTGCGCTTTTCCTAGGCTTGACGCTCTTGTCATGGCCTGGGCGAAGCGAGTCGGTTGAGGCGACTTCCGCTACAAAGGCGTCGACAAAAGCCCTGACCACTTCGTCTTCACATACGGAGAAATCCATGCCCACTCTCGCAGAAATTTTGCACTCATTTCCAGCGGACGACGTCAATAGCCTGGAAGATTTGGCCGATTCCATTCAAATCCGAGGCTTGGCCGAAACCCAAGAACTGATTCATTTGGTGAATGGCCCGGATGAAGGGTTGGCGCGCAAAGCCCTCTTGGTGCTGCTCAATGTCGGCCCCATGGCTGCCCCCCCCCAACTGACCCAAATCGACACCAAGCAAGCGGGAGCTTATGCCCAAGCCTTGTCCCGCCTTTCGTCCTGGGTACAGGACTTGCGTCTGAAACAAGGCCATCAGTTGGCCTTAGCCCTGGATGATAAACGCCCTCTCCCCCCACCCAAATTGATTGGCAAGGTGGAAGGCCGCGTTCGTGGGAAAAGGGTCTGCGATCATGCCTATTTGCTCTTGCGCCAACTGCTTTTGATCGATGACAGTGAGGAAAAACAGGCCCACCAGGAAAAACTTTTTCTCGACTTGCCTGAAAACCGCCGAGATCTCGAAATCACCAAATTCAAACAACAGCGCGCCTTTACCCAAATGGAAGAGCTTTATCCGGGTGAGTAAATTTTAGGCATGCCCCTGAACACCGAGCCTGCTTTGTCTGGACTATTTTGGCCAGAAACGGACGGCTCACCAACTGCCATTTCCCCTTTGCCCCTGCATGTTCAGCCATTGCGAGACTTTGTCTCCGACTCTGGCGCAGGTGCGCTTTTAATCTTTGAAGGTACCGTGCGCAATTCCGCCGATTCACGTCAAGACGTCGTCGCGCTGGAATACGAAGTCAAAACGGCTATGGCCGACAAGGTGATCCGTAAAATCATAGCGGAAACCGCTGCCGCCATCGACGTGCGCAGGATTGCCGTGGCGCATCGCAGCGGACGATGCCAATTGGGAGAGCCAACCATAGTCATTGCTGTCTCCGCCGCGCATCGCGACGAAGCTTATCGCGCCTCGCGAACCCTTATTGATCGCCTCAAGCATGAAGCGCCAATATGGAAACGTGAAATCTTTTCCGACGGAAGCGGAGCTTGGAGCGAAGGTTGCACGGCATGTTCCCATGTCGGGTATCACTCCAAGGCCATGCCCCAGCCACATGCCCATACCCCAAAGGCAATGACATAAATCATGTCCCTGACCGCCTTGCTTCAACATGCCGTTTCCGGTCGCCGCCTGGAGGCCGATGATTTGCGCGTTCTACTCTCCTCCGATGATTGGACATCCATCATCGCCGCTGGCCATCAACGTCGCAATGCCTTACACGATCCCGCTTCGGCGAGCTATACCGCTTTTCGGGTCATCAATTACACGAACTACTGTGATATCGATTGCAGTTTCTGCTCTTTCAAAGACGAAGTCGGTAGCCAACGGGGTTATACCCTCGATCTTGAGACTATTGCGGCAAAAACTATTGAAGCCATAGATCTAGGTGCCGACCAGGTTTTCTTTCAGGGTGGCGTGAATCCGGAATTGCCGCTATCCTACTACCTCGAAGCCTTGAATCTGCTGAAGAGCCGTTTCGGCGTACATGTGCGCGGCTTCTCCCCCATAGAGCTCTATCGCCTGGCGGAAAAAGAAAAACTGCCTCTCCCTGAATTATTGTCCCAACTCAAGCAGGCCGGACTCGATTCGGTGCCCGGCGCCGGTGCGGAAATTCTTTCGGATCGTATGCGCGCCAAACTTTCTCCCAAGAAATTGCCAGGCCCGCTTTTTTGCGAAGTGATGGGCGCTTGTCATGAAGCAGGCTTGCCCGGATCTTGCAATATCGTCATCGGCTCCGAAGAAAATCTGGACGATGTGGTTGAACACATGGTCTTGCTACGCGATCAACAGGACAAGACCGGCGGCTTTCTTTCCTTCGTAGCCTGGACTTTTCAGCCACAAACCAAACGCTTCCTTGTGAGGCATGTCAAGGCTTGGGAATATTTACGCCTCGTCGCCGTCGCCCGGCTTTGGTTCGACAATATTCCGCATATCGAAGTGAGCATTTTGGGTCTAGGCAAAGAAATCGGCGAATTGGCTTTGCGCTCGGGTGCGGACGATATCAATAGCATAGTCATTGAAGAAAATGTATTGCGCTCGTCTGGCCTGAAAACCCTGCGGGCCGCCGAGCGCTTTTTGCAAGAAGCCGGATTTAAGCCCCGGCGTCGCAGTCTTAATTATGACTTCGATCGCTATGCGACCTTAGCCGATTAGCGCGGCCGCATGGCCGACTCGACCGCCGATTTCATACGGTCATTGATCCGCCAAGTACGCCCCAATGCATCCTTGACCAGACCGCTTGGATCGCCAAGCATTCCCGGAGATATTGCATTCACCGACGAGCTAAGCGGTTTGCCGCGCGACGAGCGTGGACGCAAAGCCGATCCCGTAAATTTCGCGGTGTCCACCGGAGCGATTTGGGAAAGGATGTAACCAAGAGCGCCGACTAGGCCAGCTTGATAGTCGATACAGACTTCCATGATTTGATAATCGCTGCGCACGTCTTTAGCAGGCGCATCGGCGGGAATGAGGGTACCTCCAATGAGTGAGCCGTGTTGGGCATTGCGGGCGGGAATGGGAATTTCCCCTTGGGGCGTTTCGGCAAGAAAAACATTACGATGATGTGGGTGTTCGGGAGAATGAGTGCAGCCACTGCAAAAGCCGGTGATGAAACTATTCTTGGCTGAATTCGCGCCCATGGTGAAATCCACTTGTTTGTAAATGAAATCATCGTAGGCATCGCTTTTCTTGGTCTTGTCGAATATAGCCGCAATGAAAGCCGAATTGCCGAGAAAGCGCATGCGGCCCCAATCACCGCCGGATCGAGTGACACCCTCGCCATTCACATTACTGCTATAAGCCTTAAGGAATTGTCCGGTGACATCGAGTTTGTCGAGCGTAGCGGCATCACCGAAATATTCACCCACATTGGCAAAGGCCAAGTCGTCATTATTGCTGTAATTGAACGCGTAGTTATGCCATTTGACTTGTGCCAAGTGGGCTTGGGCCTGTTCCTTGAAGTAAGGTTCGCCCGTAGCCATGAAAAGCTCCGACGCGGCAATCACATAGTCGTCCTGTGTTCGGGCATTGGCTCCGTAAAAAATGGATGGTCCGGTCGACCCTTGACTACTGCCCAAATTGTTTTTCGCATAGGCAAAGGCGTAACGCGCATGTTTCAAACACAAAGTGGCATAGGCTGGGTCAAAGCGACGATAAGCCCGCGCCATGGCTGCCAAGGCTGCCGCGCAAAAGCTTGGCATGCTCGCATCCTTGGGATTCTTATACATCGGTCGCGAACCGTCTCGCTCACCACCACCCTCCACCGAAAATTTTTGGCTGTAATAGCCACTGGTGACCCACTGGGCATGCTCCCCGAACTGATCGCTTCCACCCGTACCTTTTTGGAAATAAAAGGTCGAGGAATCCTTGGCGGCTTTGATGAAAAAGTCGGTGGCATATTTTGCTTCTTCCAGCAAATCGGGAATGCCATTCGGTTTTCCATCACCGTAATTCCAGGCATTCTTGGTTTGATAGTCGCTATAACGGAAGCCGTCATACAAGTCTTCGAAACCAGTAGGAAAAGTCAAATAAGCGCGCAAAAGAACATAGGCCGAATAAAATTGGGTTTGTCCGAACATGGGATAATCGCCGCAATCATGCCAACCACCGGTCAAGTCATAGCTTCCGTCAGCATCTTTGACATAGCCCTCTTTGTAGTCATAATTCATGATCAACCAATTCGGGCCTTTCCCCGCCCTTTGGCCACCATAAAAACGAGTCGTCATCCATGCGGCTTTGCGATAATCATCGGCCTTAAAGGCGGGGGCCGCAGCCGCAGCCCAGGATTCGCGGCTTTCCGTGAAAACCAGAGCGGCGCCAATCGGCAAAACCTGCCAGAACCGAATTTGTTTATGTCGCGCCACCATGGGCCCCTTTCACTGGAAGCGGTAAAACTTCCAACTCAAATTTCTGTATTAGCCTGTATGCGCCATAGCATAACCGTGAGGCGTGGTTTTGGTAGCCTAGCCCTTGTCAGGCGTTCGCTACAAGTAGTTAAAGAGGTATCAACTCCAGCAAATCGGCGAGACTGCCTAGGCTAGCAATCATGTTTTCAGCATCAAAGGCCGCCATATCCTCAGCCTGTGTCGCCAAGCCCGCGAAGGGAACTCGCACCTGAAGGCTTGCTTCCTGATCTTTCGGAGAATCTCCAACGAAAAGACATGCTCCCGCTCCACCCGGTAAAGCCTGAGTGTATTCGCGCAAATGGGTGGCTTTGTCGGTAGGCGAACCCAAAACACCCTCAAAATAGGACTGCAATTCAAAATGGCGAATCGTGGTTTCAATCACTTCTTGGGGTGTCCCGGTGAGAACATAGGTCGAAAGCTTAGCGGACTTGGCCGCACGTAAAAATTCCAAGGCTCCAGGCATGAATTGCATATGCATTCGATTGGCTTCATCGCTGAGGCGGAATCGTTCTAAGGCTGCCGTTATTTCGCTTTCGCTCATGGAGGCATCGCCCAATTCCCGCACCATGAGGGGGATGGTCTTTTGCCGCGACAAACCCGCGGTGCGGCGCTGCACCCGGCGTATCGCATCGATTTCAAAACCATAGGGCAAAAGGGCTTGGCGATAAGACTCCAGCTTGAGAGCCATGGAGTCCATGATAACGCCGTCGAAGTCGAGGAAAAGGCGCTCCGGGCGCGAAAGGCTCATGCCACGCTTTCCTTGCCGCAGTTTTTTAGGCGCAATTTATTTGCCTCGTATGGCCTTGGTATTGGCCAAAAAGCGATCTTCAAAATCATTGGCTGGTGATTTATCAGCCTCGGCCTTGAGCTTGGCATCGCCATCGACTTCCGCATTCACGTCGGCAACACGTGTAGTCGGTGCAGGATGCGTCGATATCCATTCGGCGCCAGGGTCGGTCATGCGAGCGAAAAACTTCGCAATGCCGCGAGGATTGCGCTTGGTTTCGGCAAGGAAAAGGGTGCCGGAATGATCGGCATCGCTTTCATTTCCACGTGATACCTTCAGCTGGGCCAATTGAAAAAGGCTACCCGCCACCAATTGCGTCAACTGCCCGGAATTGTCGTCGACCAGGGCTTGCACAAGCAGGGATAAGCCCGCCTGTTTCGCCATGGCATCGCGATAATGATGCTGGGTTACATGGGCGATTTCATGGCCGATGACTCCGGCCAATTCGCTTTCATCCTTCATTTGCTTAATAATGCCGGTGTAGATATAGACATAGCCGCCCGGAACCGCGAAGGCATTCACAATATCTTTGTCGATAATGGTGAACTTGAATTCATAGCCGGGCTTTTCATCCTCGGGCACGGCCGCCAAAACCTCCTTGGAGAGACTCACGACATAATTTTGAAAAACCGAATCGTCGTGAGTTTTGGGCACGAAAATCGGATATTCCTTTTTAGCGGAGTCACTGGAAGTCAATTGCAAATTGAATTCTTTCCCCAGTTGAGTCTCATCTTGCTCGGAAATGAAGAGTGCGCCGGCGACACCGAAGAGATCACAAGAGCAGCGGGTTAAAAGCACCGCAGCGGCTAATACGGGAAGCAGGCGACGTATAGGGGGAAAGCGCATAGTATCCTCTATTGGGTTTGAAAGTGATCGCGATGGGCGGACCACCGTTCATGAATCATTTTGTAAAAAATCGCCAAATGCCCAGCCATAGCCAGTGGCATCCAGAAAAAGGTTAGCCACGCCTGGGGATAATCCGTCATGTATTGGAATATTTCCCGAGAGTAACGTGCAGGTGACACAAAAGGATTGGCGTAAAACATCTTGATTTCTAGAGAAACGAGAGAGGCAAGGCCATAAGTATTCCAAACCAAAAGCCCCATCCGGAATCCCGAGCTAGATTTTTTGGCGGCCAGAAATAAAATTAATCCGCAAACCGCCGAAAGGGTTTCACCTAGACAAGCTTCAGCTGCAAATTCTATGGGTACTTCACCATCGCGTGCCGACATCAGAAAGTGCAAGCCCATTAATCTCGTGGCTTCGAAAAGCAAAATCTGCCGATAGGGCATGGTCTGTACCAGGCGCGCAAGTCGCCCTTGAAAGACTAGGTCGGCCAGGACCACCAACCAGGGTCCCTGACTTAAAAGCAAATAGGTCCAAAGGTTTTCCGAAGGCGCCAAATCATGGCTTTGTAAAAGGAAGGCAGCATTGATGGCGATGAAATAAGCGACCAGAAACCATAGCCATTTGCCCAAATTCGAGGGCAGCCAGAAAAAGCCCAGCAAACCGAAGCCGAATAAAACGAATTTATAGGGCGCCATCAAAGCGCATCCTGGCTCAACAATACCAAGGAGCATGCTTCTATGGCATCCACACCTTGATCGGCCAAAGTTCTTGCCAATTCTGGATTTTCTGCTCCGGGATTGAAAATCACACGCTTGGCTCCCGCCTTTTGGATATCGGGAGCTAACTCAGCACTACGCTGGCCATTGACATAAAGAGAGAGTACGTCTGGTTTTTCGGGCAATTCTGCCAGGCTGCGGTAAACGGTCACGCCATCTATGGATTTTAAAACGGGATGAATGGGATAAACCGTATGACCCTTGACTAGTAACCTTTGCAATAACTGATAGCTAATGCGATCGGCTTTATCCGATGCCCCCAGAATCGCCACCTTACGCATCGATTTGCTCATTTGAAAAGTATAGCACCCCGACCCCGCCTTTAATCACCCTGAACGTGAGGCCCGGGCACTTCGTCCCGTTCCTCCGCCAATGCCGCCGACATAGCCGAATAGGCCACCGAGCAAGCCACCCACTAAATGGGCGCTTTGCGCGATGTCGTCGTTCTGGAACATCCCGATGATTTCACGGGTGAGATAAAGCAGCAAAACCAGCACAAAGGTCAATGGCAATTCGCCTCGCTTGTGATTCACGAAGCTTCCCAATAGAATAAGCATAAAGACAATACCGCTGGCCCCCAATAAACCCGTAGGGAAAAACAGTGCATTGATCAGCCCCGTTGCCAAGGCCGTGACCAAGCCCATGGTAAGTAACCGCCGGGATCCATATTTCTCTTCTAACATTGGACCCACCAGCAAAATCACCGCGAAATTCGCCGTGAGGTGGGCGAAATCGCGATGGCCCACGACATGGGTGAAAAGCCGGGGATAGTTTAGCGGATCGCTCCAACTGAAATGGGGCGGCAAAGAAAAAAAGGCATAACTCAAGGACTGGCCTAGCGCGTTGTCGAGCACGCGCAAGCCAAAAGCCAGTAAGGCAAAGGTCAGGGTGACCGGTGCATTATAGGTAGGGACGGGCAAACCCATCGACCCACCTAAGACAATTGTGCGCCGCGATGACGCATTAAGTCATGGCATAGAATGCCATGGGCCACCGAAACATTGAGCGATTCCACGTTTTTCTTTAGAGGAATTTTCACTACGGCATCCGCCAAGTCCAGCAAATTCGGGCCGGTACCGGCTCCTTCATTGCCCATTACCAAGGCCACTTTTTTCTTCAAGGTGACTTGATCCATGGTTTGTTGGGCATGACTGGAAGTCGCCACGATTTGAAAACCCTTTTGCCGTAAAAAGCTCAGCTTGGCGGGCAAGTCCATGTCGATTTCGCAAGGCAAGCGCATGAAGGCGCCGACCGAAGACCGCAAGACCTTGGCATTGTAAGGGTCGCAACAGCCTTTGCCAAGCACTATGGCATCCATGCCCAGGGCCAGGGAGGTGCGAATAATGCCCCCCATATTTCCGGGATCCTGAATGCCATCGAGTAAGGTGATATTGTGGGCCGTATTCCAATTGGGCTTGAGGGCTGCGAAATTGGCAACGGCGACAATGCCTTGGGGCGTTTCGGTATCGCTTAGCAAGGCGATATCGATGTCGGTGACCACATGAACGCTGACCTTGCTCTTTTTCAATGCCGCGAGTAAGGCATCATCCTTAAAGGTCGGGCCGACATAGGCCTCGGCCAAAATGCCCGGATCGAGGGCCAATAAATCGGCAATGGCCTTGGAACCTTCGAGCAAAAAGCGCCCATGACGGGTACGGCCTTTGTCGGTTTTCAGTTGTAGCCAAATGCGAACTTCGGGCGATGCCTTGGGAGTAAAACCAGGGTCCATGCCCTCGGGTGCCGAGCCGCCTTCCAAACTGCGTGGTGGCTTGGAATCGAATCCGCCATCTTCGCTTCGTGGGTAACGTGCGCGATACGGAGGACGAGGTCCTGATCCTGATCCAGCGCCATCGCCATAAGCAGGTCGCCGGGAATCGCTGCGATCCCCTTCATAACGTCCGCGCGGAGGTCTTTCCCCGCCGCGATCGCCGCCATAAGACGGACGATAGGGACGGCTTTCGCCTGACTCGCTACCCCCCCGAGGCGCGCCATAGCTGCCGCCTCTTTCGCCGCCCCTGGGGGCGCCGCCATATCCACTGCCGCTGCCACCGCGATCTCCACCGCGAGGTGCTCCATAGCCGCCGCTACGCTCGCCGCCTCGAGCAGGACCCGATCCTCCGCCGCGGTCTTCCCAGGGTTTACCTGGAGGCTTGGGTCCACGAGGATACCCACCGCCCTCGCCACGAGGGCTATCGTTGCGGGGGCCATAACTGCGCGGCGCGCCATAGCCCGATCCCGGGGCTCCGCCACGGCTGCCATAGCTTGAGCCACCCCCCCGGCTGTCGGAGCGTGGGCCGCGATCGCTGCCGCCGCGAGAGTCGCGACTGTCGCGACTGTCGCGGGGAGCATAAGGCTTTTTAGCGGGAGGCTTGGCATCGGGACGCGGCTGAAAATCACCGAGATCAAAGCTTCGCTTCGCCTTGGGTTTTTCTTCGGAGGAAGAGGAGCCGGAACCCTCGGATGAAGTGTCTTCAGGAAACATGCAAGGCCTCAGGGGGTCCGAGAAACGGGTTGATGCGAGGCCAACAATTCGTGGGCTTTACGCGCAATGCTGTCGGCATCCATGCCATGCAGCTTATGAAGGGTCGGCACATCGCCATGGGTGACGAAGGCGTCTGGCAAGCCGATGTGGCCGAGGGGTTGATCGAAACGACCTAAGGCTGACATCAATTCGCCCACTTGGGAGCCATATCCACCGGTCACCACATTGTCTTCGACCGTGAGGACAACACGATGGCGGCCAAGCAAATCAGCATAGGCCTTTTTATCGAGAGGCTTGGTCCAGCGCACATCGACGAGAGTGACTTGTATGCCGTCCTTGGCCAATTGATCGGCGGCTTTACGGCAGGTCGTGACCATATGCCCGACGGCGAGCAACAAGACATCATCGCCTTCTTGCAGCACCTTGGGCTTGGCGAAATCGAATTTCTCAAACGGCGCCTTGGCGTCTGCTGATAAAGCATTCCCTCGGGGATAGCGCACCGCGATGGGGCCGGCATCGTATTGCACGGCAGTATAAAGAGCATTGCGTAATTCTATTTCGTCCGAAGGCGCGAGCACCACCATGCCCGGAATCATGCCCAAATAGGAAAGATCCATGGCACCGTGATGCGTTGGGCCGTCCGCGCCGACTAAGCCTGCGCGATCGAGGACAAAAATCACATTCAAATGTTGGATAGCCACGTCGTGAATCACTTGATCGATGGCGCGCTGCAAAAAGGTGGAGTATATCGCGACGACCGGCTTCAATCCTTCGCAAGCCATGCCGGCCGCAAAAGTGACGGCATAAGGCTCGGCAATGCCAACGTCATAGACGCGTTCGGGCATTTCCTTGGCCATGATATTGACGCCACAACCTTCGGGCATGGCTCCGGTAATGGCCACCACCCGCTTGTCTTGACGTGCGATTTCCAGCAGGGCATCGCCGAAAACCGTTGTTAATGCCGGCGTCTTTGCCGGCGCGGCTTTAGGCATACCGGATTGCAAGTCGAAGGGATTTGAGGCATGCCACTTGATGGCGTCCTGCTCGGATTTATCCCAACCATATCCCTTGGTCGTGACCACGTGCACCAGATTGGGGCCTGGCAAAGCCTTGACCGCAGTAAAAATTTCAATCAGTGCTTCAAGATTATGGCCGTCCACGGGACCGAAATAACGAATGCCCAGATCTTCGAAAAATCCGCCGGGGAAAATCAGTTTGCGAAAGCCGTCGTCGACCTTGCCAACAATTTTTTGCAGGTCATTGCCGCGTGGCAATTTGCCCGCGAATTCCCACACTTCTTCTTTCAAGCGGTTATAGGTCGGGTGGGTGCGAATGCGATTCAAGTACTTGGAAATCGCCCCGACATTCTTCGAGATCGACATGCGATTATCATTGAGGACGAAA
>JAYUVP010000098.1:0-116707 GCA_043753995.1 Fibrobacterota bacterium
CAGCATTAAAAAACCCGAGAAAATACTTTTACCAGATGTATTGGTCACGATAAAAGACTCGACAGGTACCGTAGTCAATGAAGTAAAGTCCCAGGTCGATGGAAATTACTCCACAGGCCACGTGCCCTACGGAAGATATAAACTATGTCTTTCAAAAAATGATTTTATCCAGTCTTGCTATGATGTGAGCGTGCAATATGCCTCCAATCACCCCGGGCCTTTGAAGCTTAACTTTAACACAGAAAATTATATATGGGGAACGGCTAAGCTAAAAGATGGAAGCGCAGGATATTATAAGCAAGAAGTTTTTGGTGTAAACATCGACACAAAAATATTCGTCGAGATGAAGACGGGAGTTTTAACGACTCGTTGTAATATTTCCGGATATTATATTGTTCCCAACGTGAATCCGAGAGAAGTCGGGAAGGTCAAAGCTAGGTGCGAGGGTGCAGCAGCTGAGTTACCGCTGAACGCTCAAAGGCGCATCGATCTGGTTTTCGAAAATTCCAATCCAAAAATCAACTCAATAATCGCCTATGACGAAACAAGGAAGGCGATTTTAAGAACAAGGTCGGGCCGTAAAATCACCTTGGTTGCTGCAACGAGTGATACGGACGGTAACTCCTTGCATTTCAAATGGATTCCCTTCGGAACCTTTCCCGGTTTTGTATCGGCAGATGCACCCGAAGTGGTATGGGAATTACCGGCAAGAGCAAACGGGCACTATGAGATGGATCTCATGGTTTTCGACAATTTCGGAGGTGTCGCCTACAAAAGCTATACCATAGTTGGAGGAGACGGTTCCGTTAATTTTTCTGGAACCGTAAGCAATATGGATGGTTCGGGTAGAATTCCCAATGCGCAAATTAACATTAACGGACAGTTTACAACGGTAACGGATGCAAAAGGCTATTTTAGGTTTAAAGTCCCTGAAAATGCAAACGACAGGTATGTATTGAATATAATAAAGCCTGGCTTTTCACTCTGTTCCAGAATATACATGAATGACGCGGTTCAGAAAGATTATAAGTTAGTGTCAACCACAACCGAAACATTTGACCCCACTCAGGATATTCGAATAACCGAGAAATCGGATAAATACACACGATTGGAAAATCAGAACGATAGCGTAAAGCGCAGTCCCGCCTTTTTATTCATACCCAAGAACTCTATCGTGGACTCTTCCGGAAATCTTGTAACAGGCCTGGTGGATGTCTCCATTCGTTCCATTGATATTACAAATGCGAACGGGCAAATGCCGGGAAATTTCGGTGGGAATAATAATGGGAAAAATGTGCGTTTAGAGAGCTACGGAGCTACCGATGTGCAAGTGCGTGACAAAACAAACCCAAATATCAAATACAAGTTATCGCATTCTGCTAAGGCGGAATTGAATATTCCAATCATCTCTTCTCAGCTCGCAATGGCTGGCAACAGTATTTCGTTTTGGGACTACAATGAAAAAACCGGCATGTGGGACAATATTGGAAAGGCTCAAAAATCCGGTAGATATTATAAAGGCATCACCAATAGATTTTCGGTGCTCAATGCCGACTTTGAATTCAATACCGGTACCTACATCATCCTAAAAGACAATCCAACTAACTCGGTCTTTGCCCATCCACATCCAATAACGATTAAGATTTTTGCTCCGCAGGCAGGGGGCGGAGTTCTCCAAGGGGGCCATATTATCGATGACTTACAAGCAAGCGACATAATACAAACCGAAGGGGTTTTGGTTGTCAATTTACCCGCTAACACCGTTATTACCGTTCAGATAATAAGCAATAACGTAGTTATTAATACACTTAACCCGCGAACAGGGCCGGTCATTGCTAATTCCGTAGGCTGTTGCCCACCTCCGACAGTTCTCCCTCCCTATGACCCCTCTGCCGTCCAAGTAAATATGTTGCCGGATAATCTATCCCTTGTGCAAGATCAACTCAATCGATTCCTCACTGCAGAATCAAATTTAAATGGAGCCGCTGATGCGGATAATTATTATGCATTCATTGGCGCAAGTAATTATACAAAAAATGTCAGTGGAAATACCGTTCCTGCGCATCGCATTACATTTCCAGAATGGAGGGCTAAAAACGGATTTAACGCAGATGGAACGGGTGATGTGAATGCCGTTTATTTTAATGGTGGCGATTTAGGCTTTTGGAGAGGAATGCATCAAAAAGGTTCGGCCTTTTATGTTTCGAATTTTGGCAGTGATGTGGATGCTTTGTTCAATAATGTATTAGCCAACAATGGAGACCCGGCTGCGGCAAAGACGGTCGCGATGGAGTTTTCTCCGGTGACAACAGGAATCAATATCACCAAATTTTACGTGTTCAATGCCAACAACGAATTGGTGAATTCTGCAAACCTTGACAATAACAGCGGTGCGGATGGGCAAAAATATGTCCCTGGACTTTGTATTACTTGTCATGGGGGAGGGAGGATATCTTACACGGGCAATCCTGCCATTGTCGATGCGGCTACCTTTCAATCCTATTTCACAAATAATCCGAATAAAATCCCAAACTTCTTGCCTTTTGATGCAAAGTCTTTCAACTATTCTGTGGCTTCCGGAAATACTCGGGCCGATCAAGAAACCAAGATACGCGCCTTAAATCACCAAGTATTATTGAATGAAAGCCCGGCAACCCTAGACCGGTCAAAGGCCATTATAGATTATATAAATGCTTCATATAATAATAATACGAGTCCTGGGGGGCCTGGGTTTATAGACAATGCCGTGGTAGATGTAGGTGCAGCAAACGAGACATGGAATTCGAGTACTCCCGTAAATACAGTTGTCCCCATGAATTTCTATGTGGACGTTGTCGGTACTTCTTGTCGCGTTTGTCATATTGCTCGAACCAATCCAAGCCTTTGGTGGGACACCAAGAAAAAATTTATCGATAGGGCAGGGTCGATAAATTTTGATGTTTGCAATTCCCCAAATAAGACTATGCCCCAATCGAAAGTAACATTTATCAATTTCTGGACGAGTGCAGCCCCGAAACGATATGAGGAGATCGACCAATTTTTGAATAATTCTCGAACATCATGCGTGTCGCCGTGATGGTGTTAGGCTTGAGTTCCCAGTTGCGCCGCGGAATTCCTATAACCACATTCCGTCATGATCCCGATTCGGGCAAGACGCGGAGATCAAATCCCACCTGATCCTCTGGCTTTTCCCAAAGGAAAAACAGGTATTGGCTTGTACGTATGCGCAGCTTGGGGATGAAATTACGGTAGACTAGGAATTTCATCAAGTCGCATTCATTGGGCGCCGTATTCAGAGTGGAAGTGATCTCCACCTCGCCCATCTTTTTCAATTGCTTCACGTATTGATAGCCCTGGTGGAAGGCCTGCTTGGCAACCAACTTGCCATCGACGAATGGGTAGCGGTAGCTTCCCCCGTAGACGAAATGCCCGTCACGAAAACCGGGAATCAGGTAAACCGACACCGTATCCCTTTCCTCGAGCAAATAGAAGTTGTGCCTGCCTTTTTCGTATTCGCCCTTTGGCAATTCCCTGAGTGCCATCTGCAAGGCGTGGTATTGGCGAATCTCGGTTTCGGATCCGCTGCGGGGTTTATCGAACTTGATCGGGCGCTTACCTCGGGGCGAAAACCTGACCTCGCAGTATTTCATGTACCCGCCGCCCTCGAAGGTATCGCAAGCTCTTGCAAAAAGAGGATCTCCAGTCGCGACTATCGAAGTAATCAGCGAGTTGTCTGGTATCCCCTTGTTGCTACGCCTCCACGAATTGCTACCGATGGCAAGAACATAAACGCCATCATAAGTCCCGGCGAATAGGTGCCCTCCAAATTCGGAGAAGGCATAGACCCCCGTGGAACCGGGAAACCCTTCGTTGATTGTCTCCCAAGTGACGCCGCGATCTTTGGAACAGAAAGCTCCCCTGACCGTCCGTCCCCGCACAAAGCGCCCCCCATCCTTGGCCAGCAGGTTATAAATTCCGGCCATGATTTGCTGGGATGGCTACTCCCATTAGGCCGAAGGCTGCGCATAAGCAGCACATGCCCCGCAGGCTCGGCCCGAATGGCCCTGCAGCACTTGTCGGCCTCGCTTTCCTCCAAGAAAAAATCCGGAAATACTTTATGCAATATTTGCATTGGTCGGGAATTCCCGTTTTCAGGCCCGCGCCCCGGAACTCGTTCCATCCGGGTGATTTAAACAAAGATGAACACCCTGAATGTAGATTCGTGAAGCGCTTTGCCATCAGCTGGAAGAAAAAGGAGACGCTATGCGATTTTCATTTCGTTTGTCCATAATTTTGTGTGGAATTGTGGCAATAGGCGGGCCGCAAGCCTATGTGTACAATATCGTGAACCAGATGTATCACCAGGACGGAAGTGCCTCGGGTTCCAATTTCTGGACCATGACTTGGGGAGTACAGGCACCCGGTTCTTACAAGAATATGACTTATGGGCCTTATGCCAATAATATCGACTCGGGTGAGGCCGTGGTCATGACCAAGATACAGGCGACGCCCTCGCAGGGCAATACTCTATTGTACTCGCGTGAGGTGCGCGAGGCACACACCGGTTCAGTTTACTTCAGCCAATACTACACGACTTCGACCTTTAAGTTCTTCACACACTGCGAAAGCGTGTTCTTTCCTCGAGGAGGGACAAACATTGAAATACGTACGCAGCATATGGGCGGCGGCACTTTGGTTCAGAGTGATGTTTATGTCCTAACCGAATCGCAAAACAAGGATCTTGCTTTTTGGCCAGGTAGCTATCCTTACCACAATGTGGGTGATATTGTGCCAGGCACCAATATGTGGGAGGCCAAGGTCGGCGGCAAAGGTTGCAATCCTTCTTGTGGCAGCCAATACCTCACTTATGGCCCTTATACGAGCGTGTATCAAACCAATTACGTGGTGATTTACAAGCTCTCCATCGACAATATTCTGCCCGTCACCGAGAAGGTGGCCACTCTCGATATTCTCTACCGTAACGCCAATGGCAGCGTGGTTAATGTGACCGGGAGAGATCTCTTTCGGGGGGATTTTGACGGGAATGGGAAACTCACCAATTTCGCACTGGAATTCACCAATCCTTCGTCTAATACCAACAATTGGGAATTTCGGGTGAAATGGCATGGCAAAGGCACGATACGGCAAAGCCGCACGGTGTTATATAAGGTCTTCTAGTACTTTCCGTAGCGATTGCGGAGGCTTGAGGCATTTGGGTCCGCTTGGAACTAAAGCGGAACCCTTGTCTTGATTTGGAAATGACGCGCCTGTCTGAAACCTTTAGAATCGTTTACGCTCAATACCGGATTCCGTTAGGACGCGGAGATCCAATTCCACCTGATCCTCCGGCTTCTCCCAATGGAAAAACCGGTATTGGCTAGTACATAGGCGCAGCTTGGGCATGAAATTCCGGTTGACTAAGGATTTCATCAAGTCGGATTCTTTATTCGATGTATTATGTTACAAAAATTACAATAAGGATTTGCCTAGGGCGCCTCCCAGTTCCGCCTCCAACCCTTGGATGCGGGATAGGATGTCGCCCAGGGCCGCACCGTATCGGGTCAAGGCGTATTCGGTGCGCGGGGGAACTTCTGCGAATACGCGCTTGTCCAGCAAACCGTAATCCGTCAGCTTGCGCAACCGCTCCGAAAGCACCTTGGTGGAAATGCCCTCGATATGCGCCTCCAGTGCACCGGGACGGTTGATCCCCTTTCGCACTGCCTCCAGCACCGACACCGACCACTTGCACACTATCACGTCTTCGAGTCGCTGATAGCCCTCGCGCGATTCTGCCATATTGTTCTTAATCGGATTTTTCTGTCTCATATGCGCCAATGATTTACCCCATAAAGTGCCCTCCCCACCGAATTGTGCCCGCTTTCCGCCTGCCGAACGCGAGGGCATATTCATCCCGCCGTCCCGGTTCGGGCTGGCCCAAAGGAAGGATAAAAAGATGGATAAAGTAATCTTCTACCACGCTGGCTGCCCCGTTTGCGCTGAGGCTGAAACCAAGGTCGCTGCTGCCCTCGATCGTTCGCGCTATGCATTGGAGGTCGTGCATCTGGGGCTAGCGAAAGCGCGCATTCCGGAGGCCCGAAAGGCGGGTGTGAAATCCGTCCCCGCCTTGGTGCTGGACGGGCAATCCTTCCACATCAACTTTGGGGCCGATCTAAAAGATTTGGAGTGAACCCTAGACCTCGACCCGATACCGGTCGGGGTCTTCCCCTTCAAGGTCTTACAACAAGCCTCTGATTTCACTAAACCGATTTGAAATAAAACCGCAACCCGAATTTCTGAAAACATTCCCGTTACACGTGATACATAACACGCTCGAGGAATATCCAATGGTCGCGAAGTTCACGGCCCTAAGCAGGTTACCGTAATTCGCTACAATCATCAAACCAAGGATCGGTTATGAAAAAGTTCGGATTATACGCGCTCTCGTTGGGATTCTCCTCCTTGTTATTGCAAGGGTGTTTCGAAACCCCTACTTCGGTCAGTGAAGATCAAACCCAGAACGAGCCGGTCTTGGCCAAAGCCGCGGCCGTCGCTGCTGCGGGTCCCGATTTGCTATTCACCATTGCCAAGGTCACGGGTTCCACCGCCACGGGATTCAATTACTCCTACACTATCAAGAATCAGGGCACCGTAGCCATCCCTGATCTCTATAATGTTTCCATCCAAAACTTCTACTCCGCCAACACCGTATTCAACGATGCAGGCGACGTAGCGGCGGGCGGATCCATACTCGGCGTTCATGTGGCTTTGGCTGCGGGCGCGAGCTATTCCGGTAACTTCCATTCTTCGGGCGCCCTGCCTGCGGGCCTGAATTACCTAACCTTCAAGATTGACTGGGGCAATATCGTTGCCGAGTCGAATGAGAGCAACAATACCTATGCCCTGCTCGTTCGCCCTGATCTTAGCTTCACGGTGGCTGCCGTCACGGGTTCCACCGCCACGGGATTCAACTACTCCTATACCATCCGCAACAATGGCACGGTGGCGATAGCGGATCTCTATAATGTTTCTATCCAAAACTTCTACTCCGCCAATACCGTATTCAATGATGCTGGCGATGTAGCGGCGGGCGGATCCATACTCGGCGTCCACGTGGCCTTGGCTGCGGGCGCCAGCTATTCCGGCAACTTCCATTCTTCGGGCGCCCTGCCTGCGGGCCTGAATTACCTGACCTTCAAGATTGACTGGGGCAATATCGTCGCCGAGTCCAATGAGTCTAACAATACCTACGCCCTGCTGGTTCGCCCCGATTTGCAATTCATTAGCGCCGTGATCACCGCCAGGACGGCAACCCAGGTGAGATATTCTTATACCATTCGTAACAATGGCACGGTGGCGATTGCGGATCTCTACAATGTTTCCATCCAGAACTTCTACTCCGCCAATACCATCTTCAACGATGCTGGCGACGTGGCGGCGGGTGGATCCATACTCGGCGTTCACGTGGCCTTGGCTGCAGGCGCTAGTTATTCCGGCACCTTTTATTCCTCCGGCGCCGTACCTTCCGGGTTACCCTATCTCACCTTCAAAATCGATTGGGGCAATATCGTCGCCGAATCGAATGAAAACAATAATACCGTCGCTCGGCTGATTCCTTAATTTTCCGGGGGCTCAGCCACTCGTTCCGTGCCGTCCAAATGCCCCCCAGGCTCGGCCCGCCCAAGGGCCAGTTAAGAAATAACTGGCCCTAACCCTTCGCCCTTGTCGGCCTCGCCTTCCCCCGAAGAAAGGCGCGAAAGTAGGATATAGCCCATTCTTTGCGTGATTACGTGATTAATATCACTATTCGATTTGTATTTCTCCAGCGCCCGCTTGCCTCCCAGGCGTGAACTGTTCGCCCCAGGAGAACGGATTTTTCAGCTGTAGGAGCCAATTTTCCCCTGTGGCCGGCTGAGTTTAGAGAAACGGACTAAGTTCTTCGAGACCCGATCCAATACCCGCATACGGATCCGTCACGGAGGTTTTCATGGCATTTCGAAAATGGCCAGGAATCAGCTTTGCTTTGTTATTCGGCCCTTCCCTCGGGGCCGCCCAGGCCCAGTCTAGTTGGGCTCCGGTGGACGGACCCTCGCCTGCGGGCGTGAAGGCTGTCGTCTCCCTAGACAATGTCGTACTGGCCTCCAGTCCCCACCATATCTTCCGCACCTTGAAGACCGAAGGCCCTTGGAGCGACTCCCTGTTTCCGGAAGGCGTGAATCCGGATTTCATGCAAGCCCTGGACTCCCTGGTTTTCGCCGCCCAAGGGACCACGATATTCCGTTCAGCGGATCGCGGACTCACCTGGAATCGTACGGTTGAGACTGGCTTCTCGGGCTCGCCCCGTCGCATTTTCCGGTCGAGCGGATCCCTGGCCATGGTCACTACCGATGGACGATACCTGTCCTCCGCCAACCAAGGCGTCACGTGGACAGCTTATCAACAAAGCCCTTCGGGATATGCCTATAGCCAATTGCTGCTCCACGATTCTTTGCTCTTCGCGGGAACAGATAATGGCCTCTATGTTTCGTCCAACCATGGAGCGAACTGGAAGCGATTGCGAAGCGGATTGCCCGCCGGCCAAATTATTCTACTTGAACGAATGCTGGGAAAGCTTTTCCTCGGCATTGGCGGGCAAGGGCTTTTCGTCTCCACTAATCTCGGTGAGACCTGGGCCAAGGTGGATGGAGGTCTGGCCAGGGCGAGAGTCGATTACTCGGGCGGGATGGGAATGGCAGCCAGCGGCAATCTGCTACTTCTTGCGTCAAGCGGGCCCGGCGGGGTTTTGGGCTCGCGTGATTCCGGTAAGACCTGGACGCCCTTCAATCAGGGTCTGCCTTCAAACCGACAGGGAGGCGTCACCCTATACACAAACTTCAATATTGTTTTCCAGGCCGATACGGCCTTTGTCTCCACTGCCGTGGGTGTCTACCGATCTACTAACGGTGGCGTGCAGTGGAGCGCGGTCAACCAAGGTCTGCCTCCTACATCAGATGCCTTCCTCGGACTTGGCGCGGCAGGTGCGGACCTATACGCTTCCATCTATGACGAAGAGCAAGGCCACGCCTACCGTTCCAGCGATGGTGGGAGAAGTTGGAAAAAAGCCGACAGCCTTCTGGATGGCCTGCGGCGAATGCGTGCGGAAGAGAAAGACTGGTTCGCGATCACGGACCAGGGTATGGCGCACTCCACCGATAGCGGCAAGACATGGGCTTCGGTGGCGGGGCCCTGGAAATCCAGCCAAGGGCCCATTGCCTTCGATTTCCGAGGGAACGATTTGGCGGTGGCCCATCACTTCGAAGGGGCCACCCTGTTCTGTTCTCCCGACAAAGGCGAGACGTGGAATGCCGAAGTGGAGAGTCGCCCCACGGCGCGATGGGGCGACTTGCATTTCCAAGCTATGGCCAATCGCCTACGCATTTCCACCGATGGCGGACGGACTTGGATCACTCAGTCCACGGTATTCCCGGAGGCCGTGATCGATCTTAAAGCCGGTACCGGGAATCTCGCCTTATTGTCCGACACCAGTCTCTTTGTCTCGTCGGATTCTGGCCGCACCTGGAAGCAACCCAGCGGCCTGATGGAAAAGCTGAGAGTCAATTCCATTGCCATGGTCGGCTCCCGGCTCTATGCAGCGACCTGGAAAGGGCTGATGCTTTCCTTGGATGGAGGGATGCAGTGGAAAGTCCTCGCCCAGGGATTGCCCGTGGCCGATATCCAAGCTCTGGTCGCAAGCGAAGGGCGGCTTTTTGCCGCCGATGTCCAGGGACTCCATCTCCGCGAAGGAAGTGCGACAGGTTGGAAAACCATCAACGCTGCGCCTGCGGGCATACAGCAGTTGGCGGTTTGGAAGAATGGGGTACTGGCTGGCACACAAAGCGGGCGACTTTGGATGTCCAAGGACGGAGGAACGACTTGGGCATCGACCGGAGATACGGTTTCCGGAAGGCCCATCCTTTCCCTGGCCATGGGCCCTGGACTGGCCTTCGTCTCCAAGTCTAACGGCCTATTCCGCACCTCCGACAGTGGAAAGACTTGGGAACCGGTTTTGTCGGCCGACATCATTCCGGCTCCAACCTCCATTGCTCTCGGAAACGCATTTCTCTATGCGGCGTCAGGATACAATTCGTATCGCTCCCGGGACGGGGGATTGCATTGGTCGCTTCTGCCCAGGCCTAGGGATTGGGTGCCGCGTTATTTGGTCGCCGAGGGCGGTGAACTGTATGGTGCCGATGACAATGGGGTCCATTCGAGCCAGGACCAAGGAGGCCAGTGGGCATGGGCTTCTCCGCCCATCCCGTTCAATCCTGTCGTGCGCTTGGCCTATGCGGGTGGGCGGGTTTATATCGCGGGTTCGGGTGGTACCGGGCTTTATGTCCTTGAGCAGGCTCCTACCGGGCTCCTGGGCCATGCGCCAGGGGTTCTCGCCGAGGACATACGCCTGGGAAGGCAGGGTGGAAAGGCGGTTTTCCGGTGGGGTTTACCCAGTCACGGACCGGTGGGTGGGAAGATCTATTCGGCGACAGGAAGGCATGTCGACACCGATGCAATGCGAGGGGTGAAGCCATGAAAGTCTCAAGACCCGGAAAATTCCTTTTCCTGTTTTTGTCGGTTTCGCTCTCCTTAATTTCGGCTAGGGCTGCCCAGCTCAACTGGAAAAAAGTGGCTGGCCCGGAAGGGGGAGACATTCAGGGGCTCGCGGCCTCGGGGGATACCGTTATGGCGACCACCGCCCAGGGGGACTATTACCGATCTAGCGATGGAGGCAAGTCCTGGTCGCTGCTATACCGCAGGGTGGCACTGGATTATGGATACTTCGGCCCATTGAGGATGGAACCGCTTTTTCTGGGCGACCGGATTTTAGGCACCGACGGCATGGGTAGCCTCCTGCTATTCCAGGGGGGCCGCACCGATCGCATTCCGCTCAATCCGCCCGACCCTTTCCCAATTTATCGGCCGGTCAGTTTTTTCCAACAGGGCAATGGCTTGTTTGCCTTGTCAGGGGGTATTTCCGCATCCGCTGACAGCGGAAAGACCTGGACATTTCGAACCGATATGCTGGGGGATCGGGGGCCGGTTTCCGACTTGGCCGGTGACGGGACATCCCTCTATGCCATGAATGGAACCGGGGATCTTTTTGCCAGCCAGGATCAAGGCCAGACTTGGTCCTCGATTCGCAATGACCTCGGACGTGAGGTCTCCTTCGGGGGATTGGTGGGCCTGCCTGGAGGCCTCATGGCGTGGTGGCAAGACGGGGAAATCCTAAGGCTTCGCCGTCAGGGGGACAGCTTGCTCGCCTCTTCCGCCAAACTCCCAGGCCGGGGACCTTGGAGGGTGCGCTGTATCGGAAGCAAGCTATTCGCCTCGGGATCTCTGGGTATATCCCAATCCTCCGACGGCGGTCTCACGTGGACTTTGTTGACCAGCGCGCCCCCTAATTCCATCCAGGCCTTGGTGGAAATTCCGGGAGGGCATTTCTTAGCGGGAACCCGTGACGGCCTTTATTTATGGAACCGGCTCACGGGCCAATGGAGCCTATCCCAGTCGGGGCTCAAAGCCGTGGAAATTCAATTTCTCGCGAAACAGGAAAACGCCCTGCTGGCCCTCGGCCATCATACCCTGCATCGCTCTCCTGACGGCGGAGCCACATGGCATCGCATTTTCGCCCCGGGCATAGCCATGTTCACCAAGCTGGTCTCCCTATCACCCGATTTCTTGGTCTTCGACGATTCCGCTAGGATTTTCCCAGTAGGTCCGGGCGACACTCTGGGAAAGGACATTTCACGGGAATTCCCCGCCGTCCGGCCCCAGGACTTGGGACGTTCGGGAAGGCATTGGATAACCATGGCTTCCAACGGTGTGTCGCATATCTCTCATGACAATCGAAAGGCATGGTCGGCCGTGGATACCCTTGTGACTTTCAGGCCGCTTATCCGTATGGCCATGCAAGGCTCGCGCATCATCATGCAAGGCCCCAAGGATTCGGTTAGGTATTCTCTAGACACCGGATTTACCTGGAAAATCGCGCCTCCACCCGCAAGACAGAATCTTCAGATGACCCTTTCCGGCAAGATTTGGCTGGCCACCGGGGGCGGGCTATTCCGGAGCGAGGATCCCACCGCTGGCTGGGAAACCGTTGCACTAGGACAGGCCGGCGCCCGGGTCCAGAGCTTGATCCGAAACGGAATAACCCTGTTTGCGACCACCGATATCGGTCTCTATGCCAGTGAGGATCATGGAGCCACTTGGGAAAGCGTGTTCACCGGAATGTTACGGAGCGAATTCGAAACGCTGAAAACCGGCGCAACCGTGCTATGGGCTAAGACCGAAACGGGGGCTTGGTGGGTGGCTGGCCTTGAGGAAACATCGCCGACCAGCGTTCGTGCCCAAGCCTCTCCTTCCGGTTCCGATTTGCCTCGCCTCAACCGCCCCCCTGGGCGATCGAAGCAGGCCATTCAGGACTTGCGGCGGAAACCCCCTGCTCGGCAATATGTCTACCCCGTTTCCGCAAACGGTAGGCGAATCATTTACTAACCGTGACGGTAAAGGCGCTGGTCGCGCCTCCATCCGTCGCCACCAAGGTGATGATGGCCACGCCTTTCTTCTTGGCCTTGACGTCATGTCCTTTTACGGATGCGATATTGGGCGAGTCCGAAATCATGGTAAAGGCGGTATTTCCCGAATTGGCGGGCGTGAAAACCGGGATGATGGTGGCGGAGTCTCCATCTACCAAGGCCAGATCCGGAGCGGAAATGGTTTGGACCGGTACCCTGACCGTGACGGTGAAGGTGCTCGAAGGCCCGTCCGCGGACGTGACGGTGAGGATGGCGGTTCCGCCCGCGACGGCATGCAATTGGTTGCCCACCACCGAAACCACGGTGGGGGCTGCGCTGACCAGGGTATAGGCTTTATTCGTCGCATTGGCGGGTGTGAAGGTGATCACGGGTGCCCTATCCGCTGCACCCAGGACCATGGCCACGTCGGGAGAAGCGATGTCCGTCACGAGTATTGCGGGAATCGATACGGTGACGGTGAAGGTGCTGGTAGGCCCATCCGCCGAGGTCACCGTGAGGGTGGCGGTGCCTCCCGCGACGGCATGTAATTGGTTGCCCACCACCGAAACCACGGTGGGGGCTGCGCTGACCAGGGTATAGGCTTTATTCGTCGCATTGGCGGGTGTGAAGGTGATCACGGGCGTCCTATCCGCTGCACCCAAGAGCATGGCCACGTCAGGAGCGGCAATGGCCGTCACGAGGGTTACAGGAGTCGATACCGTGACGGTGAAGGTACTGGACGGCCCGTCCACCGAGGTAATGGTTAAGGTCGCCGCGCCCGCCGTGACGGCATGCACTCTGGTGCCAACGACGGAAGCCACCGTTGTGTCGTCGCTGGACAAGGTATAGGCTTTATGAGTTGCTGCCGCAGGAAAGAAAGCAACCGTTGGGGACGCATCGGCTGCGCCCAGGAGCAAGCCCATAGGGCTAGCGGAAATGGCGGTCACCAAGGTAACTGCCGTGGTCACCGTAGCCTGGAAGGTACTGGTTGGTCCATCCGCGGAAGTGAGGGTAATGATAGCCGTTCCAGCCGCAACGGCATGCAGCTTATTAGCTACGACGGAGACCACGGTAGGAGAGGCACTGGCGAGGGAATAGGTCTTATTGGTGGCGCCAGCCGGGGTATAGGTCACCACGGGTGATGTATCCGCGCCTCCGAGGATCAAGGCCACATTTCCAGCGGAAATGGCGGTCAACCCCACCGAAACCGTGGCTCGGAAGGTGGTTGTCGGCCCATCTGCGGCGGTGACGGTAATGACGGCGGTTCCGCCCCCGACCGCATGCAATTGGGATCCGGATACGGACGCCACTCCTGGAGACGCGCTCGTCAAAGAATAGGCTTTATTGGTCGCGGCTGCGGGAATGAAAGAAACCGCCGGGGTAATATCCGGGGCGCCCAGGGCCAAGGCCACGTCGGGGGAGGTAATGGAGGTGGTACGTACCGTGACCGTGACCCTAAAGGTGGCCACCGGTCCATCGGCGGAGGTGATGAGGATGGTCGCGGTTCCTCCGGCCCCCGCATGAAGTTGGTTGCCGACTACGGAGACCACGGTGGGCGCATCGCTTTTGAGCGTATAGGATTTGTTGGTAGCCGATGCGGGAGCGAAGGTTACGAGCGGAGTGAAATTCGGGGAACCAAGCACCACAGCTTGATCGGCTGACGAAACGGCCGTCGTTCGCACCGTCACGCCAACTCTGAAAATACTCGAAGGGCCGTCCAGGGAGGTGATTGTGATATTCGCATTGCCACCGGAGACCGCATGCAATTTCGCGCCGGAAACGGAAACCACATTGATATTATCGCTCTTGAGGGTGTACCCGCGATTGGTGACAATCAGTGGCAAGTAGGAAACCTCGGGGGCTAGGTCGGAACCTCCCAGTACCAGACCCAAGTCTTTGGCCGAGATGGCAAGCACCGGAATGGTCAGAATGGGAGCGGGCCTTACCGTGACTGAGAAGACCGCCGTGAGCCCCTTGCCCAGGGTTTTGAGGGTCACGTCGGCGTTACCAGCCGCGATCGGTTTGCATTTCGGAACCCCGCCTTCCATCACCACGAGCACCTTACCAGGATCGGAGCTGGTCAGAGCATAACTGCGATTGGTCACATTGGAGGGAGTCCAGGTAATCATGGGGGCTTGCGCAGCCCCGTCCGCGATCATTTCCAGGGAGGCCGCGCTGACCGCAGTTTCGTAGTGGTTGGTGTCGGTGACAAGGACATTGGCCTGGAATTGTGTCATGAATCCCCCATCATCACTCCGCGCTCGGATGGTGGCGGATCCGGGCTTCAAGGGAATGAGGTCCATGCCGGAAACCTTGACCGTGGTCTCATCTAGGCTTTGCAGGGAATAACCCTGGTTCGCGGCATCCCGGGGCAGGATGGAAACCGAGGGCCTGGCCTTTTGCACGCCCATCGGGATATAAATCGCTTGCGCCTCGATTCCGGTCACGGCGGTCACTTTAGGTGGCACCACTACGGTATCGCGGATGGTATCGCGAGGTGGAATGACAACGACGGGTGTGGTGTCTAGGGGAGGTAGGACGACTGGCGTCGAGTCCTTGGGTGGTAGGACGACGGGTAAGCTGTCCTTGGGTGGAAGGATGACGGGGGTAGAGTCTTTAGGCGGAACGAGGATAGGTGTGGAGTCCTTAGGGGGTAGGACAACGAGTAGGGAATCCTTGGGAGGGACGGCAACCTGTATGGAGTCCTTGGGGGGGGGGACAACCGTAATACTGTCTTTCCTGGGTGGGGCGACAGGGAGGGTGTCCACCCGAGGTAGGCCCGCAATCACGTTTGCGGCTTGAATCGCCGCATTCTCCTTGGCCAGCCGCAAGCATTCCGTGGGAGTATCCTTGCAGTTACGGGCATAGGCTTCCACGCTATCCGCTATCCCGTTACCGTCTAGGTCTCGCTTCCATTCCTCGCTGATGGCATCGGAATCGGAAAGGAATGGGTTATCATATTTGCGATCCAAGCAGCCGGATAATGCAATGAGGGCGCAACCCGCCAGGCCGAAAAGAAGGTTCTTGTGATTCATGGGCGTTCCGCCTTTTTTTAAAAAGTCCATACCACTATGCTGGCCCCGAGACTCAGCAACGCCAAGCCCCCGAACACTAAGGCCCGCTGATCTTTTTCCTGAGCCTTCGCTTTGAAGGCTTGCGCGGTTGGCGTGCTATAAGCCGCTTCGGCGTGTTTGTAGGCGCGATCCGCATCATGACGCATGACCAGGGCATAGGCCGTCAAGCCCACCGCGGCCGAAATTCCCGCAGCCGACCAAAGGCCGCGAGTCCACTTGGAACGAGGCGCACCTGCTTTCCTGGCGGAGCGGGAGGCCACTTCCTTGGACGGACCATTGAGCGTGGCGAAAAACCGGTTTTCATGATGCAGAATTTCTTGGAAATCGCGCTTGGAATTGGATGGCCAATCCCGGATGCGGTGTTTCCCGACGATGTCGAACAAAGCGAGATCCAAGCGCATTCCCCGCGCGTCCTTACCGAGCTTGGAATGCACCAGATAGGCCACATTCAGTCGGGCTCCGAGGGCAATCATGCCGGAATCCGAGGTCTCGATATTCTGGAGCGGAATTTTCATGGCCGCCAGGAGCTCTTGCAATTCCTTCTGGCTCATCAAGTCATATCGGCGCGAAGCATTCACATGGGTCGACACTCTCTCGGAGAGTACGCGGGATTCGGGAGATTCCGGGCTGAGATCGACCACAGCCATGAGTCCACGGCTTGTTTTTCGGGACAAATCGAGTTGCTTCGGATCCAGGCCCGCAGCAAAAGCGCTCAACTTAGCCTTGAGCGGGGCGTCGCCGCCTATCCCTGGATTGCGGGATACATCACCGGCTTCCGCGCGCACGACCTGGCTGGTTGGGACGTGCATGACATTCAAGGTATAGGCGAAAATCCCGTCCAACGGAGTGATGGTACCGAAGAGGACATACTCCGAAAGCAGGATATTGCCTGCGTCGAACCCGCATTGAAATTCGTGA
The DNA here is from genome assembly GCA_043753995.1 of Fibrobacterota bacterium. GTDB lineage: Bacteria > Fibrobacterota > Fibrobacteria > UBA11236 > UBA11236 > JAYUVP01. Next base: position 16,541 of record JAYUVP010000098.1, read on the forward strand.
CAATGAGTCGTGGAGTCCCAACCGAACTCTCTCATTTTGTTTTCCATCAAGGCGCGCGGAATGGGGGCGAACTTTTTTGAAGCCAGGGCGCCAGAACGAAGGATGTCCCCAAAGAGAGGCAGGATCTGATTCGCAGCGACATTCACGGGGTCAAGAATGGCAAGTCCGGGATGGGGATTCGCCGAAGGGAGGGGATCCGAAGTTGCGGGTGGCTGTCGGTCCGACGAATCGGAAGGGGAGGCCAAGGGAATGGTCAGCGCGAGGCACGCGACCAATACCGCTGGCAATGCGAAAACCATATCCAATCCTTTGCCGGGCCTCACCAGCCCGATTCAGGAAGAGCACTCACTCCACCCGGCAATGGATATGCTCGGATTGACTGTCTTTGTGAATGAGGGTTAACCCGCACCGCGCATGGGGTCTATACCCTAATGCAGCTCCATCTGCGAACCCACGATTTTGCTCTCGGGGCTTCTCACATTTTGAATAGCGGCTACCGTCACGATCTTGCCTGAAACCCAAAGGGAGGGCGAAGTCAGCGGGTCTGCCGAAGCGAATTCCACGGCCGGCACTTCCTGTTTGAATTCCTTGTCGGTGCTGGCCTTTTCAATTCGGCGAATACCCAGTATTCCTCCGCCTTGAGTCGTGGCCAAAACGATCAGGCTGGAATCCGTCGCTAGCGCGTCGAATTCGAATACCGGCTCCTTCTCCAGATCCAAATCCATTGCGACCCAAGTTTGAAAATTGCCGTCCATGCGGAAGGCGTCCAGGTATCCGAGAGACAAAATCGAGCCGTTGCCAGCCATGCGTCCCGCTTCCAGCGACCCGTCGATTTCGGCCTTTACCTTCACGATTAAGATAAAGCCCGCTTGGCATCGCACTAATTTCGCATCGAGCGGCAAGCCTCGCCAATTCGTGTCCATGGCCTGGTACTTGGCGAAAGATCCATCGGAATTGCGCCTGAAAATCACCACCTGGGGATCTCCGTCCAACAAAGCAATCGAAGCGATGGGATCCCGGGACTCCCCATCGGGCCGGGAAAAATGCGGAGCTCCGAAAACACCGAAAGGCGTCTGCTCATTCACCATTCCTTCTTCGCTATCCAAAGAATTGCGAATGGCGAGCTGCACCACGGCGCTGCCGGCTTGAGTCCACACCATCGAGATCGAGCCATCGGCATGTTGCGCGGCATCCCAAGCGGGCGGAGGCCCGGGCAAGGCGGACACTGGAGGCAGGTCGCCCGGCGGCAATGCCTCTGATGTTTTCAAATACCCCGAAGCACTGCCTTCTTGAATGGAAGCCAAGGTCAAGGCGAAGCCTTCCTTGCCCAGTCGCGAAGCTATCAGATGAGGAGCTTTGGAGCCGACAAGCCGGATGGCCGTCAAGGTCGAATCTCCATTTGTCCCCGCAGTCTCTTGGGGTATCAAAGGCGTTACGGGGGAGAGTTTCATTTCCATGACCTTATTCCTCGGTGCGGCGCAAGCCGTGATTAGCGCCGCAACTAGGCAGCATGCCCTGGCAAAGCTCAGGGCCCCGGCGCGTCGGTTGTAAAGTTTCCTATGACACGATTCCGACCCGCTAGAGCCTATCTCAAAAGGAGTTTTGAGATAGGCTCTAGACATACTGGCTCCAAAGCATGGGCTTGGGGGTCATGTCGCGCGGTATATTCACGATGTCTCCGACTTTCACCTTATCCTGGGTGAGCCGGGAGGCTTTGAGGTTGCGGTTGGTTTCGTGATCGAATAGTGCCTTCGCCGAAGCCACCTGAAACGCCAGGGCAATGCTCGCCAGAGTTTCGCCACCCGCGACGGTATGGGAAATAAAACCCTTGGCGCATAATTCCGAGATGAATTGCTGGGTCCCGTCGCTTTGAATGAAAGAGATTCCTTTGGTGATCGCTCCAATGCCGTCCAGGGCCCCGTCTTCATAAGCGCGTTGACCGGTAATGGGGCCCACGCCATAGGATGGGTCGTAAATCTTGCCGTCATGTTCGACGACCACGTGATCGCCGAAATCGAATTGGGGATTGGTCTTGCCCGGCCAGGCCAGGCCATTTTGCTTCACACATTCGGTATTGCCCTTATGGGTATAGCCTGCGGGCGAAACCGCCGTCCCGGCTCCGAAGGCGCAATTTTTCACGAGGAAGCGATTGGTCATCTGCGGTTTGACCTTGTAATGCCGAACAAACCACAATTTTTTCCCGCTCGAAATGCCATGAATATGAAAGAGATGAATGAGCAAATTGGCCCACCCGCCGCAGCGGCCCGTACCATCGGCGCGACTGAGAATGCCTCGCGTGCTGTATACCGAGGGTTCGGCCTGATCTCCCGAGGTCGCCACGCCCTGGAGATAATAGGAGAGCCTGACGCCATCTCCTTTTCGCTTAATGCCATTTCCATCGCCGGTGCTGGCGCGCAAGGGGGCAAAGGCCGCGGGCACAAAGGTATTTTCGGTGGTCATGCCCGCCGCCGCTCGGCAAGACAAATCCAGCAAGGTCCAATAGGCTTTGATTCCGGGCACGGGGCTGGCCAAGGTCACATAGAGCGTTTGCTGGGTGCTGCCTATCGACTTCCAAGTGGTGCCATCCGATTCGGTCATGGACCAATCCAATTTCATGGCATCGTATACGGCGACTCCAGGGGATAGAGCGACATCACTCAAGACCAAAGCCATGGAGGCCTTGGCGTCGCCGCCTTTTACCTGGACCCGTCCTTCCCAAGTGAAAACGCGTCCGCCGAGGGTGGTTGTGGCCTTGACCTTCACCTCTTCATTGTCGGTCGATAACTTGATCACATTGAAAGTGGCCTCAATACCGATTTTCTTGCCCGCTGGATAACAAAGGGGATATTGCTCGACCTTGCCCTTAGTCCACCTGCGTGGAAAATTCTTGTCGATTTGAGCCGGGCCATCGCCGACCACCGAAATGGCGTCAAACCGAATCTCCTGAATTTCGAGCTCAGGCCATTGGCAGATATGCAAATCGGCGACGAGGACCTTGGGTTGGGTTTGGCCTAAGGAAATACTGACCTTGGCATCGCGGGCGGATTTGAGGTCAATGCTTTTTTCATTGGCAGTGACACCGCCGTCACCTTCGCTCCATTTTAAAAGCTTCCAAACCGATTCCTCGTCCGGATTCGTGGTGACCTTGACCTTGGCGGGAGTGGCTGAAGTAAAGGATTTCCAGTGCAAATCACGGTCTTTCAGCTTATTCGGTAAATCACAAGTGACCGAGTCGAGGTCATAGATTTCAAAGTCCACGTATTTCCAGGGCGTGCCGGGAATTCTCACCGCGATTCGGCCTTCCCCCAAGGCCGACCTTGACCTCTTGGCTTGATTGGGGATGTCGGTTTCGACATTCCATTCCAGTTCAGCCCAGGCTTCGGCATCATTGGGCTCAGTGATGGCGGTGACGACTATGGGTTCGGTGGCATGCAGGGCTTCCCAAAAAGTGCCCGGCTTGGATAAAAGGGGAATAGCGCCTTGAACTTCCAGCTTTACCAAGACAGGAGGCGATTTCTCCTGGGTTGGCGCACAGCTTTTGATCGCCTCGGGCTTTTGCTGCGAAGTGACCTGGGTGGTTTGCGACTTGCGTTTGGATTTGTTGGGAATGCACACAGTGTCTTACTCGCCCGTTAAACCGAATTGGAGATAGGCCATGGCTCCGGCATAAAGTTCCTTGGCCTTCGCTTCGCCGCCAGGCGCCGACGAGAGGGCCGCCAGGGCCCATGGGAATTGCAAATCCTTTTCGAAACCCAGGCCTAGCATAAAGGTCAAGCCGCCAAAAACGCCAAGAGCATAGCTTGTATTCATTCCGTGCATTCTCGCCGGCTGGATGGCGAGGGTCAGGGCTTGCCGGGTTGAAGTTTCTCCTTGGTGTTTGGCCTTTTGCGGATACCATTCCTCGCAAAGCCCCGCAAGGGCCTCCGTCAAGGCCTTTTCCCCGGTCTCGAATTTACGGAATCGTCCCGTATCGAAATCACGCAAGCGCAGCAAGGCCTTCACCAAGTACTCATTATTCTCACCCGCCACGATATCGAGATAATCCAGGGTGGCTTGGTGCAAGCGAAGCAAGGACGAGCGATTCGCTTCCGATCCTTGAGGTCGCCCTAGAGTCAGGTGGTCACGCACCCATGGCAATTGCGGGTCTTGGTCGAAATGGGATCCGAGCATGAGCATTAGGCACAAAAACAAATAAACGTCACGATCATTCGAATATCCATAGAGGTTCGCTTTTTGTACGCCGAAGCGAATCAAAGCTCGCGCCTTCGCCTCGCCCAGGTAGCCCATTTGGCGAGTAAAACCTTCGCAGAGATGGGCATACAGGCGAGTTTCGAATTCCAACGACAAAGCATCCTGAAAGATCTGGAATTGCGTCTCGCGAATTAAAAGCATGCTCGGAACTTAACCAAGCCCATCACCGACTTAAAGGGGGCTTGGTCCGCCTCGTTTTACCCTAATCACGGAGCGAGGGTCTTCACGGGACGGCCTTGATCGTCTACCACTTGAATGGGTATGCGCAAGACATCGTCTAGGAATTCCAGGTGGCGCTCTCGGGATTCGGCGGCGACCAAGGCGGCGATTGGCGGGGGGAGGGCAAAGGCGTCGGCGCCCGCATAATTAACCGTATAGCCCTCATCCCATAAGGATGCGACAGATAAGCGGCTCAGGGGATTGGCCATATCCTGGTTTTTGAAACCCGTCATCATTTCCGCGCTAAAGGTGCTTTCGCGCCAATGGGAATTGACCGTGGCGAGTCCGCAACTGGATTGTCCGACGCAATTCTCTACCGGCACTCCCTTACCCAAATCGGAGCCTGCGAGCTTGAGTTCGCGGTAGGCGGCAAGAGCATGTGGCCCGGTGAATGAGGGATCGGATTTACAAGCCACAGGGGAAGGGCAAGAATCGAGCAAGAGCGATGTGGGCCTTTGGTCATTCTTTTGCCACAAGGTACCGAATCCCAGAACATGACCCATTTCATGAATCACGACTTCCTGGAATTGGCCATTCGCAATCTGTTTGTCTATGTCATCCGTATCAAATACCATATAGCCGAGAATCGGTAAGCCGCCGCTATTGCGGATAGTGCATGGACCCGCCTTTCCCAAGATGCCGCTAGGCCCGTCGATGGCGGAGAATTTGACATAGATGAGCAAATCATCCACCGTCTCTCGGATGGCCGGAAAATGGGGCTCACCGCAACCCTTGCCTGAATCCACACGCATGGGCGCGTCGGGTAAGTCACCGATGATGAGGCCTTCCCATTTGGCTTTCGCATTCTGGAATGCCAAACGTCGGCTATCCGTTTGAGGGAGAGAGTCGAGAAAACGAATGGCGATATTAAATGCGGCGGCGGATGCGGTGGCCTTGAAGCTAACGGGATTACCAGGAACCGATGGCGTATCCACCTTGGCTGTCAGGGTATTGAGGCCGGGGTTATTGCCGAGCGTCCAAGACCCCACGCGCGCCATTCCCGCGGAATCGGTTTTCACCTTTGCGCCCGTGACCGAACCGCCGCCCGCCGCCACCGAAAAGGTGACGCCTATGCCCTCAATGGGTCGGCCATTCTTGCCTGTGAGCCGGACCGCGGGCGCAAGGTTGACCGCGCTGCCGACCAAGCCTACTTGACCATTGATTGGGTTGCCGCTGTCCACGGCGGCGACGGTGCCGAAATGGGCGGTCGCCGTGAAAGTAAGTGGCTTGATGCCCTCGGGCCCGACTTCTAGAGACTGCGTTCCGCCAAGCTTGCCTAAGGTCCAAGTTGTGCTCGCTTGGCCAAGGGTGTCGGTAAGGGCCGTGGCAGGGCCGGTGGAGCCGCTTCCGGCGCCTGGGGAAAATTTCACCGTGACTCGCGGAACGGGATTGCCGAATGCGTCAAAGACCTTTGCGCGTATAGATATGGGTAACGATTCCCCGGTAAATTCAGTTTGCCCATCCCCCTCGATCTTGGATAGCGAATCGGGCGGTCCCACCAAGGCCTTGGCGGAAAAGTCCACGGCTATCGATTGACCATCGATGCTGGCGGTGAGGTGGTTTTCCTCAGGCTTGGTACCGAGTGTCCATGTCGTCGTGGCTCTTCCTTTGGCATCGATGGCGATGGACTGCTGGGAAACGCTCCCGCCTTGCTTCGCGGCAAAGGTGACTGTGGTATTACCCTCGGCGGCGGCAATGGGATTGCCCAGCGAGTCGCGTAATTCCACTTCGACGGGCATTGCCAAAGGCTTGCCCACCTGGGCGGTCTGGGAGTCGCCGCTTACCTTGACCATCACCGCGGGAGGACCCACCACGGCATTGGCGCTAAACTTCATCGCCATCGCTTGGCTTCCGAAGCTTGCGGTGAGATGGTTTTTGCCAGGCTTATTGCCGAGAGTCCAGGTGGTTTTCGCTCTACCCTTGGTATCGATTGCCACGGTGTCTTGGGTGACGCTTCCGCCTTGCTCCACGGCAAAGGTGACTGTGGTGTTACCCTCGTCGTCGGCCAGGGGATGGCCCAGCGAGTCGCGCAATTCCACTTCGACGGGCACTGCCAAAGGCTTGCCCACTTGGCCGGATTGGGAGTCGCCGCTCACCTGCACCACCTGGGTGACCACCTGCTTTACCGTAACCTCCACTTGGGCCGAATGCGAGCCCTGACGAGCATAGACCCTTGTCTCGCCATTGCCTATGGCCTTGACCAAGCCCTGTGAATCCACCTCGATAATCGCATCATCTCCCGAAGACCAAGTGACAGCAAGGCCCGATATCGGATTTTTATTCACATCGAGAATGGATGCGGACAAAAGACGGCGCGCTCCCAAAGCTTTAAACGAAATCGCGGTGGGCTCCAGGGAAATGGAAACCACGCGGCTCTCGGGAGTGCTGACTGGCTCTTTAAAGCAGGCGAACATGCCCATCGACAGGGCAAAGATCGCCCATCGGTAAAAAGGCGATTGGATTTTCCATCGGCAAATGGCATGCATGAACACCTCAATCCATAATCAGGTAAACCTGAATTCAATCCCAGCACTTAAAACGGAAGGCGATACTCCAACGAGCTCGCTACTGCATAAATTGATAACGCCCAAATCCAAACCAAAGGTTTCCCAATCCGCGCTGAAATGCATTCCGCGAGTAAAAAGACTTCCCAAACGCACATGACCGGCATAGTCATCCGATTGGCCCTCAAAATTGGGCTCCGAGTAAACCGTTAAATACCTAGCCCATCCTTTTTCCGCGAAAACCCCCAAGGTGATATGCTGCGGAATGATCAAAATGTAGGGAATCGGATTCTTTATGTTTTTGGTTTCAATTTTATGATCCAAGGCGAATCCAATTTCCGAGTAGGTATTCTGGTAATGGTTGCCACAACTCGCGCTCGGGTAGGCTCCGCGTCCACCCTGAAGTGCAATAAAAGTCCCCGACGTATCCGGTGGAGCAAAGCCCACCAAATAGGGGGCGATGGCCATCATGGACAGGACGAATCCTATTGGAAAGGGTGATTTTTTCATTGTGCGTGGCATTCCAACGAGATTCCCAGAATTCACCATTAAAACCCGAGCATGCGTCGAGCGTGGCCAAAAAAAGCATCAAGAAGCTCACAGCCTGTATTCGCCCGTAAAATTTTAACCACCTGCTCTATGATCTTGTAGTAGGCCAAAACTTCAATGACGAAAATGAGTTTGAGCACCTTATTCGCCAGAAAAAGCAAATAGAAATAGCCGCAAATGGCCACCACGATAGGCACAAAGACAAAGTATTTAACGATGGGGAATTGATACAAGGATGCGAATATTTGCCTCATGGGTCCAGCATGTACTTCAACACCAATACCAGGCCGGTAAAAAGCCTGTGGAGTACAATACAACACGATACCTTTGTGTAAAAACCACACCAGCTTCAACGCTAAGGCCAACATGACCGCCCCTAAGAGGCAGCTCTTGATGATGGCCATGACAAAATCGCGTTTGCGTGTAAAGGCTTTTCGATCGACATAAAGAATGGCGAATATCCATCCTAAACCGGTTTCAAGCCATTTGTAGCTAAAATCAATCATGCAAAGCCCTTCCTTCGTCCAATCCCAGCCTCTACCGGCTCACTTCAAGGCTTCCACTAAACTATCGAGGCGGGCGCTGAGTCGTCGGGCCCCTTTGGCATTTAGGTGATCGTCATCGACGAATTCATTTTCAGCATAATCGTGATTGCCCGCCGCATGGGCATCGTAGAAGCGGCAATGAGGCAAATCTTGGCAAACGGAAGCCACCAAGGACAAAATGGCTGCTGCATGTTCTCGCTTCGGTCCAAGCTTAAGATAGAGGGGCGTTTCGGAATAGTGCGGAGATTCGGGAAAAAGTACCAATACGAATCCAATGCCACTGGAATCAAGGCTCTTGGCAAGATCTCTCAGACGGGTGATATTCGCTTGGACTACGGCATCGGGCAGTTCGCCACTACCATGTAGGTGGGTTTTGGGTGTACCGGAACTGAATCCTTCGCCGCCGAAAATATGGTAGCCGCCGCCGCCCAGGGAATCATGCATGAGACCCACCGCCGTGGTGCGTTCATACCGCATGACTTGCTCGAATGCCGCAGGCAAGGAGTATTTCCAATAATCGTTACCTTTATCATACATATAACCCTTGGAGCCAATCCAAGGTGGGGGAGTATCGAAATCGGAAAAGAGATTGCCCAGAAGGACATCGAAGACAATGGCTTTCACCTTGGGCATATGAGGCAGTACATATTGCCGCAAGAATTGGTATTGGCTGTACATGGGGGCGCCTGGAGACGCGAGATTCACCGCACGATTCAACTTGAATTCAAGTGGCAGCATGCCAAAGGCCAAGTGCGAGGTGCCTAAGCCCACGACCTGGGCATGATTCCGTTGAAGCCAAAAGGTCCGCATTTTTTCGGCAAAGACTTCCTGAGCATAGTCGGCGAGAGGCTCATTGTAGCGTCCCAAACTATCGGCCCAGCGGGCCCCCTGGTCGGAATCGGCGCCGAAGGACGACCCTCTCACCCGATTTGGATTGATCCACAGATGGGGATGACGCAAATTCGATCCGGTGGCAATCACTTCCCGAGTATCGCGCTCCAAGTCAATGGCGATCACGGCGGGATAACCCCCATTCAAATTCTGCCCGGTTCCGATGGCGAAGCCGGCATCATTCGACCATTCTGCGTCTTGCCAGGCCTCAAAACCTTTAGGCTTTTGATAGATGCGCTTTAAGCCGCCCGTCACATCCAAGCGAAACAAAATTTCATGCAGGCCATAGGCCCGACCCACCACGGCACTCTTTTCGGCATAACCGAAATCAAGCAGAAGTAATTCGGGCTGCGCCGAAGCCGAAGGAGATAAGGAGACATTGCAAGCCTGCGAAGTGTCATTCGCCTGTTTGCCATTGTCCGGCCCCACAAAAAGAATGTTTTCGGTTTTCGTGGCAAGATTCATGACCCGAAGTCTTTGATAGCCCGTCGCCAACCAATTTCCATTTGCAGACAAGCCATCATGATAGCCGCCCTGGGTTAGCAATACAGGTGGGGCTGCCACGGCACCCGCCGTAATTTTGACCTTAAAGGTTTGACTTGATTTCCAGCTCGCTTCAATATTTCCAGCACCATGGGTAGTGTAAATCAAATAGGTGTCCGAGGTGGCGGAATCCACCCACCACCTAGGCAGGGTTGCCCCACCCGTCACCGCGAGCTTCACAGGTGCCGGGGCAAAAGGGGTCAACCGTCTTATTTTGATTTCGCCTTCGCGGGCATCCCCTTCCTCGCGATCGCCATAGGCGACCCAATTTCCGTCCGGCGAGATAGTAGGATGGAATACCTTGGGGTCATCATGGAATTCCACCAGGCGATTCGATTTCGAGGCGAAGTCGGCAAAGACCAGAGTCCGCGATCGCGAAGTCACATTGACGAAAACCAATTTGGCCTGGTCATGTCCCAGCAGCCTCTTTAATGCGTCATAGTCATGAAATGCCGGAGGGGTAACCGTCTGGTTTCCGCCGGGAAGCAAATAATGCCCCGATTGAATCGCTCCCAAGGCGCAGCGAAAACCGATATAGGGTTTCGACATGCTGCCTAAGGTTGGGTAAATCTCGGATCGAGATCCGAATCGAGCAAAGCGCAATTCGTAGGTGAAGGCCCCGCCCTTGACGCATCGCTCTTGCACCAATCCGGGATCCTCATTTCCCAGAAAATCCTGGATAGAGTCTTCGGCCAAAGGTGCTTTCCAATCATTCACCCACTCCATGACATTTCCGAACATATCATAGAGCCCAAAAGCATTTCGTCTTTTCGATTTGACGGTCTGGGCCTTGCCTTTCGCATTGACCACGGTCCATGCCCACGAGTCGGCTAAGGTGGAATCCAGCGCATCGCCCCAAGCGAAGCTTGTTTTTACTCCCGCACGGGCGGCAAGCTCCCATTCGGCCTCGGTCGGCAAGCGAAACCCGGCCTTGGTGAAATCGGTATAAAGCGATCGCAATTCGACAGCCTTGCCCACCGAATCGAAAACGGCCTGTTGATAAGTATAAACTGTATCGATTCCATCTTGTTTGCTGCGGGCATTGCAATAAAGGACAGCATCAAAGTAGGTGACATGATAAGCAGGCAAATCATCGCCTTTTCCATAGGCCGCCATGGAGGGGTCGCGGCCAAGGACCGCCTTAAATTCGGCTTGGGTGACTTCGGCGCTGTCCATCCAGAAGTCATAATGAAAGGAGGCCTTCAGTCGGGGCCTTTCTTCTTCGGCCTTGCCAAAGTTGTCCGACGATCCCATCAAGGTCGACTTGCCCGCCGCAGGAATAAAGGCCATACCCAATTTATTTTCCGGCTCAATGGGCCGAGTCGTCGGCTCCGAGCAAGAAAAAAGCCCAAACAAGGCCAGTAGCAAAGGCAAAATGCCTGAAAAAGCGCTTTCGATTTTCATAATAGGTCGCGTGATTGAATAAAGTACAAAGGGCTCCGGCGCCCCAAGCATGTCTTCTCCCGATGAGAAGCGAAAAAATCACTTCAGCGATCGGATTTTCCGCGCCAGAAATCTCTTTTGCGGGCCGTCGCTAATCACCTGCTGCAGGGCGCGTTCATAGGCTTCTCGCGCTGGGTCGCGTTGGCCGGCACGCTCTAGAAAGGCGGCGCGCGCCGAGTGGGCGAGGGCGAAATCGTGTAGGGTGCCGCTGGTCATCAAGACGTCGATGCGGCGAATTCCTTCGGCAGGACCCTTGGCCATGCCTTCGGCCACAGCAGCATTGAGATCGACCACGGGCGATGGCGCGCAATCCCGCAATACCTGATAAAGCCCTGCGATTTGAGGCCAATCCGTTGCGGAAGCGGTTCCCGCTGCGGCATGTAAAGAAGCGATCGCCGCCTGAAGGCAATAAGGACCGATAAGACCGGTAGTGAAAGCCTCCTGCAGGAGTGACTGTCCGCGCGCGATGGCAATGCGATCCCAAAGGCTTCGATCTTGGTCTTCCAAAAGAACAAGCTCCCCCTCGGAGCTCAACCGGGTCGCGCGTCGCGAATCCTGCAAAAGCATTAGGGCCAGGAGGCCTTTGACTTCTTCGTCGGGAGCCAGTTCGAGTAGCAATTCACCCAGGCGTATGGCCTCGCGCGTGAGATCCGTCCGCAGCAAATCGGCCCCGTCACTTCCGTGATACCCCTCGTTGAAGAGTAGGTAGACCGCGTGCAAGACCGTTTCCAGCCGTGCGGCGAGATCGGGACCTTCGGGAACCGCGTAGGGGATTTTCGCATCGCGAATTTTGGCCTTAGCGCGAACGATACGCTGCGCCACCGTGGCCGGGGGACACAGAAAGGCGGCAGCAATGGCTTCGGTGGTCAGCCCGCATACTTCTCGCAAGGTGAGGGCTAAGCGCGCTTCCAGCGAAAGCGCAGGATGGCAACAAGTAAAGATGAGGCGTAGCGGATCATCCGGCAGCTCTTCGATCGGAATCCTGCCGTCCTCCGGGGCACGGAGTAAATTCTCATAACCCTCGGGCAAAGGACTTTGCCGTGCGCGCCGCCGCAGCTTGTCGATGGCGCGAAAACGGCCGGCCGACACCAACCAAGTGCGAGGGTTTTCCGGTAATCCCTTTTCAGGCCAGGTGGCTAAGGCTTCGGCGAAAGCATCTTGCACGGCCTCTTCCGCCAAATCCCAATCCCCTAAAAGGCGCACCAAGGTCGCCAAAATGCGACGCGAATCACGTCGATAAATTTCCTCAACGACCTCACGCATGCCCTTTAGTCCCAGCCTTTGAATCCCTATCCTTCACGCCCCCTGTTCCTCAAGCGGGAGGATTAGCAAAGACCACCACCGGCCTCACCTCAACGCAGCCTGTGCGGGCACCGGGGATGCGTCCGGCGATTTGTATGGCCTCATTAAGGTCCTTGGCATCAATGAGATAAAAGCCGCCCAACTGTTCCTTGGTTTCGGCAAAAGGCCCATCGGTGGTGGCTAACTTGCCGGAGCGAACACGCACCGTGGTGGCGGTCGTAGTGGGTTGCAAGGCTTCGCCCGCCAAGTATTGACCGCTTTTCTTGATGTCCGTGGTGAAAGCGAAATAATCTTCCATCATCACGCGGTTTTCGCCTTCTTTGCGCACCGCCATATCCGTTTCACTGCCATAAATCATGCATAGGTATTTCATGTTTTTCTCCAATTCGGGAGTCCCGCAGATTCGCGATCTTCCGTCCTATAGTCGAATGACGGCCCCCTCTTTTCGACAGCCCCAAAATAAAACTTCGGGGGGCTCAGGCTCTCGATCCGGGCAATTCTTTATTATTGTCAGAGTGAACGCGACCGAATAACCTGAAATCCTCTTCCACACCCATTTGGGCCATCGCCCGCCCTTTCGAGCCATTCGCATGAGCAATTCCATTTCCGCAAGACCACCGAGTCTCACTAGCATCGCTTTGCCGATTTTTGGGGAATTCGGTTTGCATTTGCTTGTGAACATGACATCGACCCTGTTGATCAGCCGTCAATCGGAGTCCGCCGCCGCAGCCATCAATACGGTTTTCTTTCTGCTGTTTTTCTGCTACATGCTGCTGCGCTTCGTCACCATGGGCGCGAGCGTGGTGGCCACGCAATACCTGGGCGCGGGGGATAGCAAGAATGCGCGCGCGGTAGCGGCAGATGCCTTCAATGGTTCTTTATGGTTAGGCGGCTTACTGGCGTTGATCTTAAGCCTGGGCGCGGGTCCGATTCTCAATGCCTGGAGTTTTCCAGCGGACCTTTTGCCCTATGCCAAGCCTTACCTGCACGTGCTGGGCATCCTATTGGTTTTCGAAGCGCCGAATCAATGTCTCATCGCTTTGATGCGATCCTTTGGTCGCGCCCGGTCCAGCTTTCAAATGAACCTCGTCTCTTATGCCGTTTCGGTGAGTGGGCTGGTGATTGTCCTGTATGCATGGGATGCGCCCATTCTCACCAAAATGCCGGTCCTGGCGGGAACGGCATTATTGGGCCGCGTTTTCTTTTTGGCGGGGATGTGGTGGTTGCAAAAATCCGTGATCGACTTGCCATGGCGCGGAAATTTCTTTTGGAAAATCCAATGGCAGCGCATCAAACCCGTATTGGCCATCGGCGGGCCGGCGGCGGCGGAAAATGTTTCGTATCAGGCCAGTTTCATGCTGATTATGAAGTTTATCGGCCTCTTGGGCGCCAAGGCCATCGTAGCGCAAAGTTTCGTTCGTATCGTCATGAATTTCATTCTAACGTCGGGCATGGCCCTGGGGTTGGCCACCGAAGTGGTGATTGGTTATCAAGTCGGTGCGGGGGATTTGGAGGGGGCCGAACGTCAATTACGACGCAGCCTGTATTACGGCTGGCTTTTTGCAGCGGGCTTGGCCATCTCCGCAGCCATATTTGCGGAACCCATTTTACGCATTTTCACGCAAGACCCCGATACCTTGGCCCTGGGTATTCCGATTTTGCGGCTATGCGTCTTGGTCGAAACCGGTCGCACGTTCAACCTCATCGTTATCAATGCGCTACGGGCAGCGGGAGACGTCCGCTTCGCGGTTTACTTCGGGGCTTTTTCGATGTGGGGGATTGCGGTACCGTTGGCCTGGGCTTTAGGGCTTCATAGTCCGCTGGCCCTGATGGGTGTGTGGCTGGCCTATGCAGCAGACGAATGGGTTCGGGGCCTGGCGAATTGGTGGCGTTGGCGCCAAGGCCATTGGCGCCGCTTCGCTACCGCCATTAAGAATCGCATGGATGGCGAGCGGTAGAGGAAAGCGATAAAACCCGCAAAATGTCCAGAAGGGACCGCAATGGATAAAACCGAATTCAAGATTCCAAAAATGGATTGCTCGGCCGAGGAGCAGTTGATTCGCATGAAGCTGGATTCCTTGAACGGCATTCAAAGGCTACTATTCGATTTACCAGCGAGAAAACTTGAAGTCTTTCATATCGGCAAAGCCCAAGAAATTCTAAGCCAACTGGAGAGGCTAAATCTGGGAGCCACCCAGCTAGCTCATGTGGAAAATGTTTCCACTGAAGGCGAGGCTGTAGCGGAGGTGGAGGACAAGAAAGAGAAAGCCCCGCTGATAGCGGCATTCTCCATCAATGCCATTCTTTTTGTGGCAGAATTCATCGTAGGAATACTGGCCTATTCCCTCGGACTGATTGCCGACTCCTTGGACATGTTGGCGGATGCCGTAGTTTATGCCATGGCCTTGGTCGCCGTGGGTGGTCCCGCCTTGAAAAAGAAAAACATTGCCCTTCTGACAGGATACTTCCAGGGATTCCTCGCTTGCGCGGGACTTGCCGAAGTCCTCCGGCGCGGAATCGCGGGGGAAGGCATTCCGGATTTCCGAGCCATGATCCTACTGTCCTGCATTGCCTTGATTGGGAATGGGACGACCTTGCTCATCCTGAATTCGACTAAAAAAGCGGGCGTCCACATGAAAGCCGCCTGGATTTGCACCTCGGTGGACGTGCAAGTGAATGCCTTGGTCATCCTTTCGGGAGCCATCGTTTTTTATACAGGGTCACGATATCCTGACCTAATGTCGGGGGCCATCATTTTTCTTCTCGTGGGGAATGGAGCTAGAAGAATCCTGGCTCTTGCGCGGTAGATATCGGTGAATTGCCTATTTCCGCTCCGCCGCCAAAACCCTGGGGAACAATTCCTCATCTTCTTTGGCGATATGCTCCTCTAATTCCTGATCCAGCTTCGACAAGCCCTCGAGCATGGCCCGGTAGGTGCCGCAAGCCCATGCCGGGACCGAATAACCCTCCGTCAATTCCCGCAGGCGAGCCATGGCCGCTTTGGTTTCCCTATGTTCCAATTGCATTTGGCGAATGGGATTTGCCAACGATCCACAATGGAATTTTGGTTTTGTTTCCGCTGCGTCAAGCGATCGGATCATCGGAAACAGTATGCTCTCTTCTTTCATCATGTGTCGCAACATCTCTTGCGTCAAGGCGACCACAATATCCAGGATTTCACCTAACCTGCTATCCTTGCTTCCATGCACAATGGAAACCTTTTCCACCAAGGCCATGATGCGCGGAAGTTCAGCATTGAGGAAAGCGTGGTGGGTGCATTCAATTTGGCCAGCTAGATCCGACAAGGACAGTTCGATGGGTTCCGCGCCTTCGATCCGTTTTGTTTCCGTTTGCATTTCGACCGCCTCTTTTTGAATATCTGAAAGGTCGCGAGATGCATGCCATCCAACTTCCGGTCGAAATTCAGAGAGAATGGAGCTTCATGCCTGCTTTCGCCAAAATAACTGCCGCTTTGGCAAGGCTAAGGTAAAGATGGCGCGAAACCGTGCATGCACGGTCACCAGGAACCGACCTAATTTTCAAGCGATTTGTCTGAAGGGAATGCCAGCCCATCGGGCTGGCGAGGGAAATTAAGCCTGCGTATTCACCATCTTAAAGCGCACGCGGTAGTGGCCACCTTCGCCATAGAAGTTTAATAGTGGCAGATCCCCTTCCGAGGTGTTGATGGACAGATGGCGGGCTTGTATGAACTCGTCATTGGCAAGCATACCCTTGATCGTGGCCGAGAAGTGAGTGACCATGAGGCTCGCTCGCTGTGCCGTGGTCAAGTTCCAATCTTTATAGGATTCCCAGTAAATCTTCATTATGGACTTGAGTAGTATCGACACATTATCACTGAAGTCTGGGTCGAAATCTTCTTCCACTAGGGCGACTACCACCACGGTATTGCTATCCACATGGTTGTGCGCCCACAAATTCGGAGTAAATAGCTTGCCATCATGAGCATTGTTATCCCATTCGGACAAACGCAGTCTCACGACATCGGTGAAATTTTCTTGGCTTCGGTTGCCTATAAAAACCAGGAAGTAGGGGCTGTCATCATAGCTTTCATCGGTGTCAGTGACACAGCGGAATTCCTTCAGATACAATAGACTCGGATAAAAGGCCATATCATCTCCAATTGAGTAGGCGAGTTTTGACTGCCCTGATGCATCATCGCAGCAGTCTCAATTGGATAGCCGAGTGGAGAAAACGGTAACGTCTAGTTGTGGAGGCTAACCAGTCCCAGTAGCGATAAAATCCCAATGGGCAAAAGGAGAATCCATTGGGGCAAAATAAGAAGCTTTTTATTCCCGCTTTCCCTCAATGTGAGGACAAGAAACACAATGAAACTGTAACCATATGCCAGCAAGCATGCATTACACCCTTAGGAACGGGATTCATATCTGATTTTATGAGTGGCCTTACTATTTCAACTTGGCCGCCTATATTATGAAGGAGTGCGGTCCCAAAGCAAACCATTGCCGAGAGTAGCCAGTAATCTTCCCAATCCCGAAGGGCCACGCCCACACCCAAAAACCACAACCCCATTCTCTCGTCCCACCCCCTATACTTTTTCCATGCGAAAAACATTTGGTTTAGGTCTAACCCTGTTTGTAATCGGATTCATGGCCTGCGAGAAAAACTCCGGAAGCGGGAACCCCGTCACCACGGACGATCGTAATGGAAAGGAGAATCCCATTACCCCGACCACGGGCATCAAGGGGCATTTCTACTACACCTATGACGACGAGGTTTTCCGGATTGAGGCATCCTCCGGCGCCGTAGCGCAGAATATCTCCG
Source organism: Fibrobacterota bacterium (assembly GCA_043753995.1). Classification (GTDB taxonomy): domain Bacteria; phylum Fibrobacterota; class Fibrobacteria; order UBA11236; family UBA11236; genus JAYUVP01. Next base: position 33,591 of record JAYUVP010000098.1, read on the forward strand.
AGGCCTTGGCCAAGCTGAGCGAGGGAAGTCGCGATAGGCGCATTAATGCTAGCACCGACGGTACGCATATGACAATTTCGACCGATCGCTTCGGGTGCGAAGCGGAATGCTTAGCCCTGATTCCGAAATCCCTTGCCAGCGGTGAACTCGTGAAGCCGGGAGGCGAGGATGCGTATACCGAAGGAATCGCAGCGGTGTCTAACAATGGCGAGCTTATCATCTACCCCGCCCAAGGTGGACCCCACCGAGTAGACCTCTTCGCCACGCGCAAGCAAGGATCGGGATGGAGCGCGCCTATCCTTCTCACTTCGGCCTCCAATTATTCATACAATAACATGCCTTCCCTCTCCCTCGATGGCTCGCGAATCGCATTCGATTGCGGCGCCGAACCTTACCCCGAGGCTGGCTCCAACGATGCTTGCGAAGTGAAGGCAGATGGAACCGGGTTCCGAAAAATCGTCAGCCCCAGCGCGCTTTCAAACCCTCGCAATTCCTATGTGCAGAATCCGCATGAAGGCGTGGATGGCTTGCTCTTCGAATCGAGCTGGCCCATCGGCGACGATCACCCCGAGACCATTTGGCTGCTTCCCGCCACCGGCGGATCACCCAAGCCAATCGGAACGGCCTTTCCCAATGCCGTCTCTCCTTGCGCCCTCTCAGACGGACGTTTCGGAATGCTCTGGCTGGGACGTAGCGGCAATGCTACGGGTGCCCATGAACTCGTAGTGGCAGAGAGAGACGGTTCCAGCGCCATCACGCTCACTCCCAATCTCGACGTGAACGATATCGGAATCGGCTGCAGCGACTAAATAAAGTCCGCCCTTCCGAACGATTTATCGGGTTATCCGAAACCCCTTCACATGCCGCCTTTCCCCGGCCTTTCTTTAAAATGAATAATCATTCACTATATTTTCGGCATGTCTCCTCGTACCGAACAACAAAACCAAGCGTTGCGTGACAAGACCCGCGCGCGCATCATGGCCGCAGGATTGAAACTTTTCAGCCGCAAAGGCTATGGCGAAACCTCGGTGCAAAGCCTGGCCCGTGAGGCCAAGGTCGCCCAAGGCCATCTGTACCGGCACTTTTCAAGTAAGTCTGAATTGCTGCGCGCCTTGATGCAGCAAAGCATGGATGATGTGCGCCAATCCTTTGCGGCAGCCAAGGGCGAAGGCCGTGGCGATCCTCTGCGACGCTTGGTGGAAGAAGCCGTGAGGCTTTTGCAGCAGCATCTCGAAGCCTGGCAATTGGCCTATGCCATTCGCATGCAAAGCGCCGTGCTCAAGACCCTGGCGCGCGACTTCAATGAGATGCGGGAAGAAATCGCTTCCTTTTTAATCACCCTTTTTAAAAGGCGGGGTTCTCGTCAACCTGAAGTGGACGCCGCCTTGTTTTTCGCCCAACTCGATGGCCTGTGTCAACACTATGCCATGAACCCGAAGCATTACCCGCTGGCCGAGCTTGCCGAGGCCTGGATGGCCAAGGAGGAAATAAAATGAAAATCGTTACGGAAATGACACAGCTCGACTCGGGCCGCATTCACAGCCTAAGTATGGGACAAGGTCGACCCTTGCTTTTCATCCATGGCACGCCCACTTCCCATGCCGATTGGCGGGGGGTGATGTCGAGGCTCGCCGCAAGCCGAAAGTGTATTGCCCCCGATCATTTGGGCTTCGGCCGGTCGGAAAGGCCGGCCCAGGCGGATTATTCACCGGCTGCGCATGCGAGCCGCTTAGCCCAATGGGTGGAAAAGCAAGGCCTGCAGGACTTCGACCTCGTTGTCCATGATTTTGGTGGACCCATTGCCCTGCCCCTACTGCGTCAAACCAACCTTCGCATCGGCAAGGTTGTTTTGATCAATACCTGGATGTGGCCACTTATTGAGCACACCGAATTGCGAAGCGCCATTCGCTTGGCTGCGGGTCCGGTGGGGAAATGGCTTTATCGCCACCTCAATTTTTCTCCGCGCTTTCTCATGCCCATGGCCTATGGGGATCGCAAGAAGCTCGATCGAGGCATGCACCTCGAAGCTATGAATGCCTTTCAGTCCAAGGAGGATCGAGAACGGGTACTTTGGGCTTTGGCGAAATCGCTGCTTGACGAGACGGGGTTTAATCAGGAACTTTGGAACTTGCGTGAAGCCTTAAGTCAGCGCCCGGTTTTGCTGGCCTGGGGTGTCAAGGATAGGGCTCTTAATTCGGTGGTTTTAAATAGGTGGCGAGAATTAAGCCAAGGGAATGGGGGACAAGGCTTTAAGATTCGCACCTATGCCGATGCCGGTCACTGGCCTCAGATCGAAGCGGAGGTCCATGTGGCAGAAGATATTTCGGCCTTTCTGAAAGATTGATTTTTCCTCCTCAGGTAAGCAGAATGAAAGCATGAAAAAGCCCCCGCCCTTCGATCCCCAAACCCTGGCACTGACCGAATCCCTGTTAGATTCGGCTGGGGTCCAGGGGGATGCCTTTCAGCGTCAATGGATTGGAGAGATGATTCATTCCGTCCTGCAACTCGGCCTCGATGGGCCCGATTCGGGGGAAGTGAAGCTCATGGCCAGGAGCTTCCGAGAATTGCGACATGCTTTAAATGTCTTCCGGCCTTACAAGGGCCGTAAGAAAGTGTCCATATTCGGATCGGCGCGCACACCACCGGATCATCCCGATTATCTCTGCGCGCGCGATTTCGCTGCGTCCATGGGAAGGCGGGGTTGGATGTCCATCACGGGGGCTGGCCCAGGCATCATGCAGGCGGGCAATGAGGGGGCGGGGCCGGGGAATTCCTTCGGGCTGTCCATTCGGCTGCCTTGGGAGACCAATGGCAATCCCTTCATCGCCAAAGATTCCAAGTTCATGGTCTTCCGGTATTTCTTCACGCGGAAGCTTCTCTTCGCCTTGGGTGCCGATGCCATGGCAGTTTTCCCCGGGGGATTTGGCACGCTCGATGAATGCTTCGAGCTGCTGACCTTGATTCAAACCGGCAAATCCCCGCTCCTCCCAATCGTCTTGATTAGCCCGGAGGGAAATGATTATTGGAAGTCTTTCCGAACCTATATGGAAGACCACTTTGTCCGTAATGGCTGGATCAACCAGGAAGATTTGTTTTTGTTCCAGATCTTCTCTGACGTGGAAGCCGCATCCGATTATGTGGAACGATTCTACCGGAATTACCACTCGTCCCGATTCGTTGGCGATCAATTCGTGATCCGCATGCAGAAAACCCTAAAACCGGAAGAACTTGAGTCCTTGAACGAGGCTCATGCGGGGCTATGCGTCAAGGGCTATATCGACCAGGGAGTGGCCTTGAAAGGGGAAGAGGATTTCCTGGATTTGCCCCGCCTGGTTTTCCAATTCAACCGGAAGCATTATGGTGGGCTTCGGCTCATGATTGACCGGCTGAATCAGTTTGGCTGAGAGGGTTTTGAAAGAGGCTGCGCTTGAATCTTTAATAGCCTAACTTTTTAAGGCGCGCTTTCACTTCGCGCGCGTTCCGATAGGGTGGCGCATGGATTTTTCTGAAGGGACTGGCCCAAAGTTCGGCATGCTCCTTTTCCGAAGCCTCATTGCACCCCACGGTATAGCCGAACCTTTGATTTAGCTTAGATAAAGGTTTCAGTGAATCGCCTTTTGCAGCGGTAAGATCGTCAAAAAAGTAGGTATGGTAATAGGTGTCACACCCATTATTACCTCCATGGCTATTGATGGCTGTTCTGATCAAGATTCCTATTTCTTGTTTGGGGTCGCGGTCAGCGTTGGCAAAAACCACGGCTTGAATTTCGCCTTTCCCACCTGAGTCTCCAAAGGCTTCCATGGCAAAACGTCGGCACGCATTCGACCTTTGGTGGGTCGGAACGAAAACGTATCCATTGGTACGGCTCGAAATCTCTGGTTCTGGTGACAAGGAATACTTGATCCAAACCTTGGTGATCTTTTCATTGAAAAAACCGACAACAATAGGCGTGGAATTCCAAACAGTATCCATAGCCAGCATATACTCTGGCTTCCCATACCAAGTTGTATCGGGATCGGTTGGCTTGCTTTTCAAATGCAAAGGGTGGATGACGGGGTCGATTGCATAGACGAAATCCGTATCCCTAATTCCATTGGCAGACGAGGGCTTGGCTTCGATAATACCGAGAAAAAAAGCCAAGATCATGGCTGTGACGTTGATGAGGTAGCCGTCTTTATAGCAAAGTCTTCCACGATCGGCCTTTTCATAAGCTATCCGATGAGAGAGAGGCCGGCTGGAGGGCAAATACTTATTCGATATGCGGATGGATTATCGTCCTTTCGATGGCTGTTCTCCTGGCGAGTGGGTTGCCATGTTTATCTTCAGCCTATCCTGGTGCGTTTCCAGCCGGGTCCAAAGCTAATGCATTCCTAGGCACCGCCGCCGCAAAATGGGCCAATAGCCCGACTCCGAGCCCGCCTAAAACATCCACGGCATAGTGATACCCGCAATATACAGTCGAAGCGATGAGCAGAATTCCCAAGGGCCAGAGCACTACTCTTTCCGGTTTGTGATGCCATGAAGCCAGCAAGGTGACCGTGGTCAAAGCCACGTGGGCGCTGGGGAAATAGCCACCCGGAATTTCCCACTGGTATAACCAATGCATGATAGATGTGAAGGCATAACCCGGCATTTCGGTGGGGTGTTGTAAGGCACTGGCAGGCGTAAAATTTGCAAAGGAATGCGGGCCCAAGGCGGGAAGGAAGAGAAAAAGAAAATTGCAGATGTAAAAGGCGATGCCTATGGCAGCCATGAATCGATGAAATTCGGCGACGCGCTTTTTGCGGTAGTAAAGGACGAGAGCCAATCCAGCGAACTGGACGTAATAGGTGAAATACGCGAAGTGAAAAATTTCGGAAACCCAGGCCTGTGGCCAAACTTGCGACCACAGCAAGGCAGGTTGAAATCCGAAAAGCATTTGATCGGCATTGCGAAGAATCATATCCCATTCGAAGGCAACCCAAAACCGGTTCAGGGTTCCTACCTGTTCGTAAATGGGTAAGAAAAAGAAAAACGGATAAAACAATCGGACAAAGCGTGAAATGGATTGCCCTCTACGCGAATGCTCGTCGTCACCCGAGGGAGATGCGAATCTGCAAATGACATAGGCGCAGCCAATGGCAAAGGCATTGAAAGCAAAAGGCGCAAGCGGTGCATCCATCGCCCAGGCCCGTACTCCGACGACTAGCAAGACCGCGAAGTGGTAACCGAAGAATAAGAGGTCGGCGGGAAAAACTCTGAACCCGGCTTTCAATTTTTACCCGCTCAGTCTCGACACGGAAAATGGCTCGGCATAGACTGGAGCGTCGGACAAAATGTTCAAGTTTGCTTGGGACTGAATTTCGAATTCGATTTGGAACCAAAGAGCTTGCAATGCTTCGAAGCGTACCTCGCCCATCATACAGATTTGCAACCAGTTGCGCTTGACGAGATAGTCTCCGGCATAATTGCAGAGCAAGCCGCATTTTTCCAAGCGGCGTCCCAAGCCGAGGGAGGAAATTGATTCGGGGAATTGCAAGGTGAATATTCCAGGTGCGCGGTTTTCGGTGGCTGCGATCAAAAGGATAGGCGATTCGACCATGCGTTCCATCAGCCACGCGCCCATTTCTTTGCGCCGGGAAAATAGTCTTGCTTTCGTGGTTTGCAATGCCGCCACAAGGGCTTCCAGAAACACAGAGGAGCCGCTGAAGGGAATGCCATCACAGTCGGCATAGTAACGCAATTCGAAATAGCGCGGCTTTGGCGCGGCGGACTTCATTAAGGCTTCGGGACGGTAAAAGACCATGGCCATGCCGGTCAAGGCGCCAATAGCCTTGCCGCTGACCGAGGAAGCCATGCGCGCGCGGCTAAAGTCGCAGGGGATGGCGCCAAGGGAACTGATAGCGTCCCAATGCGTATGCACGCCATGCCTATCGCAAAGCGATTGAATAGCCTCCAGCGGTTGCACTTGGCCCGTCGACGTTTCGCAGTGCACGGACCAAAGCCAGCGGATATTCGTATGCGTGCGCAGGGCCTTTTCCAAGGCGTCGAGCGAGGTGGCGTGCCCCCAGGGCGAACGCAGAATATGAGCATTCAGGTGATGAGCCTCGGCATGCTTGACTAGGCGTTCGCCGAATTCCCCATTACAGAGAATAATGCCTTCACCTCCGAGTTCGGCGATATGGGCGGCCACCACATCATTGGCCAGAGTCCCCGTGCCCAAGAAAATTTCAACTGCCTGGCCTTGGGTCATGGCCAGAAGCAGGCGCTTCGCTTTCTGCAATTGAGCAACATAACGTTCGGATCGATGGGAGTATGGGGGCACTTGCAAGGCTTGTCGAACAGGCTCTTGAACTTCAACGGGGCCAGGCAGGAAGTAATGCTGTGGCACTAATATGTCTGGAGCTTGTCGCAAGGTGTCGGGCAGGAGAGCTAAATGCCGATTGAGCGAATCGAGTGTCAAGGACATGGGTTGATACATGGCTCCAGGTATGCCGACTTGCGGGCCGAAAGCGAGAAAGCCCAACTTTTCATAAAGGGGAATATTTTCCAAACGGCCCGAGATGAGGCCTCGGTTGAAACCTTGAACGGTGCTATAAGCAAGGATTTCGTGCATGAGCAAGGCAAAGACGCGCCCATGCCGGCGACTGGGCTCTATCGCGAGGAGCCTGATTTCACACAGCGAATCTCCTGGTTTCAAAAACACATCAAGGTTGTCGAGCTTGGAGTCCAGAGAAAAGGGCCGCTGATTGCGCAAGGCCACCATGCCTGCAATTTCGTCTCCGTCTTTGCAAATGAAATAGAGGTTTTCCCGGTGGAATTTATCGACAAGGCGCCGATCGGTATTGCGGGCATGCTGAGGAATTTCTTCGACAAAGGTGGCATAATTCAGTCGCGCGATGCGATCGAATTCATCCGCTTGATCGGCAATTTTCACAATCAGACTCATAGGCGTGACTCCGGGTCCGAGACGTTTTTTTCAGAGGGATTGGATTGCCAAGTCAGTCGGTTCTTCGCCAAATGCGATCGGTGAGCGAAAAGGACGAGGGCCAGGGTGGCGAGGCACGCGCCGATGACCGAAAGTGCATGGCCGCTGAAATGAATCCGCGGACTATAGATGGCCAAGGCAAGGGCTCCGCCCGCGGCAACCGACACACCTTTGCCACCGCGAAAACCCATTTGAACCGGGTAAATATGCCCGATGACAAGGCATGGCAAAGACCAAAAGACATGGGCCGAATGCGGAACTAAGGCCAAACCAAAAGCGATACCCGCCCAAGCCTTAAGGAAGTCGCCAGCAAAGGTGACAGTAAAGCCGGATGGCCCTAAGAGTCGCCCGACATTGCGCGCGCCTGTCGATCCGCTACCGAATTCACGTATGTCTTGGCGACGCGTGAGGCGCACCCAGTAATAGCCCGTATTGAAGCAGCCTAAGGCATAGGCGGCAAGCCAGGCGAGGGCATGCAGGGTTTCGCTCATGGGGAATGGAAGGAGTAAACTTCGCCCCACACCGGCCTCACCGGGACATGCCCCACATAACCGCGGCGGATCAAGCGCTGTTGGAGGTATTGCATGAGGAAGCCATGGGTCACGAGAAGGATGTTTTGCGAAGTATGCATTTCCTCTAATTCGTCCAGCAAGGCGTCAAGGCGCTGAAAAGTCTGCTCACGATTTTCGGTTTGTGAAGGGTGGGGAAGACGCCAACCGAGGCGACTCAAGGCTTGCCAAGCCAATAGAGGCAAGGGTATTTCGGTTTTGAAAAGGGGTGCAAAAGGCACTTCGCGCAAGGACTCGTGGACCGCGATGTCGCCGTGGAACAATGCCTGGGCCGTCTTGTGCGCCCGCGGCAAATCACTGCTATAACAGATGTCCCAGCCTTTGAGCGGTTTTAAAACCAAGGGTATTGCGACATCAAAGCGATCATACCATTGCGACCAATCGACAAAGCCCCGGCTATTCATCCATTGGTATTGGGGGTGCGGTATGCGGAAATGGCGCATCAAGCCTAGGGTATTCATAAGATTCGGAATATAGGACGCATCCAAGTCGGTAGGTGTTCCCAAACCCTCCACACCTTATCGGTGGCGATCGAATTACTTCATTTCTCGAAGAAATTTGAGCGCTGCCCCATGTTGGCTTAGAATATCCCCGCTGATATAAACCGAAATGGCCGCCTTGCGCGGAGGGAAACCAATCCGAAGCCAGTCCACGTCCCTCCCCGAAGTCGGGCTCTTAAGTTTGACTAGGCCAAAACCAATGAGGGAGGTACCCCACATTCTCGGTTCTTCCATGCTGGCCTTCTTCATCATTTCTAAAAGCGCAAAACTATCCTAGCGCTGTTGCACGCCTTTTACGCAATGAGAAATTTCTCAACGCTGGCGCCATTCGGCTTGGTTTTGTTTTCGGCCATCGAATTCTCCTAAACGATCCATTTGACCAAGGTAAAAAATCATGGTGGCAGCCTTAGGGTAATACCCCATTTCAGCGGCCCCGAAGTGAAGCGACCTTAGTTTCCGTATTCGCCCTTGTTTCGGAACCTGAATTCGCAGGTGCAATCCAGGAAGGGAAATAGGTTCCAATTATGCAAACCGAAACCTTGATCGCATCCGTAGAGACAGTCAACTCCAAAAAAATTTCCGTCGGCAATCCGGATATTCTCGGTGCTCGGATTACGGAAACAGGCGTCAATTTCGCGATTGCCTCCCGCAATGCCACCGAAGTTTTTCTTGTCTTATTCGATGAAGCCGGAGGATCCCCCACCGATACTATCCCCATGCAGGGAAGGACGAACGATGTTTGGCATATGCATATCGAAGGCCTAGTGCAGGGGCAAATGTATGCCTATCGCGTCAATGGTCCCTATGATCCAGACAATGGTTTTCGCTTCAATCCTTACAAATTGCTGATCGATCCTTATGCCAAAGCCTTTACAGGGAAATTCAACAATCCGGACAACCTTCTGCTCGCCTATGACAGCAATTCGGAGCAGAAGGATTTGGTGATGGATACGCGCGATAATGCTGCCGTGGTTCCGGAATGCATTGTCTGGGACGATGCCTTCGACTGGGAAGGCGTCGAAAAGCCCGGCATCCCTCAAGAGAAGCTGGTGATCTATGAAGTGCATGTCAAGGGTTTCACGGCCCACCCCTCTTCCAAGGTGAAGCACCCCGGAACTTATTTGGGATTCATCGAAAAAATCCCTTACTTGAAAGAGCTCGGCATTAACGCGGTAGAACTGCTCCCCATCCATGAATTCGTATGCGAGGATTTTCTCAAGGAAAAAGGGCTTTCGAACTATTGGGGGTATAACACTATCGGATTTTTTGCGCCTGAATCCTCCTATTCCACCCAGAAAACTTCAGGCTGTGCCATCAATGAATTCAAGACCTTGGTCAAGGAACTGCATAAAGCGGGAATCGAAGTCATTCTCGATGTCGTCTACAATCATAGTGCCGAAGGCAATGAATGCGGACCGACGCTCTCCTTCAAGGGGATAGACAATACGGAATATTACTCGCTATGCGGTGACGAGAACGCTCCCAAGCGCTATTACAGAAATTTTTCGGGTACCGGAAATACATTGAATGCTAGCAGTCCGATCTTTAGTCGCTTAACCTTGGATTCACTTCATTACTGGGCTGAGGTCATGCAAGTGGATGGCTTTCGCTTTGATTTAGCGGCCTCCCTGGGGCGCGACCACAACGGTACTTTTTTGGCTGATGGGCATTTGCTTGGGCAGATTACCAATGACCCGGTGCTTAATAAACTGAAACTAATTGCTGAGCCTTGGGACATGGAAGCCTATGAAGTCGGTAGCTTGCCTTTGGGCTGGTCGGAATGGAATGGGAAATTCCGTGACAATTTCCGCAAATTCGCCAAAGGGGATGCTGGACAAGTGCAAAAAATCAGCACCCACATCGCCGGATCCCCGGATCTGTTCGCGCACAATGGCCGTAGTGCCAGCGACAGCATCAACTTTCTCACCTGCCATGACGGTTTCACCTTGTACGATCTGGTTTCATTCAATGAAAAGCATAATGAGGCGAATCTCGAAAACAACAAAGATGGCGCAAATGACAATCACTCTTGGAATCATGGCGCGGAAGGAGAGACGGAGGACCAGGAGATCATGGATCTTCGCAAGCGGCAGGTGAAAAATCTTTTTTGCTACCAGATGTTCTCAATCGGAACACCCATGATTTCCGCTGGGGACGAATTCATGCGCACACAAAACGGCAACAATAATGTTTATACACAGGACAATGCGCTTTCCTGGTTGGATTGGGATCGACGAGCCGAGAATGAAGATATGGTCTCCTTCGTGCGGAACTTGCTCGGGTTCCGGAATCGGCATGCGATACTGCAAAGGCCCCGCTTCTTTCTGGGGAATGACAAGTCAGGCGATGGCATTCCCGACATTCATTGGATAGGCCCGGACAGCGACGCTGTCGATTGGGAGAATGGGGAATTGCGATGCCTGGGATTCCAAGTGGACGGCAGAGAATCCGAAAATGTCGGCGCTGCGGAATGGGATTACCGCCTATTCATCGTATTCAATGCGGAGACAGACTCGCGCATCTTCCTGCTGCCCCCATTGGAAAACGAAAAGACCTGGCATAGGGTCATCGACACCGTCCTTGCCCCGGGCGAAGACTTCATGGAGCAAGGTCAGGAAGTCCCCATCAAGGATTCATGCTACCAGGTAAGCGGGAGAAGCTGTGTCGTTTTGAAATCTATTTCTTGAAAATCTCGATCCAAATCGATCCGGGCTCTTCGTCATCGATTTTCCCGTTGATCTGCCAATAGGCATTATCAAAAATCCGATACTCCTGGCCATCGGCAATATTCCGAAACGAATCGTTTTTAATGCGATGGATAACATTCGGATCTGCGACAATCTGATAACTTCTCTTGATTTCGACTAACAAGTTATCCAATCCCGGGTCGACAGGGATCAATTCAAGCATGATGGATTTCATATCCGATCAAGGTAAAAATCGTAGCGGTATCCATAGGGTAAGACCCCATTCCAGCAATCACGACATGAAGCGAACTTACTTGCCATGTTTGCCAATTCGCAAAAGGCATAAAAGATTCACGGGCTGGCCTGGGAGGGACATAAAGTGATGAAGCATTTACTGATAGAGCTGGAAGCCAACGGGAAGAGCAAAAAACAGTGGGGGGCGAAATTGTATGTCAAAACGGAAACCACCTGGCATCACGTCCAAGAGGAAGAGGAAATCCTTTTCAAGAAATGCATGAATGTGTTTTCCAAAGCGGAAGCGGAGGAAATCGGCAGGGAAATCCAGGCCTTCAAAAACGGCAAATCCCAAGTACCCGCTTCGATACCTGAAATAAAACCATTGGAAAGCCAAGATGAAAAAAAACCATAAAACCACAACGACGCCTCCAGTGGAGCAGCCGGATCTCAAGTCACAGGATCTCCAACCCTATTGCGAAGATGGGACCGATACCTTGCTGACCACCAATCAAGGCCTCAAGATCAATGACAATCAGAATTCCCTGAAGGCCGGGGAGCGTGGCCCCACCTTGCTCGAAGATTTCATCCTGCGGGAAAAGATCACCCATTTCGATCATGAGCGCATCCCCGAGCGCATTGTGCATGCGCGCGGGGCCGCGGCCCATGGCTTTTTTCAGGTTTACGAATCAATGCGAAAGTACACCAAGGCGGGTTTCCTCGCGGATCCTTCGATCAAGACTCCGGTTTTCGCGCGCTTTTCCACGGTGGCTGGTTCTCGCGGTTCTGCCGATTTGGCCCGTGATGTACGCGGGTTTGCCGTCAAGTTCTATACCCAAGAAGGCAATTATGATCTGGTCGGTAATAATATGCCCGTCTTCTTTATCCAGGACGCCATCAAATTCCCGGATCTCGTCCATGCTGTGAAACCGGAGCCGCATCGCGAGATTCCGCAAGCCTCTTCGGCCCACGATACCTTTTGGGATTTCATTTCCCTCATGCCGGAATCGACCCACATGATTATGTGGTTGATGTCGGACCGTGCCATCCCCCGCAGCTACCGCATGATGGAGGGGTTCGGCGTGCATACCTTCCGTTTCGTGAATGAGGCCGGCGAAGCTCATTTCGTCAAGTTCCATTGGAAGCCTTTATTGGGCGTGCATTCCGTGGTTTGGGACGAGGCCCAGAAAATTTCCGGAAAGGATCCGGATTTTCACCGGCGCGATCTCTGGGATGCCATTGAGAACGGGGATTTCCCGGAATGGGAACTCGGCGTGCAAATCGTCGAGGAGAAGGATGAATTCAAATTCGCCTTCGACTTGCTTGATCCGACCAAGCTGATTCCGGAAGAAGAAGTCCCTGTGATGCGCATCGGCAAGATGACCTTAAACCGTAATCCCGATAACTTTTTCGCGGAAACGGAGCAGGTTGCCTTCCATCCCGGCCATATTGTTCCTGGCATCGACTTTTCCAACGATCCCTTATTGCAAGGGCGACTCTTTTCCTATACCGATACCCAACTCAAGCGACTCGGCAGCCCCAATTTCCATGAGATACCCATTAACCGCCCGGTTACCCCCGTGCATAATAATCAGCGCGACGGCATGATGCGCCAGGCTATTAATACGGGCAAGGTCAGCTATGAACCGAACACCCTGGGTGGAGGATGCCCCATGCAGGCCAAGGCCGGCATGGGTGGATTCGTCAGCCATGTCGAAAAAGTGGACGGCAATAAAATTCGTGCCCGTAGCGAAAGCTTTTTCGATCATTTCAGCCAGGCGACCTTGTTTTATCATAGCCAGTCGCAACCGGAGAAAGATCATATTGTCCGAGCCTTCTGTTTCGAGTTGGGCAAGGTGGAAGTTTTGGCCATCCGCGAGCGCATGGTGCACATTCTTGGCTTGGTCGATAAAGGCTTGGCCACCAAGGTGGCTTCGGGGCTGGGAATCCAATTGCCAGTTAAGATAGACCCGCCCTTGAATCGCAGCATTCCGGCCGATGGCGATCCCAAGGATTTCCAACCGATGTCGGGAAAGTATTTGCCAAAGAGCGAGGAGACGTTTTCTTCCGCACTTAGCATGGAGCATACCGTCAAGGGGATCAAAACCCGGAAGGTAGCGCTATTGATGGTCGACGGATTCGATGATGAGGAAGTAGCGCTGGTAGAAAAAATGTTGATGGAGGCCGGCGCCCAGACCATGATAGTGGCCCCTCACCTGGGGACCCTGAAAAGCGCTAAGGGCGTTGAACTCACTATTGATTTCAGCTTGCTGACAGCGGCTTCCGTTCTCTTCGACGCCCTTTATATTCCCGGCTCGACTAATCCCGTGGCGCTCATGGGTGAGCCCGATGCGCTCGAATTCATCCGTGATGCCTTCAAGCATTGCAAGACCATCGGAGCCAATGTAGCGAGCGAAGGGGTGCTGCGCGCTGCGGACAAGGCTTTGGATAGGCTGGTGGGAGTCGAGTCCAAAACCCCGGAAAAAATCTTTTCCCAGAAGGGTGTCGTGGTGGGGACTACGAAGGAACTCAAGGTATTTGTTCCGGAATTCATTAAGGAGATGGGGGAGGGTCGGCATTGGATTCGGGAGGCGGACAAGCCGCTTTGAGCGATTCGGGCTGAGACCTATCTTATTTCATCCATTTGCCCCTTTCCATGCTGCGGGAGTTTCATCCTTATGCTTAAATAGGGAGACCGAGCTTCACTGACCCGGTAAGGCAAATGGGGTGAGGTTCCCATGAATTTGAATCCAAGGGGAGCGCGTTTCGCTCCCTTTATGTTAGTCACGCTTTTGCCGGCCCTTTACGCCTTCGGTGAAACTGGCAATAGTCTTTGGCTAAGATATGTCCCCCTATCGGATACGGCTTTGCGTAACGAGGCGCGGACCAAAATAACGCAAATCGTGGTGCAAGGTAATTCTGAAACGATCACCACCCTGCGCGGCGAATTGCAACGTGGTTGCGATAGCCTCCTCGCCCAAAATACGCCGGCTGCGTCCTCCGTCACCTTGGACGGCGCGGTTATCGCCGGAACGCCTTCCTCATCCAGCCTCATCAGTGGGCTAGGTCTCACCCTCGATGCCCATCCCGAGGCTTATCGTATTCGGACAACCACGGTGAGCGGCAAAAGCGCCATCGTCATCGCCTCGCAAGGCGAAATCGGAACGCTATACGGAGCCTTCCACCTTTTGCGATTGCTGCAAACCCACAAGTCCCTAGCCAATTTGGATATCTCAGAGAAACCAAAGATCCGCCGAAGGCTTCTGAATCATTGGGATAATTTGGATGGATCGATAGAGCGCGGATATGCGGGGAGCTCCTTGTGGAAATGGAGCCAACTTCCGGGGACCCTCGATCCACGCTATACCGCCTATGCACGCGCCTGCGCGTCGGTGGGCATTAACGGCACGGTATTGAACAATGTCAATAATAGCGGCAATAAAGACATTCTTTCCACCGCCTATATCGGCAAGGTTGCGGCCTTGGCGAATGTCTTTCGCCCCTATGGAATCCGCGTCTATCTTAGCGCTTACTTCAATGCGCCTCAGCAGGTGGGGGGCTTGGCTACTTCGGATCCGCTGAACGCCTCGGTCATTTCTTGGTGGGCGACCAAGGCGAATGAAATCTATGCCGCTATTCCCGATTTCGGCGGCTTTCTGGTCAAGGCCAATTCGGAAGGCCAACCTGGACCGAAAACCTATGGGCGCACCCATGCTGAGGGCGCGAATTGCCTCGCCGACGCCTTAGCGCCGCATGGAGGCGTGGTGTTCTGGCGCGCCTTTGTGTATGACGATCATATTGACACCGATCGCATGAAACGAGCTTATCTCGAATTCAAACCACTCGACGGCAAGTTCCGCAAAAACGTGATTGTCCAAACCAAGAATGGCCCCTTCGATTTCCAGCCCCGCGAGCCCGTTCATCCCTTATTTGGCGGCCTGTCCAGTACTCATGTCAGCATGGAGTTCCAGATCACATCGGAGTATCTAGGACAATCGACACACCTGGTATATTTGGCCCCGCTATGGAAAGAAGCCTTGGACTTCGATACCCACCAGAATGGGCCGGGTTCGACGGTCGCCAAGGTGGTGGATGGTACGCGTGACGCGGATACTTTGACCGCCATTTCCGGAGTCGCCAATACCGGGGACGGGGTGAATTGGTGCGGGCACGATTTCTTGCAAGCGAACTGGTATTCCTTTGGCCGCCTTGCTTGGAACCATGAGCAGTCCTCGGATTCCATTGCCGAGGATTGGACCCGCATGACTTGGGGAAATGCGTCGGAAATTGTCTCAACAATTACAACCATGATGGCGGGCTCGCGGGAAGCCATCGTCAATTATATGATGCCTCTGGGCCTGGTCGGCATTTTCGCGAATGGCCATCATTATGGTCCCGATCCCAGTTATAATGCTGACACGACCCATCTCGATTGGAATTCGGTTTATTGGCATAAGGCCGATGCTATGGGTTTGGGTTATAACCGAACCGCGACAGGCAGCAATATGGTTGGCCAATATTTCCCAACGGTACGTGATCGCTTCAATAATATCGCCACCACGCCCCCGGAATACCTCGCCTTCTTCCATCACGTGAGGTGGGATTATGTGCTTCCCTCCACGGGAAAATCGTTCTGGAATGAGCTCAATCAACGCTATTGCAGCGGCACCCAATACGTGACGGGGATGCGAACGCAATGGGCATCTCTGAATGGGCGGGTGGATGCGGCGCGCTACGCCGCGGTTTCAACCAAGCTTACCGCGCATGAAACCAATGCCAATACGTGGCGCACGACTTGCCTGAATTATTTTCGGACCTTCAGCAATTTGCCCATTTCCGGGTGCTCGCCGGTGGTGGCCCTCCAGGATGCGCGGATAGCGCCCATTTTAACGCCACAGTTACAGCCTATACATCTCTATCATACATCCGGACGCTTGGTACGAATTTTCCCAGGAGGCGAATTGGATTTCGGTTTGAAAGCCCTCCGTGCAGGGGGGAGCGATTTGCCCATAGGCATTTATTTCCTCCGGCAGGGGGACACCCGAAAGCGTATCCTGGTGGAACTTTCGAAATAGGGAGGAGGAAAAGCATGGCAAGCGCATTCGCCGAGGAGTTCAAGCGGGAAATCACGGAACGCATGGGGGAAAGCCGCGTGCGCCTGGGCAAATGCCTGGACGAGCTGGCCGCGGAGGACCTGTGGCAGCGGCCCAATGGCTCATCCAATTCCGTCGGCAACCTTCTGCTGCACCTGAATGGCAACCTTACTCAATGGGTGCTGGCTGGCTTCGGCGGGGCCGACGACCATCGCCGCCGCGACACCGAGTTCGCCGCCCGCGAGGGAAGCGGCAAGGAGGACCTCCTGTCGCACCTGGGTTCGACCCTCGATGCCGTGCTGGGGCTGCTCGCGGGCGCGGGGGATGCCGAGCTCCTGCGCGTGCGCCCGGTGCAATGCTACCAGGCAAGCGGCATCTCCATCTTCGTGCATGTGACCGAGCATTTGTCCTACCATACGGGGCAGATTGCCTTCTGGACCAAGCAGCTCAAGGACAAGGATCTGGGCTTCTACGCGGGAGTGGATCTGAACCGCAAGCCCTAGGCGCCGGTATTTTTGTTCGTCTTCCTTTTTTTGGAAATGAAAAACAACCAGGCCGTCCAGGTTTAGGGCTCGTGCTATGCCTTCTGTTTACTGCTTTCACATCGCATCGGTTTTTGAGCCGGAATAGCCCATATCTCGCCTTTACCTCCCGATTCGGCAAAAAGGTTGGGCCGGGGTTGCCCGATAGCGTTAATTTGCGAAAACCATATGAGACGTCGCCTCCGAAGTCGGTGGTTAATAGGGCATTTGAAGGGGAAACTATGTCGGCCAAAGCCAAAATCTTGTTTAATACCGTTCTTGGGATCACCCTTTCCGTTGCCTTAGGTGGGGCTGCGAATAAGGCCTGGGCGGAAGACTCGACCTGGGTGCAATTGTTCAATGGCAAAGATCTCAGTGATTGGGACATCAAGTTTGCCGGCAAAGAATTGAATGTCAATTTCAACAATACCTTCAAGGTCGTGGACAGCGCCATCAGCGTAGACTACAGCGGCTGGACCCGGTTTAGCGATGAGTTCGGTCATGCAGCCAATAAGACCAAGGCTTATTCGCACTATTTATTACGTGTCGAGTACCAAGTGGGTCCGACTCAGGTTACCGGCGGACCTGCCTGGGCCGTGCAAAACAATGGTCTGATGGTGCATTCGCAGTCGATGGCCTCCATGACCCTAAAGCAAGATTTTCCTATCAGCATGGAGACGCAGTTGCTGGGCGCAGGCAATACCGGATCCAATCCGAAGAACACCATGAATTTGTGCACGCCAGGAACGGCCTTTTACAATAATCCCTCTGGTGGAAGCGTCAACATGGAACATTGCGTTCCCTCAACTGCCACTGCGCGACCCGCACCCGGAACTTGGGCATGGGTTTCGGTTTCGGTCATGGGTGATTCCATCATTCGACATTTCAATCAGAAAAGCCCCACAGGCACTCCCGTCTTCACCTATTACCGGCCCGTATATTGGACGGGAAATGTCGCCAACCCTCCCGCGAATACACCCGCCAATGGCACTCCTTTGAAAAGCGGATATATCGCCATTCAAGCCGAAACGCATCCCTACAAATTCCGCAAGATGGAGCTACTCGACCTGGAAGGCTGCATGGACAAAGCCAGCCCTGCTTATCGCACCTATTTTGTGAAAAGCAATGCCGCCCTTTGCGCGGGGACCGCGGTGAATCCGCGCCGAACCTTGCCCCAGGGCACGACCCTGAAGCGGGAGGCCGGAGGCTTTTCCTTTTTGGCTTCCAACCTGGGTAACCTGGAAGTTACGGATGCCTCGGGCCGCCAAGTGCTTCATTCCCATTTGCAAGCGGGCCATTCTCAGCACGTGTCCTTGCCGCAACGGGGCTTATATGTCGTGACTTGGCGCCAAGGAGCCGAGATTACCCGTATGAATTGGGCGAATTTTTAAAGCGCACTAAAGCCAGTAGAATTTTGAGGGTGCGGTGACCTTATTTGCGCCTTCGCCCTAAGCTCTTTGAGACCGGTTGCGATTTGTGAGTTTCCGGTCTTCCATTTCCCCTTTTTAACTACACCTGCCTTGCATCACAATTCCTGCGTCATCCGCTCCTGCCTTTGCAAAAAAGTACGGGAGCCCTGGCCCAAAGGAAGAGCGAATGCAAGGACAAAATTTACGCCATGGGTATTTCGGTCTTTTCAGCATCCTCGGCCTCGCTGGACTGGCGGGTTGCCTGCTTGGCAATAACGCTCCCGCCGACAAAGAAAAAGCCAAGACGATTATAGTCATTAGCGACACGGGAACCCCCCAGGACACGGCGAAAACCACAAAAACCGACACGATAATAAAGGTAGATACTGTTACAAAAACTAAAACAGATACTGTGGTGACCGTCAAGCCTATTGACGTGAAGCCAGTCGACCCCGTGGTCACCCTTCCTCCCGTCGAACCGCCACCAGCACCCACTATTTTGACCCAGATGCTTCGTCTCGAACCGACCAAGTTGGGAGGTCTCGGCAAAAGGAGTATTTCGGTCGACACCGGTGTCACCGGACCGCATTGGTCGAGTGATTTCAGGCTCACCAGCTTTAAGACCCCCATCACCCGCATCGTGCTCGAAAACATTGAGCACAATCGCTATGCCGAGATATTCACCTGCCGCACCGGCAATTGCCTCGTCGAGCTAGTGGGTGATCAATTGGAAGACATTCTTGGCGCGGTATCGGCTGAAATCCAACCGGGCACCTATACCAGCGTGAACTTCAATTATTGCCGCGATGGAGAATCGGGTTATGAATCCCATGTCACCGGGGATGTCGAGCTGGATGGAAGACGCTGGCATACCAAGGAAGGCACCAGTATGACCTTGGAGTCGCCAGCGACAGCATCGCGTATCCATTATTCGGGTTGCGGTCGTTCCTTTCCCTTGCCACGTCCTGTAATCATCGCGGGCGATACCTCGCGCTCTGGAGGGGGAGATTCTGTGGGTAACGGCGGAGATACGTCTCATGTCGCTTGCTGGCGCAGCCTTTTCGATTCACTTTCGCGCGCGGGTATTAACCCCGACACTTTGGAGCAGCTTCCACCCGGCCTGGAAGGACGGTGCCCAGGCGAACCGCCTCAAGACGGTGGGGAAGGTGGACAGGGGACGACAGGCGGACTCATGAAGAGGGCCACGGGCGTTCTCATCGCCGAACCGGTGCGTTTTCGCCTATTCTATGACATCGACGGCATAGTCTGGGCAGGCCTGAATGAACCCGACACCAAATGGGCTTGGGCCCCGGGCAATTGCACCGGTCCGCATCCGGATGAATCCATGACCGATACCGTGCCCTATATTTGCGCAGGATACCCTGACATCGCCGGCACGAGCGATTCGACTGCCCCGACTCTTGAGCGCTACTATTTGAATGAGTCTAGCGTCTTCGGCCTCTTCTTCAATTCCGATGACACCTTTATCGGAGGGTATTCCCGGCGTTACCTAGTGCAAGGCTCAAGCCGCACGCCGGGATTTGAGCCCGTCACCCCCATTCGCTTTTTCACGGCTTTGGGTGGCGGTGCCTATCACTTCGCCAACTATGGTTCTTCGGTGAGTTCGAGTTATTTCGAAACCAATGATTTCCGCCGAGAGGCACATAGTGGCAGCTACACCGTAGAGCGCGGCACCCCTGGAGATTATTCCGCAACCCTTTCACCACCGAGTCTTTAGAAGCCATCTCTAAAATCCTTCCTGGCATCTGCCGCCAGGAGGGGGGAGACGAGGCCGACCACGCTTGCCGGGAATGACGGGCCGAAGGCGCGGGGGGAGACCCAGGGAAGGAGTGCTTTACGATACGTCCCCCCGATAAAGGGTGCCTAGAGTGTTGTCCGTCGATTTTTATGGTGGATTCGCTGTTTGTTGTTCTCCCTTTTTCATGGTTAGCCTAACTTTGTTGTTTCAACGGAGGCGTAGCCATGACTGCCAAACACAGGTGGACTTTTTTTCGTGCGGGAGGCTTTGATCAGGTCAAGCTCGAAACGGGTGACGACTTGATGAATCTCGCTTCGCTCGATCAGAAGCTGTGGGTGGCCTTGGCATGTCCGACCAGCGGGCTGGAAATCGACAAGCGCACTCTTGAATTGATTGACAGCGATAACAATGGTCGCGTGCGTGTGAGAGAGCTGATTGCCGCTGTGCAATTCGCCGGGCAAAGCGTAAAGAATGCCGACGATTTGCTCAAGGGCGAAATGAGCCTGCCCTTGGCTTCGATACAAGACGGCACGGCGGAAGGCAAAACCCTGCTGTCCTCGGCCAAACAAATCTTGCATCATATCGGCAAAAGCGACGCAAAGACGATTTCGGTGGAAGATGTTTCGGACAAGGCTCGCATTTTCGCGAATACCGCCTTCAATGGCGATGGCGTCATCACCGAGGCCTCAACGGAAGACGATGCGACCAAGCGATTGTTTGGCGAAATCATGGATTGTCTTGGAAGTGTGACGGATTTATCAGGAAAGCCGGGTATTGATGCCGCCAAGGTCGATGCTTTTTTCGCGGAGGTAAAGTCCTATGGGGAATGGCATGCCCAGGCCGAAGCCGATGCCGCAACGATATGGCCTTTGGGACAGGAGAAGACGGCGCAGGCAGCAGGAGCCATAGCGGCGGTGAAGCGCAAGGTCGATGACTATTTCGGACGTTGCCGCCTGGCGGCTTTTGATCCGCGCACCGCCTCCTTGCTCAATCGCAAGGAAGAAGAATATCAGGCTATCACCAGTCAGGATTTGAGTTTTACCGTGAACGAAGTCGCAGCCTTCCCTCTGGCTGCCGTTGCTGCGGGCAAGCCCTTGTCTTTAGCAACGGGCCTCAATCCCGCCCATGCCGCCGCCGTAGCCGACCTGGTGGAAAAGGCCATCACGCCCTTGCTCGGATCGCGAACGCAATTGACCGAAGCGGATTGGGTGGCCCTGCTTGCGAAAATCGCTCCCTATCAAGCTTGGGAATCACAAAAGGCCTGTCCGCATGTCGAAAAACTTGGGCATACCCGCCTGCTGGAAATCGCAGCAGGCCAAGGCCGAGCCGCTTTGTCGGATTTGATCGCGCGCGATATGGCCTTGGAAGCTGAATTCAAAAGCATCGAGAAAGTCGAAAAGCTGGTGCGCTATTATCGCGACTTGCGCTTGCTTTGCACGAATTTCGTGAACTTCAAGGATTTTTACGACGGTCAGGATCCTGCGATTTTTCAATGCGGCACCCTGTATCTCGATCAGCGCGCCTGCCACCTATGCCTGCGTGTCGAGGATCCGGTCCGACATGCCGCCATGGCGGGTCTGGCGGGAGCCTACCTGACTTATCTCGATTGTGTCAGCAAGTCGACCTCGGAAAAAATGCAAATCGTGGCTGCCTTCACATCCGGAGATTCAGACAATTTGATGGTGGGCCGCAATGGCCTTTTCTATGATCGCCAAGGCCTGGATTGGGATGCGACCATAGTCAAAATCATCGATAATCCCATCAACATTGGCCAGGCTTTTTGGTCGCCCTATAAGAAATTCGTGCGCTATCTCGAAGAGCAGGTGAATAAGCGCGCGGCTGCCGCGGACGCCGAGTCGCACAATCAACTCGCTGCTACCGCGGTGACCGCCGTGAACGTGGACAAAACCAAACCGCCCGTAGTTCCGAAAAAGTTGGACGTGGGAACTGTAGCTGCCATTGGCGTAGCCGCAGGTGCCATTGGCACTTTTTTCACCGCCATGGTGGGCTATGCCACCGGCATTTTCAAGCTGGGCCTTTTGCCCACGGTCGGTGCTTTGATTGGCGTGCTGCTTCTCATTTCGACGCCTTCGGTGATCATGGCCTATGTGAAGCTTCGCAAGCGCAACCTGGGTCCCATCCTCGATGCCAATGGCTGGGCCGTGAATGCCAAGGCGAAGATCAATGTGCCCTTCGGAGCTACGCTTAGCAGCACGGCCAAATTACCGCCTGGTTCGCGCCGCGATTCGAGCGATCCCTATGCCGAAAAGGGCCTGCCCTGGAAGCGCCTGGCCCTGGCGACCGTGTTATTATATGGCTGCTACCGATATTACACCGGCAGTCTGGATCGGGTCTTGCCCGCGGCTGCTCGTTCCGTCAAGGTGCTGGGCAAATGGTCTCCTAAGGCGGAGAAGGCTCCGGCAGCCGTGCCCGCGCCAGTGAAGGACGCGAACGTTCCCGCACCTGCGGCGGCTTCGGAATCGGCCCCCGAAGTGGCACCAGCGGCGACAACTCCCTGAAAAAATCGGCGCCTGCAGTTCGCGCGCCGTCTTTTCAGCTTCGAAAAGCCATACGGTGTTACCCCCATGTTTCGGTAACATACAGGATACATTTTCGCATTTTTCGGGCTTATTCTTGAGATAATTACGCGATACGCATCCCTGTTAGGTCATATTGGGAAAGCTATGCCTTCGGTTGAAGGCGGTACTGGCTTCTAGGAGCACTCAATGAAAACATGGACTGGACAAAAAAAAATCGTCATGGCGACCTTGGTATTCGTGGCCCTCGGTCTCACCGGATGCCTGACGAACGACGATCCAAAATCGAGCGCCGTGCAAATTGCCGATTTGAAAGTGACGCCCAATAGCATTATCGCCGGAGAAGGTGCCTATGTCGAGGGCACCTTGACTTCTACCAATGCCTTGACCTCGGTCAAGGTGACGATTTGGAAAGGCACGACGGACATGACCCTGGGCAAAGGTTTCACAGTCACCCAAGGTGCCTTGGGCGATGCGAAGAAAGCCTGGAGCCTGAAATCGGATGGTAATGTGCGTGTTACGGTAGGTGGGGCGGCGGCCACGGGGGAATACACCGTCAAGGTGAGCGCCTTTGCGGGTATTGATTCGACAAGTGCTACAGCGACGCTTACCGTGACGGGAAAAGCCGTCACCACCCAGGAAATCGTTTTAGGATCCAATAAAAATGCCTTGGGTGGCTCGGTGGATTTGGACGCGATGCTGGTGTACTTGCACGCGGATGCTAAGGCCATTTCCGGAAAAATCGATCTCTATTATGCCCATTCGGTTACGGGCGGGGACCGGCTTTTCACTCCGGCCCAAGCCAAGGTGAGCGGTTTCGGCGTGGAAACCAATGGCCCTGCAACTTGGACGGTGGCCAATGATACCGAGTTTCGCGAATTGATTTTGAGCGAAAGCGCTTTTGCGGCTATCACAACGCAAGAATCCATCGACGCGCTTTGGGCGGGAGCGACTGCTATTACCAGTGGCGGCGATGCCGTATCCGAAGGTGCCACCTATATCGTGAATACTGAGATGGCGAAAAAGGTTTTGATTCGGGTTACCGCTATAACGGCGGGAGATGCCGGGACCTTGACCGTCAAAGGCACCAAGTAAAAACTCGAGGTTGGTCTGCTCATGACTTCAAAAGCTCGCAATATTATTCAAGTGGCTTGGACGCTTTTACGAGACACTTATAACAGTTGGAGTGCAGACAAAGCGTCGCGGCTAGCCGCGGCGCTTTCCTATTACACCATTTTTTCGATCGCTCCCTTATTGATCCTGGTCATCGCCATCGCAGGATGGGTTTTCAATAAAGAAGCGGCTAGTACTCGAATATTTGACCAAGTTCACTCCTTGGTGGGTGAAGATGGGGCTTCCATCATCAAAACCATGGTCGAAAGCGCAGGAAAATCAGAGAGCACTTTTTTTGCCACCGCAATTGGGATCATCGCCTTGCTTATCGGTGCGTCGGGGGCATTTATCCAACTTCAAGACGCATTAAATTCAATCTGGGGTGTGCAAGCCAAGCATGGCCACGGCCTCTTGATTTTTATTCAAAAGCGCCTGCTTTCTTTTTCCATGGTCTTGGTGATCGGCTTCATGCTTTTGGTCAGCTTGGTGCTCAGCGCCATCCTGGCGGGCATGGGCCAATTTTTGAATCGGGTTTTGCCATTTCCCGAAGTCTTGCTGCAAATTTTCAATTTCGTGATTTCCTTTGGGGTCACGGCATTGCTCTTCACCTTGATTTTCAAGGTTTTGCCGGATGTCCTCGTGAAATGGAAAGACGTTTGGGTGGGCGGGGTCGTCACTGCCCTTCTCTTCTCCCTGGGCCGGTATTTGATAGGCCTGTATTTAGGTCGTGGAAGCGTGAGTTCGGCCTATGGCGCCGCGGGGTCCTTCGTCATTGTGCTTGTATGGATTTATTACTCCTCGCAAATTCTTTTATTTGGAGCCGAATTCACCAAGGTCTATGCCAATCGAGGAGGCGAGTCGGTTCAGCCTTCGCTCCATGCCGAGGTTGCTCCTGAGGTGATTCCGGCGAGCCATTAATCCCATTATGGCTCATTGTTATAGGTGTTGTTTCGAAGTTTGAGTTGTAGCCCCATACGACGGGTATAGGGTTTCGATGCAGTAAGTAATTTGATTTGCGGATTCGCATTCCTTTTTAGCGAAAACAAACACAAATTGTTACTGAGGATTCGAAAATGAAGAATTTTGCATTACCCTGCATGCCGAAATGGACTCCGTTCCTTGCTTTGACCTTGCTCTGGATTGCCGGAATAACCTCCGTAGCCCCGGCCCAGAACGCACCGGAAGGGCTGTTGCCTGTGCACGAAGCCTATTCCAACGGGGATTTCGAAGTAGTGCTCACTCGCATCGAGGCTTATCAGAAGCGTCATCGTAGCCTTAGCCTGTCGGATTCGATTTTCATCGCCAAGCATTTGGCCGTGGTTTATGCCTCCAACCCCCAAACGCGCGAAAAAGGCCGTTATTACATGTTCCGTATGCTGGAAATGAACCCTTCCGCCGATTTAGTGGACATGTTCATCAGTCAAGATTTGGATGAAACCTTTGAAAAAGTGCGAAAAGAATTTTTAGTGAGACAAAATCGCTCGCAAGGCGTCAAAACCATACATGCCCCTCCGCCCAAGCCTGAAAAAGGTGAACGAACCATACCCCTTCCCGTTGCTAAGGCGGCTCCCAAACCAAGCAGCAAAACCTGGCTTTGGGTTGCAGGAGGAGCTGCTGTTGCGGCGGGTGCCGTGACGGCTTATTACTTGACTCTCGATCATCCGTCAGAAGGCAAAAACATTCCCCTGGACTAAAGCCGGCGCCCGCTAAACCTTAAGAGATCGCATCATGAAATTCGAAGCCCCAGTTAAAAAAGCCATTCTATCCGCAGCATCTCTGCTGATCCTCATGCTTTTCCCTTTGATACTCCTCTCCTGTTTAGCGAAATCGGAAGACGATACCGTTACCATCAAGGTGAAGCCGGCTTGGTTGGAATTGGACAGCTTTGAGGTGGTTTGGGTGGACGCCGAGGGAAAAGAGAAAGCGATGCTTTTTCAAGGACCCTTAAAAAACGAATGGAGCCTCACCGATTTGCCAGGCAAGGGATATAAGGGAGAAGCCGCGGTTTTCATGCTGAGAGGGTATGAGGGCGGCGTCTTGGTTTTCGAGCAAAAGCGCGTTTTTAATCCGAATACCAATCCGAAAATTACCGTGACGACCTTGCGCGATCCCTGGGCGACTTCCGCCGGGCTTACCCTCGATCCGAAGCGCCTGAACTTAGTGGTGGGAGAAACCAAGGCCGTCCGTGCGGAAACGAATCCCGAGGAAGCGATCCAATCGGTCACCTGGGAAGCGCGAACTCCGGGCATAGTGGAAATCGTAAGCAATGCGGCTTCGCCGGGGAATGTCACGGTCAAAGCCTTACAGGCAGGCAGCACGGTGATTCTGGTTCGCGTTTCGACGGATCCCAAACTGGTGGATAGTGTAGTGGTCGATGTTTATTCGTCAGCCGACGCCCCTCCCGTCATTGATGCCTTTGGGCCCGATACGGTGATTTCAATTAAGGATAGTGTGATGTTTTCCGCAGTCTTCCATGCCCGCAATGGGAAGCTGGCTACTTGTACTCTGGACGTGAATAGCGACGGTGTAGCTGAATTTCAAGAGAGCTTGACCGATTCCGCCCATTCCTTCAAGCGCAGCTTTGCCTATCCCGATACGGGAAACTTTTCGGCATCCTTGACCGTAGTCGATGCCGCCGGTCGAATCAGCCGCGAAACCGCCCTCATCGGGGTCCGTTTGGATGCGCCTCGAATTGATGCAGGAAACGATACCGGAATCGCAGTTGGCAGTTCTCTTGTATTTGTTGGCAAGGCGACCCAGGACTTTGGAACCTTGGTGTCCTACCGTTGGGATTTCAATGGCGACAATACTTGGGATTTCGAATCGACGACCACGGGACAAACCACCCATACCTATGCGTCCGAAGGCACCTTCGTGGCGGTATTCGAAGTCAAAGATGATGACGGAAACGTTTCTCGTGATACACGCCGCGTGGATGTGGGCAATAAGGCCCCAGCATTCTCAGCCACCCTGCCTGACACCATCATCACTATCAAGGATGCCATCACCTTCAAAGGACGAGTCGCTGACGGTGACGGCCTCATCACTAAGCTGGAATGGGACTTCACAGGGACCGGAACCTTCACCCATGCGACCACGCCCGGTCTCGCCCAGGTCGATTTCTCGGTGGAGCAGGTATTCAATACTCCCTCGGTGATCAAGGTGGTGGCCCGAGCGACGGATAATGGCGGAAAAACCTGGGATGACACGGTAAGGGTCGAGGTGCTACTCGATGCTCCCAAGGTCAGCGCGGGAGATGACGTCTCCATGATCGCGGGTGGCCAGATCACCTTGAATGGCACGGCGACCGATGGCCGTGGCCAAGTGGTTACGACCGAATGGAAAATCGGATCTGGAAACTTTCTGCAAAGACGTCAGGGCGACACCTCCTTCACCGCCCCGAGCACGCCGCAAATCTTATGGGCCTTATTCCGCGCCACGGACGATGACGGAAATCAAGTCATGGATTCGGTGAAAGTCACCGTGCGGGCGAGCACGGACAATTTGCTGAAATTGCTGTCGGTGGCTTCCGTGATTTTGTCGCCCACCACCTTCAATTCAGGGGTCTTCACTTATTCCGGGAGCGTGGCCAATTCCGTGACCTCGGTTTCGATTACCGCTGCCCCTGTGGATCCCACGGCGACCCTCACGGTGAACGGCGTGGCGGCCACTTCGGGGACGCCAAGCACGGTAAATCTCAGTACCAGTGTTAATGCCATCCCCATTGTGGTGAAAGCCCAGGACGGTTCTGAGGAGACCTATACGGTCACCATCACGCGGGCACAGGAGGCGAACAACTCTCTTCTAGCTCTGGCAGTCGCAACGGTCACGCTTGCGCCTTCCACCTTTAATGCGGCGACCGTGATTTACTCGGGAACGGTGGCCTCGGCCGTGACCTCGGTATCGGTGACCGCGACGACACAAAGTGACTTGGCGACCTTGTCGGTGAATAGTCTGGCAGCGACTTCGGGGACCGCGAGTACGGTGAATCTCACCACGGGTCCGAATGCCATCCCCATCGTGGTGACAGCTCAGGACGGATCCAAGAAAACCTATACCGTGAACATTACCCGAGCGCAAGATGCGAATAACTCCTTGCTATCGCTGTCGGTGGCTTCGGTCACACTTGCACCTGCCATCTTTAATGCGGCGACCTTGAATTACACAGGGTCGGTAGCCTCTTCGGTGACTTCGGTTTCGGTGACCGCGACGGTGCAAAGTGCGTCAGCAACCATGACGGTAAATGGGACTACCGCCACCTCGGGGGCCGCGCGCACGGTCAATCTCACCACGGGCCCCAATGCTATTCCCATTGTCGTCACCGCGCAAGACGGAACAACAAAAACCTATACAGTGACCATCACCCAACCCGATGCGAATAACGCCTTGCTTTCGCTGTCGGTGGCTTCGGTCACGCTTACGCCTAATATCTTCAATGCGGCGACCTTGAATTACACGGGTACGGTGGCTTCTTCGGTGGCTTCGGTCTCGATGACCGCGACCGTGCAAAGTGCCTCGGCGACTCTGACGGTGAATGGGACTACCGCCACCTCGGGGACCGCGCGCACGGTCAATCTTGTCCCGGGTCCGAATGCCATCCCCATCGTGGTGACGGCACAAGACGGGACAACCCGAACCTATACGGTGACCATCACCCAGCCGGATGCGAATAATGCGTTGCTATCGCTGTCGGTGGCTTCGGTCACGCTTGCACCCGCCACCTTCAATGCTGCGACCTTGAGTTATTCTGGGTCGGTGGCTTCTACCGTGACTTCGGTCTCGGTGACTGCGACGGTGCAAAGTGCGTCGGCGACCCTGTCGATCAATGGATCGGCCACGACATCGGGAACCGCGCGCAGCGTTACCCTTACCGCCGGTGCGAATGCCATCCCCGTGATAGTGACGGCCCAGAACGGAACCACTCGGACTTATACAGTGACTATCACCCAGCAGGATGGGAACAATAATCTCTCGGACCTGACGCCTTCGGTCGGATCCTTCACGTCGCCCTTCTCGCAAAATACGATTGCTTATGACCTGGTCGTTCCTGATGTGAATACCAGCGTTCGCTTGACACCCACGGCCGCAGCTCCTCTCACCTCAACTATTACGGTCAACACAGTCGCCGTCACTTCGGGAGCCCAATCGGCGGCCCTCGCCTTGGCTGCAGCACAAATGACTACCGCGACCATTCGAGTGACATCGCAAAGCGGGGTGACCAAAACCTATACGGTGAGGATGCATCGAGGCGGCTGGGTGCAAGCGGGTGGAGTTACGGGCGCTAGCACGGAAGCCCCCGCCGCCTTGGCATCGCATGAAAACATGGTCTATCATCTGGGGCAAGTCACCCAAACCAGGGTAGCGACCGTGAAGAGGTTGTCCGGATCCACCTGGGGAGCGGATCCCTCATTTCCGGGATTTTCGCCGCTGGGCGCCAATGCCATGGTGAGCGATGCAACGAATTTGTTTATAGTCAGCGCATGGACGGCAACGGCCATCATGCACCGCAAAAATGCCGCCGCAACTTGGTCCAACTCCACGGTGGGGCCCCCCGGCATCGCCCTGATGGCCGCAGGTGGGAATAACGCCTATTACTTGTACAAGGACAATATCAACAGCACTCCTCATGTGCTCTCTTTCGGTGGAAGCAGCTGGACGGAAATCGGAACCTTGCCCTCGGATGCGGACTATGCCGATTTGGCGGCGGGGTCGGATGGAACGCCCTGGGTAGCTCAAAATTCCGGCACCTCACTAGAGGTCAGGCGCTGGAGCAGTTCCTTATGGACCACGTCGAGTGGCGGGGGCACCAATGCGACTGGAAGTCTGGCCTTTTCCTCCTTTTCATTGGGCATTTGGAATAATCTCCCTTATGTCGCCTTTGCCGACGAAGCCAATGGTGGGGGCCTCACCGTGACTCGGGCCTCCAGCGGGGCAGTCTTGGGAACGCGCGCTTTTTCGCCTAGCGGCCTTGTCGTGTCGGCGTGCCGGGTCTATGGTTCGTCTGGCGTTTTGATCGTTGTCGCGCAAATGCGTGATGCCGCAAGCGCCGCCTATTCCAACTATGCCTGGAAGTGGACGGGTTCGGCCTGGGAAATGCTGGGGTCGGGCGCCATATCCACCGGCACGTCCTCCGGATTCACCTCGACCATGCATCAAGGCTTTCCTTGGATGGGCCAGGTTACGGCTTCCGGAAGTGTCGTCTACCAATACGTCAATACGGCGCCTTGAGTAGGTTACTTCAATGTTTCGGTAACATATAGGATACGTTTTGGAGGTTTGAAATCGACTTCCAACGGCGTTTTTTCCCGAAAAGGCGCCTGCGGCTTAGGGGTCTTGTCAGAAGAGAGGTCCGGGGACCCTCTCTAGGGTGTTGGGTTGGGGGCGCCATCTGAAGTGGCTTCTAGGGCTATCTTTACAGGCGCACTATTGGCCTCACCTTTCAGGAAATCGGCGTGCTTTCGAAAAAAACCATTTATGCCATCAAGGCATTGCAATACTTGGCCCGCAAGCATAAAAGCGGGCCGGTGCTCATCGCCGAAATCGCCGAGCAAGAATCCATCCCGCAAAAATTCCTGGAGTTGATTCTCCTGGAGCTGAAAAAAGACGGCGTTCTCGACAGCAAAAAAGGCAAGGGCGGCGGGTATATGCTGGCTCGCCCCGCCGACAGCATTACTTTGGGGCAAATCATTCGCAAAATGGACGGGCCTTTGGCCTTGCGTCCTTGCGTGAGCCAGACCGCCTATCGCCGCTGCGACGAATGCAAGGACGAAGTCACTTGCGGCATTCGCATGGCGATGAAGGAAGTGCGCGATCGCACCGCAGAAATTTTAGATCGCACCTCGCTCGCGCAAATCAATGATGCCGCCAAAGCCGCGCAGGCCAATCGCGGTGGCATACTCGACTATTCGATTTGATCCTTTCCATCACCCGGAGGCCTTATGGCAAACTGGTTCGCTGACAACTCTCTCTCCATCGGCAATACGCCCCTCGTCAAACTCAATCGCGTCACCGATGGCGCTCAAGCCACCGTGCTGGCGAAAATCGAAGGGCGCAATCCGGCTTATTCGGTGAAATGCCGCATTGGCGCGGCCATGATTTGGGATGCGGAAAAGCGCGGATTACTCGGCCCTGGCAAGGAATTGATTGAGCCCACGAGCGGGAATACCGGCATAGCGCTCGCCTTCGTGGCAGCGGCACGCGGCATACCCCTGACGCTCACCATGCCCGAAACCATGAGCATCGAACGCCGCAAGCTTTTGCTGGCCTATGGTGCCAAGCTCATTTTGACCGAAGGCCCCAAGGGTATGCCCGGCGCCATCGCCAAGGCCGAGGAAATCGCCGCCACCGATTCGAAATACGTGCTCTTGCAGCAATTCAAGAATCCCGCCAATCCGGCCATTCATGAAAGCACCACCGGCCCGGAAATCTGGAATGGCACCGATGGCGCCATCGACATTTTCGTTTCGGGCGTGGGCACGGGCGGCACTTTGACCGGCGTGTCACGCTACATCAAGCACACCAAGAAAAAAGCCATTCATACCGTCGCCGTCGAACCCTCGGCAAGCCCGGTGATTACGCAAACCCGCAATGGCGAAGCGCCCAAGCCCTCGCCGCATAAGATTCAAGGCATAGGCGCGGGTTTTGTGCCGGGTAACCTGGATATGACCCTGGTCGATAGCGTCGAGCAGGTGAGCAATGAAGAGGCCATGGAATTCGCGCGCCGCCTTGCCAAAGAAGAAGGCATACTCTCGGGCATTTCCTGCGGAGCCGCGGTCGCCGTCGCCGTGCGTCTCGCCAAGCGCCCGGAAAATAAGGGCAAGACTCTAGTGGTTGTGTTACCCGATTCGGGCGAGCGTTATCTCAGCACCTTGCTTTTCGAGGGTTACTTCGACGCTACGGGCAATCCATTGCCGGCCTAAACTTTGTTTTTAAAATCTCCCTATGACTTCTTTCTCCCTCGTCATTTTCGATTGCGATGGTGTTTTGGTGGACAGCGAAAGCATTGCCGCCCGCACCCTCTCGCGCTTATTGACCCGGTTGGGTTGGGCCATCACCGCTCCCGAAGTCACCGAGCGCTTCAAGGGTAAATCCCTGGCTGACACCGTGCGCCTGGTGGAAGAGCATTTGGGTCCTTCTTTGCCGGCAACCTGGCTTTATGACTTGGCCATGTTCACGGCCCTCGATTTTGCGAAAGACTTGCGGCCGATACCGGGCGTGCGAGAATTATTGCTGAACTTGCAAAGCCAGAGCCGGCCTTTTTGCCTGGCTTCGCAGAGCACGCCCGAGCGCATTGAATTGAGTTTGCGCCTCGCCGATTTGTTTTCGTTTTTTCCAAACCGATTCTTCAGCGCCACCCAGGTGGAAAGAGGCAAGCCCTTTCCCGACCTTTATTTGCTGGCTGCGCAGGTGATGAAGACGCGGCCTGCGGACTGCCTGGTCATTGAAGATTCGCCCACCGGGGTGGTTGCGGGGGTTAACGCCGGCATGACGGTGTGGGGATATGCCGGGCCGGGTGGGGGAAATGCCGAAGCTCTCGCAGCAGCAGGCGCGAAGGTATTCACGTCGATGCATGATTTGGCCATTCCGTAAAGGCGCAATCGAATCGAAACAAGTTTTCGGAAACCCGTTTGAAAACCGTCTTCTTATAATCCGTATCAACTTCAGATCAAAAAACGCAAAAGCGTAACCGATATTTACCCCCACTCGTTCGAATCACTTCGACGAAACCGGGAGGTAAGAGATGCGGGTTAGAGAGAATCGTTTTCTGTTCGCCGCCATTGCGCTGGCTGCCGGAGTAGGCAGTCCAGCCATTGCGGCGTCTGATGTGGTCATCAGCCAGATCTATGGCGGCGGAGGGAATTCCGGCGCCACCTTGCGAAATGACTTTATTGAGCTGCACAATCGCAGCGCCAATCCCATCGACCTCACGGGTTGGTCGGTGCAATACGCTTCAGCGACGGGCACCACCTGGTCGCGCACCTTGCTTACAGGCAGCATTGCTGCTGGAGGTTATTACCTGGTTCAGGAGGCGCAGGGCGCGGGTGGCACGGTTGCTTTGCCCACCCCCGATGCCATCGGAACCCTTGCTATGTCGGCAACGGCGGGAAAGGTGGCCTTGTCGAATTCCGGTACGGCACTCTCAGGCGCCTGCCCCGCGGGCATGATCGATTGGATTGGTTTCGGCACGGCCAATTGCTTTGAAGGATCGGGCGCCGCGGCCGCGCTGACCAATACCACGGCCTCCTTGCGTGGCGCTTCGGGTTGTGATGATGCCGACAATAATGCGGCAGATTTCGCGTCCGGCACCCCGAATCCCCGTAACTCCGCCGCTACGGCATTCGCTTGTGGCGCCGATGCCGCTCCCCAGGTCTCCTCCATGTCGCCGCCACCCTCCAGCGGTAGCGCGGCTCCGAACACTAACATTGTCATCACCTTTAATGAGCCCGTGGCCGTGGCTGGTTCGTGGTTTCAAATATCGGGAACGCTTAGCGGCGGCGTTTCGGCGACGGTTGCAGGTGGCCCTCAGGTTTTCACCTTGAATCCCGATCTTGACTTCATTCCAGGGGAAAACGTGACAGTGACCGTATTGGCCGCTTCGGTTTCGGATCTGGACACCCTGGATCCTCCTAACCAACCTATCGCCAATTTCGTCGGCACCTTCACGGTCTTCTCGCCTGTCCGCATCGCGACGATTCAAGGCATGTCGCATACCTCACCCCTGGTCGGCCAAAACGTCGCGGGTGTCGAGGGTGTAGTCACGGTCCTGCGTACCAATGGTTTCTATCTGCAAGACACCTTGCCCGATGCCAATCCCGCTACTTCCGAAGCCATTTTTGTCTTCACCAGCACGGTGCCCACCGTGCTTGTCGGGGATGCCGTGACGGTGAGCGGACAGGTCGCCGAATTCCGTGCTGGAGGCAGTAGCGGAACCAATAATCTCACCCTGACCGAATTGGTTTCTCCCGTGGTGCAGGTGATTTCTTCGGGACATACCCTGCCCGCCGCCCAAGTCCTCGGGCAAGCGGGACGCATTCCCCCTGGAGAAATTATTGACAATGATGCCGGTGGTAATGTTGAAACTGGCGGATCCTTCGACGTAAGCCAGGATGGCATTGATTTCTATGAGAGCCTCGAAAGCATGCGCGTGCAAGTAAATCAGCCTGTTGTCGTGGGTCCCCGCAACGATTTCGGTGAATTCCTGGTAGTGGGTGATTCGGGTGCCTTGGCCTCACTGCGCACCCCTCGCGGAGGCGTAAAGGTACGCGCGACGGATTTCAATCCCGAGCGCATCATGGTGGATGACGCCTTGGTTGCCACCCCTTTGGTCAATGTGGGCGATGCCTTTGACGGCCCCATCCTCGGTGTGCTGGATTATCAATTCGCCAATTTTAAAATCATCCCCACCAGCTTGCCCAATCGCATTGTCGGCCCCTTGGTGAAGGAAGTTTCTTCCGCGACCTGCGCAGGTCAATTGACCGTGGCCACCTTTAATGTCGAGAATCTCGATCCTTCCGACCCGCAAGCGAAATTCGACAGCCTCGCGGTCGCCATCGTTTCGAATTTGCGCTCGCCCATGGTGATTGCCCTCGAAGAAATGCAGGACAATACCGGAGCGGTGAATGACGGCGTGGTGGATGCCTCAGTCACTGCCGCGCGTCTTATCGCCGCCGTGCAGGCCGCAGGCGGCCCAATCTATACCTACACGGAAATTGTGCCACAGGAAATGCAGGATGGTGGCGAACCAGGGGGTAACATTCGCGTTGCCTTCCTGTATCAAGCCGGCAATGGCTTGAGCTTCGTATCGCGCCCGGGCGGAACCTCCACCAATGCGGTGCAAGCCCAGGCCGCTCCTGGCGGCGGCGTGCGTCTCAATTTCAGCCCGGGCCGCATCGACCCCCTGAATCCCGCTTTCAATAATAGCCGCAAGCCCTTGGTCGGCGAATTCCTGTATAAGAGCAGGACCTTTTTCTTCATCGCCAATCATTTCAATTCCAAAGGCGGTGACCAACCCCTGTTCGGACGGTTTCAGCCCCCGGTTCTCAGCTCCGAAGCGCAGCGAATACAACAAGCCCAGGCGGTGCGGAGTTTCGTGCAGTCGGTATTGAGCCTGGACCCGAATGCGCGCATTGTCGTACTCGGTGACTTCAATGATTTCGAATTCTCGGCTCCTTTGCAAACCCTGAAAAGCGCTCCTCTGGTCGACCTCATTGAGATCTTGCCCGAAGGCGAGCGATACAGCTATGTGTATGAAGGCAATTCCCAGGCTCTCGATCACATACTGGTCAGCCCATTCCTTGCGCAACAGCCCGCCAACTTTTATGACGTGGTTCACGTGAATTCCGAATTCGCCGACCAAGTCAGCGATCATGAACCCCAGCGCGCCTGTTTCGACAAGGGATTGATAGCCGATGCGGGTTTAACCAAGCAGGAATTGCTGGAGTCGTATAGCCGTCCGCTTTTCGGCATGAGCGCTCCATTGGCCGCTTCCGCACCCGCTTCGGTGGTGCAATACCGCACGCCAGCACAAACGGCCGGAGATCAAGTCGCCTTGGCCCCTGGCCTTGCCGCCGCCTATCTCACTCGCAGCATTGGTAATTCGGCGGATCAATTCGCTTTCTGGCCGAATGCGACCCAACCCACCCATGCGATTTTCTGCATCGAGGACGATCGTGAGGTGATTGGAACCTTTCCGAATACCTTGCCCAAGTACAACCCTTCGGTGCAGCGCGTGGATCGCAATGGCAATGTGCAGACCATTCTTCGCGGCATGACCTCATGCGATGGCATCATTACGACAGCATGGGGCACCGTGCTTGCCACCGAAGAAGAAGAGGATGGTGGTGCTTATGAAATTTTGAATCCGCTCACGACCACGAATTTCACCGTGCAAGACCGGACCACGGGGGTGATACTCGACTCCAATGGCAATGTGCAATCCACTCGGATTGCCAAACGGCAAGCGCTTCCCACCATTTCCTGGGAAGGGATTGTGGCTCTTCCTTCCGGCATTCTTTATGGAGGCGATGAATTGCGTCCTGGCACCGATTCCGCGGATCGTGACGGCGGCGCCCTGTTCAAATTCATGCCCACCGTGCCAGCCATACCCAATGTCATCATCACAAATTTGAACCAGTCGCCTTTGGTGTCTGGATCGGTTCATGCGCTTCAGGTCTCTTGCATAGGCAATGGTCAACAAGCCGGCCAGGGCTGCGAAGTCGGCAATGCCGCTTGGTTGCCGGTCTTGCCCGCCACGGCCAGGCTCGACGCTCACCGTCTCGGCGCGACCGGATATTACCGGCCGGAAGACATGGATAAGGATCCCATTTATTCCGACTCTTTGAATCCCACGGCGATTCGGTTTTGCTGGACCAATACCCAGAATGAAGGCGCCCAAAGTTATGGCGAAGTGATGTGCGCCGTCGACCGTAGCCCGGCGGTGGCCTCGAATACCCAGCGCACCGTGGTCCTCAACCGCTTCATCACGGGCGATAAGGATTTCAATTCCTTCGACAATATCGCCTTTCAGCCCGGCACGGGAATTCTATATGTGATCGAAGATCACAATAATGGGGATATCTTCGCTTGCCTCACGGATGGCGCGGATCGCGACAATAAGACCGATGGTTGCATCAAGGTTCTTTCCGTCAAGGAATCGGGTGCCGAGCCCACGGGCTTCGCCTTTTTAGGCGACGGAAAATCGGCTGTGCTTTCCATTCAACATTCCAATGACAGCCAGATGCCTTTAGTCGACGACTATGGCACCGACGACATCCTTCATATCACCGGCTTCCAGGCTATTGCGCCATGAACAGCCATCCAGAAATCAATCCAAAAGCAACCGGAAACCAAAACAGGAGAATGAAAATGCTTCAGCCATCCTATAGCAGGATACTCGCGGCTAGCACGCTCTTAGGCGGACTGGCGGCCCAAAACATCTTGGCCATCGATGCCGGACTTTATTATCAACAGCAATTGCATGCCTATAGCCGTACGCTCTTCGGAATCAATGGCCCACTGCCGGCCAGCGCTCCCATTGTCGCGCAGCCTTATCGCTTGCCAGTGCAGAGTGCATCCGATCAAGTCGCCTTGGCGCCAGGTCTCAATGCGGCTTATCTCACCCGCAAAGTGGCCAATGCCGCGGACATGTTTGCCTTTTGGCCCGACGCGGCCAATCCGACCCATGTCTTTTTCTGCATTGAAGGGGGGCGAGAAGTCATTGGAACATTCTCGACTAGCCAGACCAAGTACAATCCCTCGGTGCAGCGCATCGACAGGAATGGAAATGTGGAAACCTTACTTCGGGGCATGTCCGGCTGCGACGGCATTCGGCTCACTCCTTGGGGCACACTCTTGGCGACGGAAGAAGAGGATGATGGCGGAGCTTATGAGATTCTCAATCCCATGACCATCACCAATTTCACGGTTCAAGATCGCGCCACGGGAAATATCGTCGACACCAATGGACTGCCGCAATCCACTCGTATCGCCAAACGCACGGCACTCCCGGTCATGGCCTGGGAAGGCCTTACCGTGCAGCCCTCGGGCGTAATCATCGGTGGTGATGAATTGCGGCCCGGTACCGGTGCGCCGGATGCCGATGGCGGCTCCCTGTTCAAGTTCGTCCCCACGAATCCCGCCGTCGGATTGACGTCCATATCCCAATTGTCCGAATCGCCGCTGGTCGCTGGCACCGTGCATGCCTTGCAAGTTTCTTGCGTGGGAGGCACCCAGCAATTTGGTCAAGGTTGTGAAGTCGGTAATGCTTCCTGGATCCCTGTTTCGGCCGCTAGAGCGCGGGCGTATGCCGACTCCCTGGGCGCGACCGGTTATTATCGCCCCGAGGATTTAGAGCAAGACCCTGTCTTTGTGGATACGGCCAATCCCCAGGCTATACGTTTTTGCTGGACCAATACCCAGAACGAAGGCGCGCAAAGCTACGGAGAAGTTCTTTGCGCGGTGGACCGAAATCCTTTGACAGCTTCCGCGACCCAAAGGACGGTCACGGTTTCGCGTTTCCTCGAAGGCGACAAGGACTTCAACTCCCTCGACAATATTGCCTTTCAACCCATAACCGGAATACTCTATGTGATCGAGGATCATGACAATGGAGATATTTTCGCTTGCTTGCCAGATGGTGCCGATCGCGATCTCCAAACGGATGGCTGTATGAAGGTGCTCTCGGTCAAGGACACCAAGGCGGAACCCACGGGTTTTGGCTTTACCGCCGATGGCCGCAGCGCTGTGCTTTCGATTCAGCATAGCAATGACGGTAGCATGCCCTCCCAGGATGGGTATCCGACGGATGACATCCTCTTCATTTCGGGTTTTCAAATACCGGTTAAGTAATTCGGATAATACCGGCCCTCGGCCTCGCGCTTCGGCGCGGGGCTTTTTCATTTCAGGTGAATTAGGTGGGGGAAAAACGGAGGGGTTTGCGGTGGCAGGCCCGAAAATATTTATGTCTATGCCGGATTTTCAAACGAGGAAGCCATGTGGCGAGCCATAATGAATTTGATACATGCCATTCTGTCCATTTTCCAAAAGGCGGAGAGAATCTCGCCATGGTCTTTGGAAGTGCTTGGGGATTTGCCCGCCGACTTGGATTTGGATGCAGTCATGCAAGGCGGTGGATTATCAAGTGACGGCGCGGCGGCTTGGGTGGAAAAAAGCGCGAATAAGCCCGGCGTGATTGTTCGCCGCCTGCCAGGGCAAATGCCAGATCGATTGAGCATGTATCAATTGAGCGGAGCCCAAGTTGATTTGCGAATCGGTAATATGAATGATGCGCATTCCGTGGCGGGGATGGCCATTAGCAACCCGCCAGGATCGACTTGGGGTGTTTTGATTCACGAACAGGGGGGTCAGGTTTGGCTCAGGCCCTCCTATGACGACGTGACCTATTCCGCGAGTGGCATTGACAATCAAGGTTTTATCGTGGGAAATGGTATCGGAGCCGTGACTTGGGAAAACGGTATCGCCGAATCCATCAGCATCGATGGAGTTGCCGTATACAGTTTGCTTGCGGCTTCCGTGAGCCCTACCGGGCAACACGTGGCCGGTGCCTATGTGGGCATCGAGGATAGGCTTCGTTTATTTCCCTGGTATCGTTCCGGGAGCGGCGTTCATCGACTGAAGTATGTCGAGTTCGAGCAGCCTGGAACCGCCCACGATATTAATGCCGACGAAATCAGTTGCGGAGAAAATATTGATTCCGCGACAAATTTAAAAATTGCGTGGCGATTCAAGCCCGCCGATGGGAAGACAGATTGGCTCAATGGGCTTGACCCTAGCGATCATGTCTGCGCCTTATCCCTGAATGCACCGGGATCGACAGTGGGATATTCGGGCAATAGGGCGGTGTTTTGGCCTGCTTATTCGGCTCGAAATCCCATACCCCCTATCGACCTGACAGCTCAATTCGGTGATGCGAACTTGGTGCTGGCACGGGCGCTGCGTATCAACGATCGAGGCGACATCCTTTGTTTCGGATGGCGCGTCGGGACAGGAGGCGCCAAGGATTACAAAATGTTTTTGGTGCACTCTGCCACCAGGCGCATTCCTCAATTTGATTGAGCAGGTTGCAAGGTTTTCACGAGCCGCGAGGTTTCATAGCCCTGGGTTTGGAGACGCGCAACCAAGCCTTGATAGGTCTCATCGGCCAAAGCCGACTTGCGCGCAAGAATCCAGAGGTAGTCTCGATTGGGGTGGCCGACGACGGCATACGAATAATCGTCCGCGAGCTGAATCACCCAGTATTCCCCCCAAAAGGGCCGGAAAAAGCTCACCTCCAATTTCGCATTTGTAACGGTGTCCACGACGCGAGCGCGACCTAGCGCCGACTTTTCTTTTCCGTTCAAAGAATCTAAGCGGCAACGATTGAGTACATCGATATCGCCATCCTTGCGAAGCGTGTAGTTCGCCGTAGTGGCGGCGCAGCCTTTCTGAAAGCTCTGCGGAAAATGGGCGATCTCATACCAGGTCCCGAGATAACGGGAAAGCTCAACCTTTGGGACCGTTTCGAGTGGAGGCAAGCCCAGCCTTTTAGTCGTGCTTTTCGAACATCCGGTGAATAGTATGAGAGTGGCAAACAGGCAGGCAGAAAGCTTAATGGATTGGGATAAAACTCTCATTTGAGCTTCCTCATTTTTCTAACCCGAGGGTTTGCTTTAGTGCATATCAAAACCTAGTTCGACCCGTGTATATGCCGTTATAGGCACTATCCCACCTGCTCCGGACAAAGCGAAAGCATTTAAGGGTAGGGGACTAGAGTAATGGGTTACTGTGCGTATTTGGCAATGGATTTGCCAATGCTACATGCGCTTCAGCGCCTGGACCGGGGGCGCTCTTTCAACAGGAGTTCAGGATGAGAGATGTGATCCTTCATGCATTCAATTGGCGCTACGCCGACATCGCCGCCAAGGCCGAAGCTATCGCCGCTGCCGGCTACGGTGCCGTGCTATTCCCACCGCCGCTTTGGTCGGACGAGAATGGGGATGTTTGGTGGCAGGTCTATCAGCCCAAGGACTACCGCATCCTCCGATCTCATCTGGGTAGAAAAGCCGAACTCGTGGAGGCGGTGGAAAAACTCAAGGCCGCGGGCGTTCGCGCCATCGCCGATATCGTCTTCAATCACATGGCCAAAGAGGATCGCGAGGATCGTTTCGACTTTCCCGGTAAGGAAGCCTTGGCACGCTACGCCTCCGACCCGACCTTTCAGGAGGACAAGCTGTATGGCGACCTTACCAAGGGCCTGTTCTCCGACCACGATTTCCACCCCGAGAAGAGCATTGAGGATTGGATGGATACTCAGCAAGTGGTCGATGCCGAGCTTGCAGGGTTACCGGACCTCACCCTTTCCATCGCCGTGGTGAGGGAGCAGGTCGAATGTCTTTCGGAACTTGTAAAGATCGGATTCGACGGTTTCCGTGGCGACGCGGTGAAGCATATGCCGCGCGAGCATGTGGCGGGCGTCTTCCATTCCCAACCCACCGAAGGACGTTTGGTATTTGGCGAAACCCTCACCTTTAGCCAAGAGGAAAACGTCGAATTCCTCTGGCCCGATGTGAATGCCACCCGTCTATCCTTCTACGATTTTCCGCTCCAACAAACCTTGAAGCGCGCCTTGGACCTAAGCGGTTCCCTGCGAGACTTGGCCCAGCCAGAGGTGATGGGCAATGCTCTTCCGTCGTCGCGGGCGATCACGTTCACGGTGACTCACGATGTCGCTAACAACGAAGGATTCCGTGGAATGATTTTGGATGTCCAGGACGACTACCTCGCGAGGGGCTATATCCTTGGCCGGGACGGTGGTGTGCCCTTGATCTTTTCCGACCATGCGGAGAGCGCCGCCGACCATCCCGAAGACAAAGGCCGATGGGAAGAGTGCTGGAATCGCCCTGATATCGCTGCGATGGTGAAATTCCACAATGCCGTCCAGGGGTTGCCTCAGCGCAGTCTGTGGGAAGCCGACGAATCCTTGGTTTTCGCGCGCGGCGACTGCGGCATGGTGGCCATCAACAAAAGCGAAGAATGGGTCACGCTCGAAATCTGGACCTTTGGGTTACAGTGGGGAGACTACCGCTGCCAAATCCATCAGCACCTCATGGAAGTCCAGGGCGAGACATTACGATTCGCCATCCCCCCTCGAGAAATACAGATGTGGCTTAAAGAGGGGTAACCTCCTTGTTTCATCCCGGGAGCAAAGCCATCCGATCAGTAAACCTTAATGAATCCACCATCATTTAGTAGGCCATCAAACCCGGATGTTCTAAATTAGTAGTCCACACCAACATTTTAACCTGAAAACAGCATGGAAAAGATTGATCAAATATTCGCCAACAACCGGAAATGGGTCGCCGATAAACTTTCCATAAGCCCAACTTATTTCGAGGATTTAGGCAAAGGACAATCGCCCGAATTTTTATACATCGGCTGTAGCGACAGCCGGGTTACCGCGGAAGAATTGATGGGCGTGCAGCCGGGTGAAGTGTTCATTCATCGCAATATCGCCAATATGGTCATCAGTATTGATTTGAATGCAATGAGCGTATTGAATTACGCTGTTCGGCATTTGAAAGTCAACCACATCATCGTTTGCGGCCACTATGCCTGTGGCGGAGTGAAAGCCGCGATGCAAAGCGCCGATCTCGGGATATTGAATCCCTGGTTGAGAAATATCCGCGACGTGTACCGGCTGCATAAGGAAGAATTGAACGCCATTGCCGACAATGAAAAAAGATACGACAGGCTGATAGAATTGAATGTGCAGGAGCAATGCATCAACCTGATAAAGACAGCGGCGGTGCAGCAGGCCTATAAGGACCGGGGTTTGATGGTTCATGGGTGGGTTTTTGATGTCCATACGGGGAAATTGATTGATTTGAAAATCGACTTCCCGAAAATTTTGAAGGAGATCATGGAGATTTATAAACTGCTTTGAAGGTGAATGGGATATTCAATGAGCGCTGCCAACCACGAAAGCCTATCGCCCACACCTGCGCCCCAAAGCGTTCATGCCACATTGAGGCAAGCTGGCCACCCATTAGCAGCGCATGTCACTCGCGATTTCAGGAAGATTGACGTCGGTTTTTCTTCCACTGGTTCGGGGCATGGATTGAGCGCCATTACCCTTGGAACACCAGGGTCTCCCGCCGAAAGGGAAGCGCAAACCCTTTCCGAAAACTTGCTTGCAGGCAGGGACTTGCCTGCTCCGATGCGTTTCGATTTGAGCAGCGTTCGTATTCATGCGGATAAGGCCGCTGCGGAATCCGCACGCCAAATCGGCGCTAGTGCTTATACCGTGGGTTCTCATATCGTTTTCGGTGAAGGCCAGTATCGTCCCGAGACGGCGCAAGGCCGTCATGTTCTGGCTCATGAATTGATGCATGTCGGCCAAAGTCGATACGAAAGGTCGCCCACTTTGCATCGCTACGAAGCGCCGGAGCATCAGGATTTCGGCGATCGGGGCCTCGCCGATCTCGCTGAATTTTTGCAAACCGACGAAGGGGAAGTTTTCGCGGACCAATTATCGCAGCCCGCAAGCCTGAAAGGCATATCCGGCGATCCTTTTCTAATGGGCAAAGTCTTCATGGTAAATGGCGTTCGCCTAACGGTCGGCGACATCATCGCCATGGCCGGTGATTTTTATCCCGACCCGACCCATTTGTTGAATGCCGATCCCGCGGAGCTCACCGAAATTCGCGACGCCATTCAGGAGGAGCGAGATGGCAAGCTCAAAGGCGGCAAGGCCAATGAACGCTATCAAGCCATTACCCAGAAATATATTGGCCTTGGCAAACGTGACGCGAAGGAATCCTTCATCGGTTTGGCCAAGGTCAATGCGCCGCATTTCACCCCAACCAATCGTGCGGCTTGGAAAGAATTGCATAAGCAGGCGCTGAAAGAAGCGCGCCTAGCCGTGAAGGACGCGGCCAAGCTGGACGCGGCATTGCTAAGAGACGCCTTCGGCGGGCACTTCCTCACGGATGCTTTCGCTTCGGGGCATTTATTCGACAAGCAAAAACTGGAAGCGGCCATACAGTTTTGGCAAAGCACCAATACCGCCAAGCCTTCCAATCCCGAAATGTCGGTTTATTACGGCATTATCGGGGGAAATATGGGCCAACTGATACTGAAAAACATTCATGACAGGTTGAATACGGAAGGCGTGGAAGTTTCCAATAAACGGGGATTGAAGTGGAAAACTTATGGCGATGATCATTTGAAAGACGGGCCTGACTCCCTAAGAATCGGGGCCTTGGCCGTATATGAATCGCGTCAGCAAATCCTCGCCGCCAATCGAGGCGGGCCTACCGAGTCGGATAGTTTGGACGAGGATCATTCCAATGAAGTCTTGGACTTACTGCCTGACGATGCCAGCGTCGATATGGCGACAAAGAAAGCCATCAGTTATATCCCCTCTGCAGCTGCGGGAGTCACTTCGCTCATTTACCGCCAAAGAGGAGCCGGCGCTTTGGCTCTCAAGGAACAGTTGGGTATTGCTGGTTCCATCCTGGCGCCCATCATCAAATCGAATATCGCCACCATCGCCGATCCGGGGCGGGAAAAACAGCTTCTCGATCTCGAACGGAGAAGCCAACAAATGAATTCGGGAAAGCTCCTGGCTCCG
The DNA here is from genome assembly GCA_043753995.1 of Fibrobacterota bacterium. Lineage (GTDB taxonomy): Bacteria > Fibrobacterota > Fibrobacteria > UBA11236 > UBA11236 > JAYUVP01. The sequence continues at coordinate 77,108 of JAYUVP010000098.1, forward strand.
CAATTCACGATATTCGATTTTCCGTAAAAGGTTGGGCCGGACTAAACAAGCAATTCAAGGGTACGGATTGGACATCCTTGTCCATACCCAAGGGAAAGTCCGACGAATATACCCGCGGGAGCTATACCAAGGCCTAACCCGCCCAGCTTATTCACTGTGGCCACAGGTTGATGCCTAAGCGCACAATCAAGGCCGTGACCACGGCCAAAAATGCCCAGCGTATCCACGCATTGCCCGCCGAGATGGCGACACGGCTGCCCAACATGCCGCCTACGAAATTGCAGGCGGCCATGGGAAGGGCTAAAGACCATACTACCGAGCCCGCCGGCAAAAACCAGAGCAAGGCCCCGAGATTGGATCCGCCATTAATGAATTTCGCCAGTGCCGAGGCTTGCAGGAAATCGCGGCCGAATCCCAGGATCAAAATCAAAACCAAAACGCTGCCTGTGCCCGGTCCGAAAAAGCCATCGTAAAAGCCCAGTACCATGCCTGTTACGATGAGCCAAATGGCATGATGGCGCACGAGAAAGCCGGGTCGGACTTGATGCCCTAGGTTCGGCTTCAGGGCCGTGTAAACCGCCATGATCACCAACAAAAGCAGAATGGCCGGGCGCAAGACTTGTGGATTGAGATGGGAAACCGCACGCGCGCCGAACCAAGCCGCGATCAGGGCCGCCAAGACGCAGGGAAATAATTCACCAAGGTTCAAGGTTAGACGGCGCGCATAGGTGATGGCGGCTCCCGTGGTGCCGAATATCGAAGCACCCTTGGTGGTGGCCAAAACACCGGCCACGGGCATTTCGGGAAAAAGCAAGAGCAGGGCCGGGGTGGTGATGAGCCCGCCGCCCCCGACGATGGCGTCAATAAAACCGGCGGCCAGCGAGGCCAGGGCGGCGGCGATTAAGGAGGTAAGCGGAATTTCAAGCAAGGCTTAAACAGTAGGAATGCCTAGTGGCGGCCATTCGCTTGAATTGAGGCGAAAAGTACACCGGCTTTCCCGTGAACATGGATTTTTGGCCAAATACCCTATTTAACTAATAGAACTTGTTTGACCACAATTTTGGAGGATATTGCAGTATTTTGCTGACATTAAAAGAATTTTAGGATTATCTCTTGACAGTCGCCATGGTCTAGGCTTACATTCTCTACATAAACGATAGACTAATAGTTTTTGGATTCGTCCCCACACCCTACCTGTCTGCCGAAGGCAAGAAACTGAGGCCCACCATGTCGGAACGACAGCACGAGAATAGCTCGCCGGAATGGCAGCAGGCCCTGCAAGTGGCCCTGCGAGACTTGCGTTTTGGCTCGGTGGAAATCACCGTGCATGAAGGTAAGGTCACGCAAATCGAGCGCCACGAAAAAATTCGTCTCAACCACAACGCCTGATGGAGTTTTTCATGTCCTATCCCCAATTGCCGACGGCACTCCGCGCCGTCTGGATTGCCACCGCCCTAGCTGCGGCCTTGATTCCAAATCGCCTGCTGGCCGGCGATTCGACGGCCGTGGATTCCCTGACTGCGAAACTGAACGAGCTGGATCAAAAGGTCCGAATTTTGGAACGCAACCGGGAAATCGATCAAGAAGCTGCAAAGGCGACCGCCGAAAAAGTCGGCAAGGCTCTCAGCGACGACAAGGGATTCGGCCTCGTCAGTCAAGATGACAAGAGTTTCAGTCTCAAGCCAAAAGGCTTTTTGCAGAGCGTCGGCACCTATTATCTAGATGACGAAGACAATAAGATTTATTCCAACAACTTAACGGCTCGCCGCATGCAAACCTATTTCGATGGGGTCTTGTATAAGAAATTCGCCTTCCGCGTGCATACCGATTTCGCCGGCGCCAGCTTTGTTTTGCTCGATTCCTATCTCGATTGGAATTTCCTTCCCGAGCTTTCGCTGCGCGTCGGTAAATTCAAGGTCCCGACCAATTTGGAGCGTTTGCAATCTTCTTCCCGCGCGCAATTCATCGAGCAGGGATATGCTTCGGCCTTGTTACCCAACCGCGATTTGGGCATTCAACTGTCAGGCTTGATTTCGGGTGGCTTGCTGGAATACCAAGTCGGTGTTTTCAATGGCGTGCAGGACGCCGGATCGGGCGCTGATGATGCCAGCGATGACAAGGATGCTTGGGCACGCGTTTTCATTAGCCCATTCGCCAACTCTTCGATTTACTTATTGCAAGGTTTGGGACTAGGCGTTTCCGCCAGCCAAGGATGGCAAGAAAACGGGGCACTACCTACTTACCGTTCGCCCAATCGCGCCGTTACCTTATTCGCTTATCGTCCAGCTGTTGCCGCCGTTCCGGCGGTTGGTACAACTCCTGCCGCTCCCGCTATCGCGGCGGTGATTTCCAAAGGCGAAGTCAAGCGCCTGAATCCCCAAGCCAGTTATTACAATGGCGGCCTTTCCTTAGGGGGTGAATGGGCCAGCACCACGCAAAAAGTCGAGAAGGCTGGATTCGGCAGCAAGGAATTAATCCATACCGCTTGGCAAGCATCGGCGGCCTTTGTGGTCACCGGTGAAGCACAAACCTATAAGGGCCTCAAGGTCAAAAACGCCGTTCAAGACAGTGGTCTGGGCGCCATTGAAATTCTCGGCCGCGTCGGCGCCATCGCATTCGACGAAGACTCCTTTGAGAAAAACCTTTGGGCAGACAGCACGGCTTCGGCGAAATCTGGATTCAGCTGGACCGTGGGCGTGAACTGGTATTTGAACAATGCCGTTCGTCTGCAACTGAATTATGAGCAAAACACTTTTGATGGCGGCCGAAAAGGCACCGTCCCGACGGGCGCGGGCGCGGCGACCCGCACCGTGGTGCTAGACAAATTCGACGAGAAAGTCATTTCACTCAGCTTTAACGTGGCTTATTGAGCCGCTCTCGAACCCGATAACCCATCACCAGCAGACCCATCATACCTATGAAAACAACATTTATATCCCGACCCCTGGCCGCGGCCACTCTCGGCCTAGCCCTGATCGCCAGCGCGGTTTCCGCCAAAGAAATCAAATTGCTGAACGTGTCTTATGATCCGACTCGTGAACTTTATCACGACGTCAATGCCGCCTTCATCAAGGAATGGAAAACCAAGACTGGCGACGATGTCAAGATTGATCAAAGTCATGGCGGATCGGGCAAACAGGCCCGTGGCGTGCTGGACGGCCTCAAAGCCGACGTGGTCACCTTGGCCTTGGGCTATGATGTCGATGTGCTTTACATCCGAGGAAAGCTCCTTCCCAAGGATTGGCAGAGCAAGCTACCGCATAATAGTTCGCCCTACACTTCGACCATAGTCTTTCTCGTTCGCAAAGGAAATCCCAAGAAGCTGAAGGACTGGGGAGATTTGATTAAGCCGGGAGTTTCCATCATCACGCCGAATCCAAAAACCTCTGGCGGTGCGCGTTGGAACTATCTGGCGGCCTGGGCTTATGCCAAGCAATTGCCCGGCAGCAGCGATGAAACCGCCAAGGCTTACGTGAAGGCCCTGTTCAAAAACGTACCCGTGCTCGACGGCGGCGCCCGAGGATCCACAACGACTTTCGTGCAGCGTGGCATCGGCGATGTCTTGCTGGCCTGGGAGAATGAAGCCTGGTTGGCGGTGAATGAGCTGGGCAAGGACAAATTCGAAATCGTCTATCCCAGTCTCAGCATACTCGCCGAACCTCCGGTTGCCGTGGTGGAAAAAGTGGCCACCAAAAAAGGAAATGCAGTCGTGGCCAAGGCCTATTTGGATTTTCTGTACACCGACGAGGGCCAAGATTTAATAGGCAAGAATTACTACCGGCCCACTTCCGAAAAAGCCATTGCCAAGTATGCGGACAAATATCCGAAACTGAAGCTGGTCACCATTGACGCCGATTTCGGCGGCTGGGCTAAGGCCCAAAAAGATCATTTCGATGACGGCGGAAGTTTCGACGCCATCTACGCGCCTTAGTTTTTCGGTCTTAGAGGCGATGGTCCGGACATCGCCTCATTTTGTTTCATGTCTTTCAGATAGGATAGAGTCATGGCTTGGAAATGGAAACAGCATAGCGTGATACCCGGATTCCGGCTCACCTTCGGCTATACCATAGCGTATTTGCTGATACTGGTTTTGATCCCCCTCGGGGCTTTGTTCTGGAAAAGCGCCACGCTTTCCTGGCCTGAACTTATCGATACCATTTTCGCTCCCCGCGTTTTGGCTTCTTACCGATTAAGCTTCGGGGCCGCAGCTGTTGCGGCGCTGTTCAATCTCCCCGTGGGCTTGCTCATCGCCTGGGTTTTGGCGCGGTATGAATTCCCGGGCCGTCGCATCATGGACGCCTTGGTGGACTTGCCTTTCGCCTTGCCTACCGCGGTGGCGGGCATTGCCTTGACCGCAGTGTTCGGGCCTTCGGGCTGGCTGGGAAAGCCTCTGCTCGCTATTGGCATCAAGGTCGCCTACACGCCTTTGGGGGTTACGGTTGCCATGATTTTCATCAGCCTGCCTTTCATCGTTCGCACGGTTCAACCGGTGTTGGAAGATCTGCAACGCGACATCGAAGAAGCGGCCGCGACCTTAGGCGCCAATCGATGGCAAATCTTCACCCAAGTGCTTTTGCCCTTATTGGCTCCCGCACTTTTCACGGGATTCGCCCTCGCATTCGCGAGAGCTCTGGGAGAATACGGATCGATTGTTTTCATCGCCGGTAATATGCCGATGAAAACCGAAATCACGCCCTTGCTCATCATCACCAAGCTGGAGCAATACGAGTATGCCCAGGCCACGGCCATTGCCGCCACAACCTTGCTCGTCTCCTTTACCTTATTGCTGATCATCAACCGCATTCAAGCTGTTAGCCGCAAGAAGTATGGCCTATGATCGAATCCAATACCGTAGACGCGCCTGAGAAAAAGGCGAAGACCACATCCAAGCCCACTCCTCGGGCGACCCTGAAAGCCGCGACTACGGAGACCCCGGCCATACGAATTTTTCTCATCTTGGCGGCGGCATTCCTGTTGTCCGGCATTTTGCTCGTGCCCCTCGCCGCCGTCTTCATCGAGGCTTTTTCCAAAGGCATAGCTGGCTTCATTCATGCCATCACCGAATCGGATACCCTGGCCGCCTTGCGACTGACCTTGCTGGCCTGCGCGATTGCCGTGCCGCTCAATGTCGTATTCGGCTTGGCGGCGGCGTGGTGCATCGCCAAATTTGAGTTCTTCGGCAAAGATTTCTTGATCACCTTGATTGATTTGCCCTTCAGCGTTTCTCCCGTCATATCCGGCTTGATTTTCGTTTTGCTCTTCGGCGCGCAAGGTGTTTTCGGGCCTTTCCTGCAAGAGCATGATATCAGCATCATCTTCGCGGTGCCCGGCATCGTTTTGGCGACGACCTTCGTCACCTTTCCTTTCGTGGCGCGGGAACTCATTCCCATTATGCAAGCGCAGGGCACAGATGAAGAGCAGGCAGCCTTGGTCTTGGGATCTTCGGGATGGCAAATTTTCTGGCGCATCACCTTGCCCAATATCAAGTGGGGGCTGCTTTACGGCGTCATTCTTTGCAATGCCCGCGCCATGGGTGAATTCGGCGCGGTGTCGGTGGTTTCCGGCCATATACGCGGCCAAACCAATACCCTGCCCCTGCAAGTGGAAATCCTTTACAATGAATATGATTTCTCCGGCGCTTTCGCGGTCGCCTCGCTATTGGCACTTTTGGCAGTCGTAACCTTGATCGCGAAAAAACTGGTTGAGGGCAATGTTGCCGCCGAGCGTCGAACCGAGACAAAACCATGAGCATCGAGATTAAAAGCATTTCGAAGAATTTCGCGACCTTCAAGGCGCTCGACAATATCAATCTCTCCATCCCCTCGGGAGAGTTGGTGGCCTTGCTCGGGCCTTCGGGTTCGGGAAAAACCACCTTGCTACGCATACTCGCGGGTTTGGAAAATCCCGATTCGGGCAGCGTTTTGTTCGAGGGCCGCGACGCTACCTACGAGCATACCCGCGATCGTCGCGTCGGCTTCGTGTTTCAGCATTATGCCTTATTCCGCCACATGACCATATTCGAAAATGTCGCCTATGGTTTGCGCATCAAAGCCAGGAATATTCGCCTTAAGGAAAAGGAAATTGACGAACGCGTTCACAACTTGCTGACTCTGGTGCAACTCGATTGGCTGGCCGATCGCTATCCCGCCCAATTGTCCGGTGGTCAGCGCCAACGCATCGCCCTGGCGCGCGCCTTGGCCGTGGAGCCTCAAGTGCTATTGCTCGATGAGCCCTTTGGAGCCCTCGACGCCAAGGTCCGTCTCGAATTGCGCACTTGGCTGCGGCGATTGCATGATGACCTGGGAATCACTTCCGTTTTCGTCACTCACGATCAAGAAGAAGCCATGGAAGTTTCCGATCGCGTGGTCATCCTGGATCGTGGGCGTATCGAACAGGATGGTTCGCCGGAAAACGTTTACGAGAATCCGGCAACACCTTTTGTGTATGAGTTTCTCGGAATATCCAACAAATTCGCGGGCAATGTCCGGCAAGAGATTGTGATGGCCGGTGTTAACGTACAGGTGACTACGCATGAAATCGACGAGCTAAATGGCGATTTCGCCTATGTGCGGCCCTTTGATTTCGACGTCAGTCGGCAGCCATTTTCCTCTGAATCCATTTCCGCGCAATTGCAGCATGCCCAGGTGGTTGGAAATGCCGTTCGCCTGTATTTACGAGTACCTGAGAAGCCAGAACCGGTGCGTGCCGAGGTGGACAAAAAGCGATACCGCGAACTTGCCGTCGCGGCCGGTGATACCGTTTACCTCAAGCCCAAGCATGTGCAAATTTTTCAGATGGATCGTCAAAACGTGGTGGCTTATTAGGGTTTGATCCCCATTTTGACCTAGGATGCCGACCGGTACTCCGGAGGTTACCCCTAAACAGGAGTAACACGATCTTGCATTCCAGGTTGAATCCGATTAAGGAGAGAGCACTTAGATTCCAAGGAAATATCATCTCGATCCCTCGGCTTGAAATTCGCGGGCAGTGTCACAGCGCTGGAAGCTTGGTATTCAATGCAGTCGGGCTTGGCGACCTGGATTTGAATTAGGCACCATTGCCCGGCAACGCGGCGAAGAGTGTACCGATATTTCCGGGCATGCCTTGACCATAGTACGCGATTTTGCTTCTGCTTTGCCGAAGTTGCGCATCCTACTCCACAGCGACGTCTTGGCGGCTTTTCAAGGGGATCCTGCGGCGCATACCGTCGACCAAGTTTTGCTTTATTATCCAGGTATCGTAGCCATTTTGCATCATCGCTTGGAGCATCACGCCAATATCGTGCCTTGGCAAATTCTCGCCCAGGAAAAAGGTGCCAAGCTACGCGTGATACCCGTGGATTCCACCGGGAAAATCCGCTTGGACGAATACCAAAAGCTATTGAACGATCGCACCAAGCTCCTCGCCATCACCCAGGTTTCCAATGCCTTGGGAACCATCACCCCCGTGAAGCAAATCGTGGAAATGGCTCACAAAGTCGGGGCTCGCGTGCTGGTGGACGGGGGGCGCAAGCCGTGTCGCACTTGCGCGTGAACGTGCAGGCCTTAGACGCCGATGCAGTGGGTTTAGGCGCGGCCCTCTCTCGCCTTTTACAATACTTGCGAAGAGGTGGGAGTGTGGGTGAGGACGGTGACGCGTTTGAGCGCCCGCAATCGGTTCCGCCACCTAAACGACCTGTGACGGTGTATTCGAAATTTCTGACTTCAGCAAATACATACCCTGGCACGAGCTTTTGCGGCAATGCATAGCCCGACGGGTCCGTCGAATGGAATGAATGACCTATGCACACCTTTTAAAAATAAAACCAAGTCCAGCGAGCAATTGGCCCGCTGGACTTGGTTGAAATAGGGTCTAGTGGAAAGGTGCACCCGATCCCAGGAAAACCGAGCCTTGGATGTTGGTGTATTGATAGGCTAAGACATGCTGATAATCGAAATAGCGATTATCCACAATGGCGGCACCGTAATTGACCAAGCCCACGTCATTGGCTGCATCGATACGGCTAATGGTATTTCCCAAATTGCCCACCCTGAAAATAGTGGTACCGGTGGTTCTGAATCCTCGATTGTCCATGTCGAAGAGATACATGGTCGTTCCGCTCACCGTAGCTAAAACCGCCTTGGTTACCGATTGCCACAAACCGACCGGAGTACCCGGCAGGCTGACATCGGCGACGATATTGCCTATGCTACCCGTACCAGGCATGCTTCGTATGCGGGTAAGACCCGTAGAGGCGGCAAAAAGGAAAAAAGCTGAATTTTTTCCCAAGGAGGTTTCGCTGTAAAAAGGACGGAAGAAAGTCCAATTTGTCCAAGTGTCCGAATAGGTTAGCGATTGGATATTGCCCAAAGTATTGACTGACCAAATATTGACTAGGAAATTGGTTTTGTTTTGGAAAAACAAAAACATTTTGCCTTCGGACTGATAATATTCAATGGTAGACCATCCCGTTCCCCAATAGCCTGAAGCGATATTTGCTCCTACAAGCCCGCTGGCTGAATTGACATAAAAAAGACGGACATAGCCATTGGTGGAATTGTAAAACATCAAGCAAGGTGCTTTATTGGCATCGAAGTAAGGAGCGATGAGATTGAAGCCTCCGCCCACATTTATATTTTGCAAGGAATTACCAAGGGTATTGTCGGAATTGATAGATGTTATATTGGCGACGCCAGTAACAGGATCATAGGTGCAAATGAATTTTTTAGCCACGAAATTCGGGAAGGTGTTGAATAGCTTGGTGACCTTGCCCTGTATTCCCGGCAGCAATGCCACCGGCCGCAGAGGAATGGCATTTACCCCGATGCCCCATAATGAGGATTTGTCGGTAGCCGTAAACACTGCGCCCCCTAGGGCTTGGCCATTGATGGCCGTCATGGTCACGGTATAGTTCGCTCCGGTCGCATGCTTGTATGTGACGGTGCCGCTGCCGTAATGCATGATGGATTTTTGATCGTAGACGCCCACGGTATTGCCGTCGTTTTTAATCGCCCAGTTCGAATTGAACCAACCGCTATCATCGGTGCCGGTGGTGGTAATATTGACGTAGGTTGCCCGGTCAGGCCGCATTTGTTCGTGATACATGCCAGCCGTATGCGCCATTTCGTGCATAAGAGTCGAACGACCCACCGCGGCTTGGGGCAGTCGGATATACTGCACCCCATTCGCTGAAACCATGCCAACTTGCGAGTTGGCAAAGGGGTCATTGGTTTTGACAAAGACCACGACCGGATAGGTTTTTTGATCCCAAGGGATATAGGAAATGCCCCCAGCTTGATTGAACTCATAAACGGCTCTTTCAACTTCAACCTTGTCGACATTGCCAACCGCGATGTAGGGAATCACGGCATTGGGCCAGGCATTGGCCTTGCCAGTATAGGCCGTATTTAAGACAAAACCCGATGACTTGGCCAGTCCAACCGGTTTGTCTTCACGCGGGTCTACCAATTTGGCGCGCAACTCTTCCACTTCCTGAACGCCGCTCGCAATCACAATGTCGCCCTCAATTAAGGCAAGACTGTCGGTAAAGGTGACGGGGGTATAATTGGGTATTTGATTTGAATCCAAACCCGTGAACAAATAACTGCGTCCCTCGGGCAATGCTTGCCATTCGGTTGGCGAATTATCAACCGTATTTTTAGCCGAAGTAGATTCGTCGTGAGTCATATCGAATTGACATCCGGCGAATAAAAGCACGGCTGGAATGGCCGCAAAAACAAGTGGTTTCATGCATTACCTACGGTTATGATGTTCGATCTTGGAGTCGCTTGAGAATTCAAGCACCCTGGAAAGTTAGCCGCGACCCAATCCGATTCATTTGCTATTCACACCAAAAGTGTGCATTTCACACCACCTTCTCCGACCTACGCACTCGGACTTGCGAGATGCAAGCGAACTTGGGTTCACCTCCCGCAGGTCCCGCGCATAATCGCAAGCCGGTGATTGCGCTGCGTGATGCCGATGCCAACGCTGAACCCAATGGGTTACCTGTGCGCACAAATCGGCGCGTTCAACCTGCATGCGGTCCGCCTTCCCCCGGCGCTAAGTCCCCAAAAATATGGATACACACGATTCGCCACGGCTTGCTTTTCCTCGGGAGAGAGCGGAGGCGTCGGGAGGGCGCCGAAAACGTTGTCCAAAATCGGAATACGAATTGCGGGGAACCGACCCCGTGAGGACGGAGCAATAAGCTCATCTTTAAGCGATGGGGCAAATTGCGGAATCGATATCTATTGTATTATCAATCGATAGCGCGCTACTTTTTCCAAGCTTCGCGTCTCAAGTTGATACACGCCAGCATTGAGCGCTGCATCCAGGCTGAATTCTGGTGTTATTTCTGTGATAGTTCTCCAAAATACCACCGCCCCACGCAAATCACGAATCGTGATTCTTGTATCGATATTCCCTGACAAATCTATTCGCAATCTTTGCCCCACCTTCGCCATGATTTGAGGCGTCTTGGAAATGGGCTGGCGGCTCAGGCGCGCACTCAATGCCGCGCAAGACCCATCGTCGATGCGGGCGCTGGAATCATAACGCGGCGACAGCTTATCGGTGCAGCCATTCTGAAAATCGCCCGCGAGCCAACGCAGGCTTTGCCAATAAAGCTTAGGGATGGCACTGTCAGCTTGGGCCGTGACATGAGACGCGCCTTGGCCAGGGCTGCTGTATAGCAATTTGCCTTTACCGATACTTCGGGCCCAAACCATGGGATGGTCATCGCTTGAATCAGGACCAGGGGCCAGCACTCCCGCTTCGCCATTTTTTGCTGCATATAACACGGTCACACCTGTTAATGGCCGGACATTCGCGTTGAAACGGAACCATTGATCAGTCAATCGAATCGATTCGGGAATAGCGGCAAGGACATGTTTGAGTTCCGGATGTCGCTTCGCGCCGCTATCCGAGACAAGGTCAGCCTTACCGGGAAGTGGATGATTGGTAAACTTCGCGCCTAACATATCCTGGAGTTGCGGCCATGTATCGTTGTGATCGGCGGCCCATCGAATCAAGAGCCAACCGCCTCCTTGATGGACATACTCTGCCACCGCGTCGCGGGCCGAAGCGGTCGGAACCGAAGCCCGTCCATTGGTATTGTTATTCCAAATGATGACTTGATATTTTTTCAAAAATTCCGGTGTCAATTGATTATCGTCGGTTAAGGAATCCAGTTCAAAGCCCTTGGCTTCGGCCATTTGCTTAAACACGGCATTCACCTCGGGAATAGCCAACGGCTCCATCCACCCACCCACTTTGTTGTACAACAAGACACGCTTCACCTTGCTGGTGGATTCAGGCGGGGAGGTTTGAGCTGAGGCTACTCTATTACAAAAAATCAGGATCGGGGCGATTAAAACGGCAGCCCTCAAACAAGATGATGACATAAACTCTCCAAGTGAGGGGACGTTGGACAGGCCGTGGCAAAGTCATCACTATTTCGGACTCCGATGACCTAATTCAAGACCAATCGGAATGGAGCAGATGATTTTCCGCTGCGTGCTTCCAAGTGATAGATTCCGGGCTTAAGGGCCGCATCTACCTGAAATTCCTTAACGCCTCGGACGACACTTTGCCGCGACAGGACACTCCCTCGCATATCACGAAGCGTGATTTGCATAGCACCTTCATGGGGGAAATCGAGCCTTATTCTTTGTCCCGCCCTCGCCACAATTTGAGGCGCCTTAGAAATGGGCTGGCGGCTCAGGCGCGCACTCAATGCCGCGCAAGACCCATCCTCGATGCGGGCGCTGGAATCAAAGCGTGGGGAGTTGGGGTCGGTGCACCCATTTTGAAAATCGCCCGCGAGCCAACGCAGGCTTTGCCAATAAAGCTTGGGAATGGCGCTGTCGGCTTGGGCAGTGACGTTAGCTTCGCCGTGCCCTGGGCTGCTATAAAAGAGTTTGCCTTTACCGATGGTTCTAGCCCAGACCACGGGAAGATCGAGGTTTGAATTGGGCGAGGTAGTCAGCACTCCAGAATCGCCATTGGCCGCGGTGAATAAAACCGTCGCGCCAGGCAATGGCCGCACCGCGGCGTCAAAATGAAACCAAATATCATTCAGCCGAATTGTTCCAGGAATGGCGGAGACCACATGCTTGAGTTCGGGATGTCCCTTCGCGCTGCTGTCGGGCACAAAGTCGGCATTTCCGAACTTTCTGTGGATTACGAATTTTGTGCCCAGCATCTCTCTGAGTTGCGGCCAACTATCTAAGTGGTCTCCAGCATAACGAATCAAGAGCCAACCACCCCCTTGATTCACATAATTCGCCACCGCTTCACGCGCCGAGAACGTGGGTACCGAGCCCCTACCATCGGTATTGTTATTCCAAATGATGACTTGATATTTTTTCAAAAATTCCGGTGTCAATTGGGTATCGTCGGTCAAGGTATCGAGTACAAAGCCCTTGCTTTTGGCGAGTAAGGCGATGACAGTCTTGGTTTCTTGGATACCATCGACACTTACCCACCCGCCGACTTTGCTGTAAAGCAGCACACGCTTGACCTTGCTGGTCGATTCCGGCGGGGCGGACTCAGCCGAAGCAAAACCGGTAAAAAAACTGGAAGCGAGCGCGACCAAGGTCACCAATAGATTTCGGGGAGTCTGCATATTTTTTCCAGGAGCGGGAACAGCGAAGGGCTACCAAAGGTTAAGCCCGCTTAGAGAAGTTAGCCTCTCTCAGGAAAAATCGCAGGCGGTTTCAACAACAAACAGATTCGCCCCCTGATTTCACCGAAATTTCAAATAAACCACGATAATGCCCACCAGAAAAGCTGCCAACAATACCCACACCAAAGGCCTTTCCTGGCCTGTCGTGTGCACCACGGTTTTGCCTTGATATTCGCTGCTGCGCGAGCCAAGATTTTTTCCATGAAGTCGCCGAGCTTTTTGAACGTGCTCGATTCGGCGCGGCGGTCTTCGATTTATTTTCGCCACCAAATGCTTGAGCCGGCGCAAAGTTCGCGGCGCGAAGGCGGCATGGCCGCCGTTTTTGTCGGAGCCCCAGTTGGGCTCGCTATTCAGATGAGCCGATATGACTTGATTCAAAGTGCCCACAAAAGGCGGACGCCCGAGAATCAATTCAAAATGATTTATCCATCATTCGAACCGGGGTTTGCCAAAAATTATTTCAGAAGCGGTATGTTGCCGATTTGAGACCGGTCTCGATTCGGATATAGTAAGAGCCATTTCCGAGTCGGGATAGCGGGATATGATATTTAGTCGCGGGCAATGCATCGAGATATTTTTCGGCAAGGCGGCCTTGTGCGTCGAAAATGGAAATTCCGCTCAGGTAATTCGGTGGAATAACGCTGACTATCAGGGTCTTACCATCGATTCGGATCATCGGTTCGGCCGTTTTTGGATGGGTTGTTGCATGAACGACAATGCGGGGTCCCCCATATTCGTAAGCACCTATGTCTATGGAACGGCCGAAAACGCGTTTATTCCCTTCAAGATCGGCACTGCTGGGCATGGTGTCGTTTGTTTCGACGATACCGGAGTCGATTGCCGGTGAATTTTTCAACAAATGGAAATCACCTGCGTTGGGATTCGCGAAAAGCGATTCTCCGCTCAGACAGCGGGTGAAATAGACGTGGTTGGTCGAATCGGCTTTGATGGATCCGAGACTGTCCATGAATGCGCAGTTCGTCGATGAAATGCCCGTGGAAACCGTGCCATATTGGGTACGCGCATTCATTTGACATCCGCGGGCAATCGTGCAGTTGCGTAGATAGCCCAGGCTGGGGTAGTTATTCTGCCAGCCATTTGTCGTGAAATTGGTGGAATCGGTAAACAACGTGTTTTGATAACTGAAACTCGATCCTGACTCAGCGGAGGTGACTGAGTTCCCATTGACGATGGAGTTTGTGATCCGGGTATTGCCGTCATCGATAAAAAAGGCGGGCGCATTATTTTGGCCGGTGCCAAAGCGGCAGTTTGAAAAGATGACGGCCCCGGTTGTATGAATGGGTATGGAATTATCGGGTCCGCCACTCACTCGCGCGTAGGAAACCGAGCCATTTTTAATCTTCAATCCGTTAAACGCTTTGGTCTTGTCGATCGGGGAAAAAAGGATGGAATCCCGTTGCGTACCCTGTGCATCCAAGAGTTGACAACTGAGGCTTGAAGATTCCTTCATATCAAAAGAAGTTCCGGGCATCACGAGGAGTTCATTGGCGATCACGGCATCCTGAATCGTGATGTGCCCGTAAACGCCGAAACTGGCATCGCTTTGCGTGCCCGAGAGAGTCGTATCATGGTAGACAGGCATGTCGCGTTCCCAGTCCGCGCCATTGGCCGAGGTCGCGATAAGTCCTTTGTAGCCGACCGCGACGAACCGTGAACCATTCCAGCAAATACTCGTGATCCCTTCCGCAAAACCTTCGGATACTTTCGACAATGTCGATGCGCCACTCATGAATTTATACACTGGCGCATAGGATCCTCTGCCGACAATAAGCGAAAACGAAGGCAGGCAAATGGCGTCCTGCATACGAAAGCTATAATCCGGGCTCGCCTTGGTTTCGGTCACCGATGTGTCGGAGATTTGAACCATCGCGAGCAACGGATCCCATCGGTCGGTTCCCCATCCGGAGGAATGGATGCCAATGTTTTTAATGATGGTTTTTCCCGAAACTTTTTTCTTGTAGCATGTCTGTTCCGTGTACAGGTAGTTGGTTGGGGACGGCACATAATCGAAATTGAAGTTCCATTTTTTCCCATCCCGCGAAAGGGCCGTCGCATCGCCACTGACTGCCACCAGCATGCTTCCCGTCCAGAATGCCGTGTCCAAGGCACTACTCGTTTCGATTTGGGTGGTGTCCCAGGCGACATCGTTTGCCGTTGAGAGTATATAGGAGTTAATGCGGGTCCCGAAATAATTCAGGCTGAGGGCACCCAAAGCAACGATCCGATCCGGCGTGCCGGAAAGAAATCCCAACCGCGGAACATTCCCGGTGACGGTATCGGCAATCATCGGTTTCCAGACCACGGCGCCATTGTGCGTAAGCTGATTCGCGGAATTTTTATTAACGGTTATGGGACTAAGAGTGTATCCTGAAGGGGTAACGGACGGGGGAAATTTGTATTCATCGATATTCTGTACCCCGTTCGCCCTCGAGCCCGTATAGGCACTCCAATTTTTCCCATCCAAAGACGAGTAGGCATGATTCGAAGAATCGGACGCGATGAATATCCTTTGAACGGGATCCCATTGCACCAGTTTGAGGTCGAAAGTCGTCGGCCGCAAAAACCAAGCGGATGCAGGCAAACAGAGAAGTGCAATCAGACCCGAAAGTCGGTTGAAGAATGACATCGGCAATGTCCTTTTTGTAATGCGGAAACCTCAATTAGAAATATTTAAGTAATTGGTCCGGTTTATATCATTAAAAAAGATACCGTTCCCAAGCTCGACACCACCAATCCCGCTGATGGGGCTATGACAAGTGCAGAACCTGACCAAGGACGCGGGGGATTCAGAGGCCGACCTAGGCGACGGAGCAAGGCGGGCCGAGGCAGGGGGGCGATTGGATTGCGCGATACGAGAGGCTGAGCCCCCCGTATCTTAAGCGTTACCCTTACTGCCTTCACCGCATTTTCAAATAAACGACGACCAAGCCCACCAGAAAAGCCGCAAGCAGCACCCACACCAAAAATCTTTCGCGTCCCGTGGTATGTACCACGGTTTTTCCTTGGTATTCGCTGGTGCGCGAGCCGAGATTCTTTTCCATGAATTCGCCGAGCTTTTTGAAAGTGCTCGAGTCGACGAGATTTTCGGCGCGGCGTAGGCTTTCGCTGCCGGGGCCGACGGGGGCGAGCCCGCGAATTTCGCGCAGGCGTATTTGCACGAGCTCAACCACATCGCGGCAAGAGGCGGGGCGATCTTCGGCTTTTTTAGAGAGAAGATGTTTTAGCAAGCGCAAGGTACCAGGCGTAAAGGCGATATGAGATCCGTTTTTGTCGGCCCCCCAATTCGGCTCAGTATGCAAATGGGCTGAAATCACTTGATTCAAGGTGCCCGTATAAGGCGGACGGCCCAGAATCAATTCATAGAGAATGACGCCGAGAGAATAAATATCTGAAGCGGGGCCAATGGCCTTGCCATGCGTGAAGCATTCGGGTGCCATGTAGGTGGGCGTGCCCAGCGTGGTGTCGGCCGCCGTCAAGTCGATTTGGGTCATGTCCTTGGCGAGGCCGAGATCCGAAACCTTGAGCTTGCCTTCCTTGGTCACGAGAATATTGGCGGGCTTGAGATCGCGATGCAGGATTTGTTGGCTATGCGCCACCTGCATGGACGAGGCGACATGGCCAATGATTTTCAGCGCTAACTCCTCATGCACGGGACCGGAGCGGCGCAAGTATTCCATCAGGGAATGGCCGCCGACGAATTCCATCACCAGATAAAGCAGGCCCATGTCTTCGCCGAAGTCGAGCACGCGCACAATGCCCTCGTGATTGAGGCGTGCGGCCATTTGCGCTTCGCGGCGAAAACGATCACGAAAAGAAGTCATTTGCGAAGCGCCGGGCCCATGGGGCTGGGTGCGCAAGACCTTCACCGCCACGGGAATGCCGAGGGTTTGGTGCATGCCTTTATAGACTTGCGAAGACGAACCCTCGCCAATCAGATTTTCGAGATAGCAACGGCCGAGAACTTTTCCAGTGAGCAGCATGTTTTAGGCTTGTCCCGCTTGGACTTGGGCATTTGCCGGGGAGGGCAAGGTGCGCGTATTGCGGAAAAGCGAAGAACCCAGATTGCGCAATTGATCCCAGTAATAGGTCATATTGGTGCTACCCGTTTGCATCTCCACCAATTTTTCCTTCACATTTTCCAGGACTTCGTCGGCTAGCGCGGAATTGCCATCGGACCAAGCCGCGCGCATGCGCAAATCTTTTTCCACTTTATCGATTTTCCGGGACACCGCTTCAAGCCTCTGGGTTTGGAGCTTATTCTCTTCATGACAGCGCTGTATCAAGGTGAAAATCTGATCGGCGTCTTGATTGAGCCAGCCGCGGACCTGCTCGATTTCTTCGCGCTCCTTTTCGAGTTTGCGGCTCCAGCCTTCGATGGCTTGCACCAAGCGAAGATATTCCCCCGCATCGGCTTCGTCGGGGCGGCGTAGATCGCCGGCATTGGTGGAGCGCGCTATCACATAGCCCACCATTTCATCGACGGGGCTGCGCACCTGATGCTCCGAATAATTGAGTCCCACGGTCTCTTCGTCGGCGGTGACGCGCAGGGGAGAAATGCGTCCGATAATGGACCAGCATAAATAGCCCACGAGAAAGGCCCACAAAAAGCAAACCCCCGCGCCGATCAATTGCGTCATGACCAAACCGGATCGCGTGAGCGTGATTCCCAATTCCTGCGAAGTGGAAACGAGATAGCTATTGGGAGCGAAAATGCCGGTCAGCAAAATACCGGTAATGCCCGCCGCCCCATGCACCGGAACCGCGCCCACGGCATCGTCCAGCTTGGCCAAAAGCAATAATCGGTCGGCGAAATAAAAGGCGAGGCCCCCGGCAGCGCCAATGAGGGCCGAAGCCGCCGGCGAAACAATGTCGGCGCAAGCGGTGATGGCCACCAAGCCCGCCAAAATGCCATTCATGATAGTTGAAGCGCCGCTAATGCCTTGCAAAGCCCAACCGAAAAGCAAGCAGGCCAGACCTCCGAAGACACCGCCGAAAACCGTATTCAAAACGATGGTGCCGGTATGCGCGCCGAAGGGAGCCGAACCGCCATTAAAGCCTATCCATCCGAAAAACAAAATGAAGGTTCCCAAGGCCACCATAGGCACATCGGCCGCATGAATATCGACCACCTTGCCAAAGCGATCAAAGCGACCCAAGCGCGGCCCCAACTTGATAATGCCCGCCAAGGACACCGAGGCTCCCACCAAATGCACCACGGAAGAGCCGGCAAAGTCATGAAAACCCATGCGATGCAGCCAGCCTTCGCTATTCCATACCCAATGTCCGTATATCGGATAAATGATCAAGGAAAGCGCGCCCGAGCCCAGTATATAAGGCAGAAAACGCAGGCGCTCCGCCATGGCACCCGAAACTATGGTGGCAGCCGTGCCGCAAAACACCAATTGATATAAGAAGGGAAAGCTGTCGGCCTCGGTCAGGCCTTTAAGAAAAAAGATCGGTTTACCGACAAATCCGGTGAGTCCGTCGATGCCAAACATCATGGCATAACCGACCAAATAAAAGCAGAAAGTGGCGACGAGGAAATCGACCACATTTTTCAGCGCCACATTGATGCTGTTCTTATGTCTTACGGAGCCTGCTTCCAGGCAGCAAAACCCTGCCTGCATGAAAAAAACCAGGCCGGTACATGTGAGCAGCCACATGTTCTTGATATCGGTTTCCATAACCCTCGCTAGTTCGCCGTCCCTGGCTGACTCTTGGAGCGAGAATCAAAGCAAATGGCAGGCCGGTTTGGTAATGCCGATTCGTTTCAATTGTCGCACAAGCGCGGATATTGTAACTATTTCTGGCAATAATTGATGGCAAGTGCCAAAAGTTGACGCACTTGGTAAACGTGTAACATTAGATGGGTGAGGGCTAGCAACTCCTCCCTGTTCCGCGTGAACCCATCGGGTTTTTCCCCGCCTGTTTCGGGTTCACGCTCAAGCAATTCATGCCCTCCCCCTCGGCCGAGCCTCCTCGCCGAGCTGCGGGGTCTCGGCCTACCCCCTTCCGCCCCAAGGGGCGCCTCCCCTGGGAGTTTGAACTCAGTCCGGGTGCGTCATCACATAGGCCATCATCCCAATCCCGGTCAGTATCGAACCGATGAGGATAAGGGTTCGGCTCGCCGAGACTTTCTTCGCACGCAACTCTTCGATATCGGCCAGGGCTACTTTGCGCTCTTTATTGTGGCGAAGTCCAGTCAGGGTATCCCCTTCCAACTCTTGGAAGCGCACGCTGAATTCGGATCCGTTTTTGGGAGTGATCCGCAAGGGATGGCCCGTTTGCAATTCCGAAAGGGTGGCTTTATCCGCGGGAATGGTTTGCATAGACGCACATGCACAAAGGGACAGGCCAAGTAGGCCCACCGTGAGGTATTTCATTTTTATTCCAATAAGCTCGACCGAAGCACTTGCCCCGGGAGGGGGCAAAAATAGCCAATTCAAAATGTCCGTTGCGCGGTCCCTTAATGTACGCCATGCCCTGCTTTGGCGTTGTGACCGCCGTCACATCGTGGGTGGCCGGAGGGGAGCCGGATGCCGACAAGTACTCTAAGCTGAGGCCGGCTGACGGCGGGGGAGGCGGAGCCAACCCCGAACTAGGCTAAGTCTTAATGCCGCCCCAAGGCCCAATGCATAGAATGCGCTTCGGCATGCAAGCCCACATAAGCGTGCAAGGGAATGCGTCGCTGATTTTTGCGTGCGCCTTGAGTTTGAATCCCGGAGGGCACGTCCATTTTGCAAGCGCCGGAATATTTGACTTGATACAGGGCATGCGCATCGTATTCGAGTAAGAACATGTCGCCATCGGGTCCGAAGGCCATGTCTATGGGTCCATCGGGGCGGGGGCTTTTCAAAAAGGGTGTGACGGCACTTACATTTCCTTCGGCATTGAAGGTCACTTCATTGATCCAATCGCGTGACCAGTCCATGATGAAAAGGCTGCCGTCAAAGCGCGGAGGCAGGCGACTGGGGGAAGTCAGCGCCGAATTGAAGCGATAGATTCCGCCCAAAACGGCGGCGCGAGCGGCATTGTTTTCGAAGGCGGGGTAGGTCGCATGGCCCGCATCGCGATAGCTGAGCAAGGACGGTTGTGCTGGAGGCAAAAGGGTATCGCCGGTATTGAGGGGCGAACGATTCACCGGTTTGGCCGGATCTTTTTTCGCCCCATTGATGACATAGGGCAAATTCTCAGCCACGAAATAAGGCCAACCGAAAAAGCCCGGGGCTTTGGCGCGATTGATTTCATCGCGGCCTTCCGGCCCTCGCGTCGCGCTTTCGGCGGTGGCATCCGGCCCAGGCTCGCTCCAATAAACCCAGCCCGTTTTGGAATCGATGGCCAGGCGAATGGGATTGCGGTGGCCCATGGTGTAAATCTCGCCGCGGGTTTTCGCTGTGGCTGGAAATAAATTCCCCGCAGGAATGGTGTAGGTGCCATTGGCCTCGGGATGGATGCGCAGAATCTTGCCATTCAAATCATTGGTATTGGCGGCAGTCGCCTGGGTGTCTTCGAGGCGCTTGGTCTCATTCACCGAGGCATAGCCGTCGGAAACATTCGGGTCGACATTTTCCCCGGTGGATAAATACAGATTGCCGTCGGGACCAAAAGCCATGGAGCCCGCGGAGTGATGCTGATTGCTCCAGCGCACGCCCGTGATGGTGAGCACAATGACCTTGGTGGCATCGGCTAATTTTCCGCCGCTTTCGGTGTAGCGGGCTAATTCATGCTTGGCATCGCTTTGATGCGTGTAATACACATAAACGAAATGGTTGGTGGCGAAGCCCGGGTCGAGGGCAATACCGAGCAAGCCTTCATGAGTGGGCGAGTAGACGGCGATGGTCCCGGCATCGGTGAGTTGAGAATTCGCGGGATCGTATATTCGGATTTTTCCCGAGACCTTTTCCACGATGAAAATGCGCTTGTCGGGCGCAATGGCTATTTCCATGGGATTGACCAAGGCCGAAGTGAGCAAGGTCTTTTTGATTTCGCTGTCCGCCACGGTAAGGCAAGGATCGGCGGCTTGGGCCTGTACCTTTGCGGACACAAGGCAAGAAATGCCGACAAAACAGCTCAAAGCCGCTATGACGCTTCGGGGCAGGGGCAAAACGGGGAATGGCATGAAGGCCTCCAAGAGACTACAAAATCGCGCATTTAGCCACGCCCCGCTGGAGGAAAAGGGGGAAGATTCCGGTCTAGGGAAAACAAACCACCGCTAGAGCGGGTCTCCAAAGGAATTAGGAGACCGGCTCTATGGACAAGGCAGGGTTTCGCTGTAGCATCTTCTTCCCTCACCATTGACGCCCACGGGTACAACTAGAGAGGATGTAGATACCGCCACTTCCGTGCCAGCGCCTAGCTCCAGCGGATAGTAGGATGTCGAAACGGTTTTGGTGCTGGTAATTTGAGATCCGTTGAGAAGCCTTATTTTGGCGCCGTCGTAGGCCGAAATAATTCCACGATCAATAACCGAAAATTCGTTTCTATTCATGACGGTGGCAAAAAAATCCAAGGTGGCATCGGACCCCACCGAAAAATAGGGGGCGAAGCCGGAAGTATTGTCGGAAAAACTTGAGTTTCGGATGGTTGCGGAAGAATTGTCCGTGACTGTGATCAAATTGGTTTCTCCGAGGTTCCAGCCATCGGCCTTCACATTGGCGAGGAGTAGGCCCGTTCCATCTATTTCAAAGGCCTTTCCATACCCACCTGGGCAACCCGGGACAAAGTTGAAATTATCCAAAGTATCCCTGGACACGAGTGTCATCACCACCCTTTGATCGCAAAGGCTTGGGGTGGTTAAAATGGACGGCGAGGTCAATATTCTTTCCGACACTTGAACGCCGGTTCCAGCCGTAGCGAATCCACCATAGAGGCTGACCCCGGCTGCCAAGGAAAAAGAAGCGTTATCGGGCCGTACATAGTTTCCCGTAGTCACCCAGATTTGGTTTCCCGAAGTGCTGCCTCGTGTGGATTGCAAAGCAGCATCTAAATCACCATAGGCCTGATCCCAATTCAATCCCGTTTGATTCGTCGTATTGCCCAATTTCACGAAAACCACTTTTGGCCAATAAAACAGGTGAGCTATGGCGGATGTCCTTTGCCCCACGGCATTGACCGGGCCATTGATGGTCATGGCATTGTCCCCCTGGGTGCTCAAGGTAAAGAATTGGCTATTGGCCGCCCCGTCGACTCGGTAGCTGACCGTCACCGTATCGGAAGCTGTCGTATATCGCTGATATTTTGCATCAATAGTCACCAGGGGAATGGGGATATTGACCGTGAGCACCACCGAAGCCGTGCCTTTACGAGCGACTCGGTCGGTCGCTTCCACCGTGATGGTCGTGGTGACGGTATTGAGGCCCGAGATGGCGCAATTCCAGACCGTGCCTGTTGTGGTAGCGATAACGGTTGATACGCCGTATCTACAGACCGCGCCTTGCACTCCCGAACCGGTGCCATCGGAAGTGGTAAAGGCAAGCGTGGTCGCTGTCGAGGTGATGGTGCGATTTCCTCCGGTAATGGTGACGGTGGGCGCGGTTAAATCCACCACCACGGGAATGGAGGCCGGAGCGGCCGACCCATTTCCTGCCGCATCCTTTTCGCGAACATACAGGGTATGGCTTCCGTCGGTAAGGGCAGGCGAGGTATAGGTCAGGCCAGTAACGGGTATGGCACCGGTTGCGAAATTATTGTTGTCCATTTTGACTTGGAAATTGCCATCTCCACCGCCCCCGGAAACCCAGGTAAAGGTCGGCGTGGCCGAACTTGTGGGTGATGCGATGGCATTAGGTACTGGCGAGTTGGGAGCGACATTATCCACATGGACATCCGCAAAGCCATCGCCGCCCCAATTGCCCAAGGCATCCTGTTCTCGCACTCGAGCAGTGAATACGATGTCATTTGAATTGTTGAATAAGGTTGCGGCAGGACTATAAGTCAAGCTGGTGGCTTCAATGCTGTCAATGGCGACCGCCGTGCCGGTCTTGAAAAGGCGAATCTGAAACTTGGCTCCGACCCTGCCCGATCCCGTCCAACTCCAAGTTGGAGCGGCATTGGTCAACACCGCGCTACCCACTACCTGTGGGGCCAGCGGGCCGGTGGTTATCACTCGAATGCTCTGGCTGACCCACGCAGACCAATTGCCAACCGAGTCGCGTTCCCGCACCTTTAAACTATAAGCGCTATCCTTAAGGTTATACGCTGGAGTGAAAGTCAGGAGTTTTGTTTCGAGTTCCGAGGTCGATCCAAATTGGATTCGGAATGTCCCATTGCCCCCGCCTCCGCCTTTCCAACTCCAGATTGGCGCCTTAGCGACGAGGGTGTCGACCGTGGTAAAAATCGGTTTTGCAGGCGGCAGGGTGTCTAAGGTGACAGCGACCGAGGTGGAGTCTTTGCCGAATTCATTGGACTTCTTGATCCATAAGACATTTTTCCCATCAATCAATGAAAAGACCGTGGAATCCGGCAATCCACCCACGACATACCGTACCTTAATGGATGGCGTATTGACCGTCGTGTCCTGCTTTGGGCTGGTAATGGAAATCAGGGGTTTATTGCCGCCGACACGCACTCGTCGAACGAGGGTAATCACATTCCCTTCCCCGTCTTTGGCCGTGAACACGACGACATAATCATTTGCGGTGGAATAAGTGTAAGTGGCCGTGGCGGTGTCTGAATTGGCGCTTCCTTCAGGATTGCCATCGTTATTGAAATCCCATGTCAGCAGGACACCGCCGAATTCCTGAGTGACCTTCACCTTAAAGCTGACGGATTGGCCCGGTGCTACGCTTTGATCGGGGCCGGCATCCAGCACGGGGGCGTCTCGCTTGGCGGAAAGAATCAAGGTATCGAATTTCAGCGAACCCAGGTCCTGAATGGTGATGGTGGCTTTTCCTTCGGCTTTAGCCTTGAGGAGTCCGGAACCGGAAACCTGTATGACATTGGTATCACTTGAAAAAAATTCCACTGCAGGAGTGATGCTGTCCGGCAAATTCGTGTATTTCAGTGATTGGCCGATGGAGCCCACATAAACTGTAGGGCCGGGCCGCACGAAGGCAATCGAAGAAATGGTCGGAGCTGCGATGACGTGAACCAGAACCGTGTCTCGCAATAAAGGATTGCCATTGGCCGTAGCAATAATCCGGGTTGATCCCGTATCGCGTGGAGTGATGAGACCGGTTGCATCCACCCTGGCTATGGACGTGTCCACGGCGGTGAAGGCGATCAGGGCTTTGGCTGAATCGGGCTTCCATGTGACCAAGACCCGGCGAGGCTTGCTGGTTATGGCCAGGGTGATGGCCGAATCACTTAGTTCTATGGACTTGAGTGCTACCGTGGTAATGATGCGCACATGGACTATGGTGCCCACGGAATCCTTATCTACGGGGATGAAGAAGTGAATTTTTAGAGTATCGCCAGAAAAACCTTTGACTTCGATCAAGTATTTGTCGGGGGGATTGCTGCCCAAGTTTAAACCTTTGAGCTCATGGTCGGCATTGTCTTTCCACTCGCCATTAAAAATCTTGTGGATCAATACCGAGCTGTCGGTGCGCAGAATATTGACTTCCAACGTGGTAAAAAGTCCAGAATCCTTGGACAGTTGCGGATTCAATTTGACGTCGATGACTTGCTCGGTGACCGTTTCCACTGAATTGCAGCTCAATAGGCCAAAAGCAATCAGGCCCAGGACGACAACCAAGATTCGGCTGAGATTTTTCATGATTCGAAACCGGGAAAAACTGTTCATGGATTCACCGGGGTTTCGCCGTTTATTTGACGTTTGCTTGTAGTAGTCTTGGTTTCCGGTTCGGATTGGATAAGGACAAAGGCGCTGACCGCGGCTCCCACGGCGATTGCCGAGCCTGCCGTCCACCATAGCCAAGAGGAAGACTTCGTATCCGACCTGGACACGACAGGTTTTGGCATCGGGAGGGTTTCTTCCTTTTTGCTTTTATCCTTGTGAATCAGATTTCCGAATTGATCATGGTTCTTGACATATTCCGCCTGGCTTGCCTTTTCCCTTTTCACCGAATTGAAAACCTCAATCACTCTTTCCGATGGAAATAAGTCGACAAGTTCGATGGCGGGGCTCAAATCCAGCAATCGATTGAAATAGCTGATGGCCTTCGGACGACTCCCGGAATCTGCGGCGCAAATGACTCCCAGGTATTTGTAGGCGACAATGCGATCTTCACGGGGCACATTTGCATCCCCCTTGGTGCGCAAGACTCCCTCAAGATTGGTTTTGAGGTATTCCCATTCACTTTCGGTATAGGCCTTGTGAATGGCCTGGGAATTCATGCGGAAAGGTTTGGTGGAGCTAGGGGCTGCATGGGGTCTTTGACTCGTCGCCACTCCTAACAAGAGACCGAGGACAACAAAGAACGGAGTACGGATTCGCATGAGCCATTTCCTTAAAACATCAAAGTGATGATGTTTTTCAGAGCGGAAAGATAGCTTGGACCGACCTTCGACCCTGTGATCAAGCTCACATCCAGTCAGCGCAAATTTCATTAAGGTTTAAGGCCAGCTTTGGAATATTGGGACAAAATGCTCAAGGCTGGGACAGAATGCTCAAGACTGGGACAGAATGCCCATTCGTGGGTTCACCTTTCACTACCGTTGCTAACCTTTGCAGTCCACTGGTGCTTTCGCGAACTTCCCCGCTCCCAACCAAGGCCAAAACATGTTGTTTCCACGTTCATTGCCGCCTAAGCTGACCCACCTTTTTTTGCTTTTAGGCATAAGCTGTTTTTCCGCTTTTGCTACGGAGAGAACCGTCTCGAAAACCAGTTCGGCGGATTTTACCACCCTACAAGCGGGAGTGAATGCGTCACATGCGGGTGACACCCTCACCATTCTGGATACGGCTACCTATGAAGAGCAAGTCACCTTGCCAGCCTCCCTTCATCATTTCACCTTGCATTCGTCGTTCCCAAGCTCCCTATCTAAGCCCAGAATTCGTTGGCTCGATGGTGAGAATATCGGCCCGAAAAATTGCCAAGAAGCCCAGGATACCAGCAAGATCACCTATCTGAGAAATGGGGCCTTGCGTCTGCTCGGCGCGAGGTTTGTACGCATACAGGGAATTGCCATCGATGGAGGTGGGCAAACTCCGTTTGCCTATTCTCAGGTTTGGGGGAATGGCGTCGATTGCAGCGGGCCGCTAAATCCCTTATTCCATGGCAATGTGGGAGTGGTCGTAATCAATTCTGCAAATATCCAAATCCTGGATTGCGAAATTGCGAATGCTTTTTTCGGGCTATACCTCCGCAATGCGGAAGTCTCCGGCCCCTTTGCCTTTGGGGAATATCCGGTGCGACTGGCCCCACTGTCCTCCTTGGCCCAGGGCAATCACCTTATAGCAAGCAATGCAGTTCACCATAATGCCTTCGGATTTTTTATCGAGTCGACAAGCGGACTGGGAAGCACTTTCCGTGACAATAGGATTTATCAAAACCATCATGCTGATGAAAATGTGTCTAAAGTAAAATCGTTGCTTGACGGTCAAAACTATCCCGGTGGAGCATTTCTGTTCAAAAATGCTGCCTTTAGCTCCATGGCCATTCACAACAACACTTTCCACGAGAATTCTCACCTATTGATTGGCAATTATCGGCCGGGCTCTCAGTATTTATTGGCCAATAATTGCTTTGGCCGTCCTTATCATTATGACAATGACCCAGCTGCGCCCTTTCCCAATTCTTTTCAGGAAATGCTGCCACTATTTCAAAAGCGCAGCAAACACAATCTCCTTGCGGCCCAGTGGGGAAAGCCCCCGCGGGATTCAGTTAGCATGAGGGTGCAAAGATATGACGAGGGAAAACAGCAGGTCCTAATCGCTGATTCCGTGGTCCATTTATTCCGCGCAGTCAGAATCCTAAATGGCATGCCGACGCCGGATCTGGATAGTCCGATGGTAAAATTCATCCTTCCCTTCCTGGCGGGGCCCCAAGAGATTTTGGAAAAGGGTCCGCTAGGATTTTACCCTGGTGCCAGCATTACTGGCCGAGGGCAAACTGGCTCTTCCATTTCCAGCGATGCAAATAATCGTTGGCTTGAAACCGATTTCGTTTCGGTGAATTCGCGCGATGCTGATTTTCTAAAGCCCATTCGTGAACAACTACCCTTTTTCAGCAAGCAGGGTTGGGCTGAATTCGGCTACATGACGACTTCAGGAGATACCGCATCCATCGGTGCCTTAAGCGCCAGCGAGCGGTCATCAGGGTCCTTGCACATTATTCCACTCACTCCAGTCCTGCCTGAAAATGGAAAATGGACTTTGAATTTTATTGTCAAAGGCTGGGACGGCCCTCTCGCGAATTTACGCATCATCTATTTACGAGCAATTCGAGGTTTGTCGCCCAATACCCTTGGCTTTGGAGGTGTAAGCATAGGCATTACACCCGCTGCCTCTTTGATACCCCAGCCGGGATCCCCAATCGAGATGGGATTCAATTCCCTGCAAGTCTCCGCTCCCTTTGCCGAATCGGATTCGGTGGGCTTTGTCGAAATGGCTATTCAAGCCAGAAATGCTTCGGGGCAATGGGTATTCAGCAATGTGGCGACTCTACCTTTGATACCGCTGGAATCCCCCTTTGATGTTCAGGTGTGGCAGGCCAATAAAGACAGCGCCGTGACTGAATGGGAGGCAGGACAAACGGTCCGCATACGCGTGTCAGATAAAGCACCCTTACTCCGCGATACGGCTATCGCCTTAGGGTTAGTCTCTGGAGGCAACCTGGAAATATTGGATACCTTGCCTCGCGACCGAAATGGATTATTCCTTTCGCCAAGGCCTTTTATCGTGCGCGCTAGGGTCGCCGACTTTCCGGAAGGTGGAGTCGAGTTGGTCTATGCCTCCGCCTTGCCATATGAAAGGTCATATAAGAATCGATACTCGGTTTCTGGCCCCATTAGGAGCAAGAGCACAACCACCAAGGTTGGAGCGAAGCTCTCCAAGCGAGAAGGGTCGAGGTTCTCACGCAAAGGGAATGAGAGACATCCGAGAAATGTCCTCGGTCGGCTCCCGAGCCCTTATTCCAGCACCCCAAGATAAGGCAAGTTGCGGTGCAAGCCCGCATGGTCCATCCCATAACCCACGACGAATTCATCCTCGATGGTGAAGCCGAGATAGTCGATAGGCACGGCTACGATTTGCCGTGACGGCTTAAAAAGTAAAGACGCTAATTTCAGGCTCGCGGGCTTATGCGCACGTAGCACTTCCAGCAAACGCGTTGAAGTGCGGCCGGTATCGACAATGTCTTCCACCAGCAAAAGATCGCAGCCATCGAGTGCGAGATCGGTGACCTCGTTGATACGCACCGAACCCGAAGAAACCGTGGCGTCACCATAGCTTTCGGCGCGAATGAATTCGATGCGTAGCGGAATCCCGATGGCGCGTGCCAAGTCGGCAGTGAAGACGAAGGCTCCTTTCAGGGAGCAGACCAGAACGAGATCACGGCCTTCGTAGTCGCGAGCGATTTCGCGCCCCAATTCGGCTACGCGCGCGGCGATGATTTCGGATGAGAGTAAGATTTTCATATGCGCTACCATTTCCCCGACGCACCGCCACCACCGAAACTACCCCCTCCGCCGCTATATCCTCCGCCTCCTCCGCTGGAGCTTCGGCCACCGCTGCTGGAACCCCACCCCGAACTAGATCTTCGAGAGTTTGAAGAATTGCCATCGCCATTCAGCAATACCATGACGAAAAAACAAAGGCTTCCAAGGAAAATTAAAGCGGCTTGCAATAATATCGCAAGAAAGGAATCGGAAAAGAAAAACCCAACCGGAATGGAAATCAAGGCGGCAGCCAAAGCCATGCGGACCGGGTAAAGAAAGGAGCCGAAGAAGCCACCGATGCAGGACAGGACAAAAACAGAATAGGTTAATTCCGTCGACCACCTAAACCATTCTTTTTCCGGTGGCACATATTCCGGTTCAGGTAAGGTCTCTCCCTCTATCACCTTAGCCAAGGCATCGACCCCAGCTCTAATACCGCCCCCGAAATCACCTAGGCTGAATAGTGGTGTCACCATTTCATCGATAATTCGACGCGAAAGGGCATCGGTCAAGGCGCCTTCCAGCCCATAACCGACTTCGATACGCATGGTGCGGTCTTCTTTTACGATGAGGAATAGGACTCCGTCATCCATGTTTTTGCGGCCTAATTTCCATTGTTCCACAACGCGAATCGAATAGGCATCTATGGTTTCCGGGCGAGTTGTGGCCACCAGCAAAACCGCGACCTGACTACCCTTTTTTGTTTCGAGTTCCTGCAGTCGATTTGAAATGGATTCGATGGCTATTTCGCTCAAAGTGCCCGTTTGATCAGTGACTCGACTTTTTAGATCGGGTATGGCTAGGAGGTCTTGGGCATAGGCAGGCGCAAGAAGAAATAGGAAGAGCAGCCATAAAACCGGCAGGGTCACTTTTCGCACGGATTTCCATTCATAGCATTTGGTTTCAAAGGCCAGGCAAAGCCTTATGTGACTCAATACCAGAGAAATCCCCAATTTATGCGCCGTTAATTCTGTATAGGAAAGGAAATCGTGACAATAAGATGATTTGTAGCATTCGCTCTATTGCTTATCTATAGATCAACCTAACGCCCAATTTTGCCACGCGAGCCACTCGTGCGGCGAGGGTCGCCGCACTCAGCAAGGTTTTCACCTATCCAGCTCGCCCGCGATCACATTAAAGCTCGCCAAGATGGCCACCAAGTCGGCCAGCATTGAACCTTCGATCAATTTCGGGAAAATCGGATAATTGATAAACGAAGGCGGACGAATGCGCACGCGATAGGGATTACTCGATCCATCGGAGACGATGAAGAATCCGAGCTCGCCATTGGGCGCTTCGGTGGATCCATAATATTCGCCCACGGCAGGATGCAAGCCATGGTCTTCGCCCGGCATAATCATCTTGAAATGGTGAATCAGCGATTCCATGTCGCGATAAGTCGAAGTCTTGTCGGGCAAGGACTTTTTCTGATCCTGATATTGAATCGGGCCCGGCTCAAGCAATTTCATGGCTTGGCGCACTAGCTTGATGCTCTCTTCCATTTCGTCGATACGCACCTTGAAGCGCGCCATCGAATCGCCCGCATCATAAGTCGGCACCTTGAAATCGAGCTCATTGTAAATCAAATAAGGCCGGAATTTGCGCATGTCATAGGCCACGCCGCTCGCGCGCGCCATGGGCCCGGTGATGCCATAGGCCATGACATCATCCGCCGAAATCGCGCCCACACCTTGGGTGCGGTCGATGAAAATGCGGTTCTTGTAAAAGCTATCGCGCAAGACACCGAGCGTGCGTTCCATGCTGTCGAGCACGGCGTTGACGCGTTTGTCGAAGCCCTCGGGCAAATCGAAAGCAATGCCGCCCACGCGGGCATAGCTCGTGGTGAGGCGGGTGCCGGTGACGGCCTCGAAGACGTCGTAAAGCTTTTCGCGCTCGACGAAAGTCCACAGAATGGACGAGAATGCGCCCAAGTCCATGGCCAAGGCGCCCACGCACAGAGAATGATCGGCGATTCGCGACAATTCGCATAAAATGGTGCGAATCACTTGGCAGCGTCGCGGCGGGACTATGCCCAGCATTTCCTCGACGGTCACGGTGAAGCCGATATTGTTATTCAGCGGCGAGAAATAATTGAGGCGATCCGACAAGGTGACGAATTGATTGTAGCTGCGATGCTCGCCCAGCTTCTCGAAGCCGGTATGCAAAAAGCCGATTTCTTGCTCGCACTTGAGGATGCGTTCGCCCCTCACCTGCATTTTCACCCGCAAAGTGCCATGCATGGCCGGATGCGAAGGGCCCACATTCATGTGGACGATATTGTCTTCTTGCTCGACGATTTCTTGTTCGTAGGAATACATGGTTGTGTGGCGCGAAATCCGGATTAGTCCGGACGGTTCGGGGCCTTCTCCATCGGAACGGCGTGATAGACGGGAAAGTTGCCGCGTTCGCCGCGTCCGCGCAGGGGATAGTCTTTGCGCAAGGGATGACCGTCAAAATCTTCTGGCATCAAGATGCGCTGCATATTGGGATGACCCACGAAGTTTATGCCATACAAGTCGAAGACTTCACGCTCGGTCCAATTGGCGCCGGGAAAGAAATCAGTGATGGAATCGACTTGGGGATTTTCTTCGGAGACCAGCGCCTTGATCTGCACCTTCACGCCCAAGGCGGGGGAAAGCAAGGTGGTGACCACCGCAAAACGCTCGGAAGGCCGCACGCCATATTTCAAATAATCCGCGGCGGTCAAATCGATGAAATAGTGAAACCCTAGGTCGGCCGCAGCTCGCAACCAGCCGATGAGGGCCTTGGCCTCGCTGCCATCCACCGTGAATTGGTGATAAAGCTCTTTCGCTTCATGATGCAAAAGCTTGTCGCCGAGCTTGGCCTTGACCTTTTCCTCGACCACGGCCAAGTTGGCGGCATTGAATACCATGGGAGTCACCGGCGTGTTAACCGACATTTCAGCAACCGCCTTTGCGTGCGGTTTCCAATTTTTCGGCGGCAGCGGCCAAATGGGGAGCGGGATGGCTATAAAAGGTATCGGGCGTGCGAGCGGCTGTTGAAAGCGATGTGTCCATGGCCGGGTCATTCACCACATATTCTTGCGAGCGCGCCTTGCCTTTCTTGGCCTTTTCCTGAATCATCATCAGGCCGTCGATTAAGGCTTCAGGACGCGGCGGGCAGCCGGGAATATAGACGTCAACGGGAATAAACTGGTCCACGCCTTGGATGAGGGTATAGGTGTCGAAGACACCGCCCGAAGAGGCGCAAGCACCCATGGAAATGCACCACTTCGGCTCAGGCATTTGTTCCCAAATGCGCTGTAAAACCGGCATCATCTTGAGCGAAATGCGCCCGGAGACAATGAGCAAGTCGCTTTGGCGCGGCGAAAATTTGAGCACTTCTGATCCGAAGCGTGACGCATCGTATTTCGACATGAAGGTGGCCATCATTTCAATGCCGCAGCAAGCCGTACCGAAAGGCATGGGCCACATGCTATTGGCTCTCGCCCAATTGATGGCGAAATCCAAATTGGTGGTGATGGCGTCATTGAGGGCGGAGGTTAATCCCATTCGAGCGCCTTGGTCCTGATGATGTAAAAGAGTCCTAGGCCCAAAAAGGCCAGGAAGAAAAGCACGGCGAAAAGGCTGCCGGGGCTGAGCAAGCTCTTGAAAGTGATGGCCCAGGGCAACAGGAAAATGGTTTCAATGTCGAAAAGAATGAAAAGCAAGGCGAAGACATAAAACTTCAGCGCAAAGGGTCGATGCGGATCTTCCGCCTGGTCGACACCGCATTCATAAGGGTCGAATTTGGCCTTGCTGAATATCCTTTTCGGCCCAAAAATCGTCGAGGCGGCAATGGCGGCGACCCCGATGAAAACCACCAGGAGGCCGTGTAGGAGAAAGGGGAGGAATTCAGTGAGCATAGTGGCCGTTCTCTGGCGGAAAACCCCGAATTTAGCAAAGCGGGGCCCTGTTTAACGGGGGAGAGATGCCGAATTAACCGTTTTTAGGCGGAAGGGGGAGGGCTTCCCGGGCATTTTCCCCAAGCCATCTCCGCCCTCCCCCTCGGCCAAGCCGCCTGCGGCGTCTCCGCCTACCCCCACCGCCCCATGGGGCGCCTCCCCTGCGGCAAAGATCCATAAGGCTTACAAATTCATTTCGAGCGAACACCGGTTGGGAATTATTCTGAAATCGGAGGAGGTACCCTATACGTTACCTGGTGACCGCCCAAGGCACCCAATGCAAGTCCCGACAGGCCACCGACCCATCCGATGGAAGTTTTTGGGTTTCCCATAAGCGCCAGGGTGTGGTTTTTTTGATTTACTTATGACATCAGTTATCAAAGGCCCCCTTATGGTCACGCCCCCGAAATCCACCCCCAGGGATGCAGATAAAACCCGAGCCCGTTTCCTAAAGGCTGTCGAGAAAGTATTGCGCAAAGAGGGCTTGCAGGGCCTGGGAATCAATGCTGTGGCCCGGGCCGCCGGAAGAGACAAGGCCCTCTTGTACAAATATTTCGGTAGCCTGGACGGGCTCTATGTGGCCTATGCCCAAAGTTATCCCTTATTTCCCACCTTGGAGCAGGTGTTGGGTCCGGCTAAAGACAAGCTTGCTTCCTTGAGCAGCTTGGACATCGCGCGTATCGTAGCCTCCGGCTATATCCGCGAAATCCGACAAAGGCCATTCACCTTGGAAATCATGCGTTGGGAATTAGTCGTGAGCAATTCCCTCACCAAGGCCCTGTCTGAGCTACGCAGCGCCGCCACCGAGGATTTCATTCGCTTATTGGGACAGCCCAAGGGCGTGGATATTCCCGCATTCATGTCCCTGCTTTATGGTGGGGTGGTCTATCTGCTGCTTAAAGCCGAGAGCGGAGTGGACTTCAGTGGCATGGACCTGCGCGGAGATGAGGCCTGGAAACGTCTAGAAAAAACCTTGCATAGAATTCTCGAGGCCACTTTGTCGCCTCCCTAGCGTGCGGAGTAAGCCCGTAAAATTAAATCACCAACCGGTGACATAAGTTCCCTGATGGGCGTCCAATTCCCGTAACTCTTTCCCGAGATGGGGGAGAAAGGGATTTATGCGACTTCGGTTTCCTTTATGCTTGGGTATCCTCTTGGCTTGGGCTAGCGTGAATGCTTCGCCGCGAGGCTGGCATTTCGGCGAAACGAGTGTGGGGCTGGGCCATTATTTTCTCAGTGCATTGGCACCGGACCAAGCGGCATTGGGCCGCAGCAACCCTTCGGGATTGGCGCTCTCGCAAACACTTTATTCGGGTCAAGGATGGCGAGCCGGGCTGCGAGGCGACTTCGCCTTTGAATCTGCGGAAGAGTCCTGCTTTTTCATCTGCATGGACTACAACATGATCGGACGCTCTTTCTGGAATACGCGTTATGGTTGGGTCGGTTCGCGTTTGAGCCCGAATGGCTTTGGATTATGGGACGGATTCGGGCTGGAAGTGGGATATGCCCGTTTCCAATATCATTGGGGTATAGCCCATAAGGGTTGGGACAGCCCTTATCCCTCCGGCACATTCCTTTCCGGCACTTACGAGTCCCATCAGGCCACGATGGGTCTGGATTATGTCTATGGCTTTCGCAAAGCGTGTTGGGGATTTACGGTCGAAGCGGGCTTGCGGCAAACCCTGGCGGCCAAGAATGAATTCACGCCTTTACTGGTATTGGACGATTCGCAATTCCAATTTCCCGGGCGACCTTTGTCCGGGCATATTTCCCTGAGCCTGGAGCTTTGAGATGAACTCACGAATTTTCCTCGGCATTCTGATTCCATTTGCCCTATGCGCCTGTGTGACGAATGAAATTATCAAGACGGAAAACCTCTGCACTAATCCCTTGCGACAGGTGGGAACTCGCCGATCCGTCAGTTTGGAAAGCCCAATGACCGGTCAACTTTCGCTATTCAGGCATTTCACCTCTACAGGGGACTCTCTGGTT
Source organism: Fibrobacterota bacterium (assembly GCA_043753995.1). Taxonomy (GTDB): domain Bacteria; phylum Fibrobacterota; class Fibrobacteria; order UBA11236; family UBA11236; genus JAYUVP01. The sequence goes on from JAYUVP010000098.1 coordinate 111,274, forward strand.
TTTACCGAGGATACCTTGTTCGTCCAAGTGGGCGCCCTGTATGAAGATGGTTTCGAGATCATCGAGCACGAATGCCCCGAAAACTTTCTCGCCCCGGACCCGCCACTGCCAAATAATCACTTGATACAAAGACAGGGCGCCTTTCTCCGTACTTCGGGGTTTAGCGTCTTACTCCCCTATGACTACGAGTGGACATTGCCGCTTTATCCCACCGGGGCTTTTCTTGAATTTCATGGAGTTCGGCCTCCACCCGTTGTGATCGGCAAAACAGACGGAAAAATTTTGAATTTCTCCCTCGGGAAACTCCGATATGACACCGTGGCGGTTCGCTTGGACGCCGCCACAGATCAGCAATTGCATTACTGGGTGTATACAGCGAAAGACGGCCCGCTATTGGCGGCGCAAGCCGATGCCTCCGGGCATATCACGGGTTGGGTGCGGGCGGAACCATAGGTCTTTGCGATTTGATGAGCGATTTGAGCAATCAGTTTTTAATCCTAAAGGGGAGTCGTCTGGTTGCGGCTCAAGATCATTTCCATTCAGATTTCGCCATCCTGTAAAAGTCCAAGGGCAAAAGCCTGCCTTGTTGCCTCGCGGGAGCCGTAGAGATTTTGAACACCTCGATCCTCCAGTAAGTCCTTCAGGGTTTTCCATGCGAGTCCATGGGTGTAGGAAGCGTTGCCGCCAGCGTATATCGGTTTGACCCAAATGAATACCACTAGCATTACGCGGCCTGAGAGCCATCCTAATATTCAGTGTAAGATTGAGGTCGAATTGGGCGTGTTAAAGTCGGAGACGTGCTCTGAAATCTCCGTGCATCATTCGGGTTGGGGCATTATTATCCTGAATAAGCGCGTCTTCGTCTTTTAAAACCCGAGAGAATTGTGGGGAGCCTATCTCAAATTCTATTTGCAACCCAAGCAAAAAAATTTTCGCGGCAGCCCTCGGTTTGGTTTTCGCAACGGCTTCAGCTTACGCACAAACAGAAGACCTTTCCCAGCCCATCAAGCGAGTACTGATGTACAACAAGTGCGGCGGATGGGTGCATACCGACGGCCTCCGCGACGTGTATGCAGCGTTGAAAAGCTTGGCAGCAAGCAAAGGGTTCCTGCTCGATTCGCTGAAAACCGAAACGGGTTTGACTTTGGAAAACTTGAAGCGTTATCAAGTCATTGTTTGGAATAACAATGTGGGTGGTTCTCAATCGGTAAATAGCGAGGACGCCCGGAAGGCCGTCATGGATTATGTCCACCAAGGCGGCGGTTGGCTACTCGTTCATGGAGCCGGTGACCACGGCGATACCTGGAAGGAGTTGAGCGATGTGATGGGCACCAAGGTCCAATACAACGGCAATCGAGGGAGTGCCACTCTCTTTGCCGAGCCCGCGGCCATGGAGGATTATGCAACGAAAGCCTTATTTGCGGGTCTCCCCGATTCTATTCGTTTGTTTGGTGAATGGCATAACTATGTGAATACGGTGCGCGGTTTGCCCAATATCACGGTTTTGTACAGCGCGCGAAATGGGGACCCGGGAGTTTTGAAGCCTTTGTCTGACAATAGCAATGACTTCCCCTATGTGTGGTCGCATGATGTCGGATTAGGACGGGTGATTTACAACGGCGTCGGTCATGGAGGCAGTAATCAGGTGAGTCAAAACGACAGCGTGGTACCTAAGCTGTATTGGAATTGCATGCGCTATGTCGCCAAAGCCGATATGATTTCGGGAACCATCGATTCCAAACGGTCCCAGAGCCTTTTCGTGATGAACAATGGAAATCGATCCCTGCGCGTCGATTTTTCGCATCCAGGGGATTTCCAGGTCACTCTTCGCAATATCCGAGGGGCCGTGGTTTGGAAAGAGTCGTTTCACTCCACGTCAGGCGAAATCACCCTAAGCCCATCGGTTAGCCCCGGGATTTACCAGCTCGAATCGCGAAGCAGAAAATATTCCTCGAGGATGAAAATCGCCATCCCTTAATCCATTAGAAGCCATCTCAAAAATCCTTCTGGAGCCGCCCGACTGCAAGCTTCGCGCTACTTTGTCGTCCTCCATCGCGATATTTCTGCCAATATCGCTGCTTTGGGCTTCGCATAGAGCTCGCTTTCGCTCGGGCTTTGTCCGACGAATCCTATTTGAGATGGCTTCTAGTGAACCGCCGTATGTTACCTCCCGTTTTCCTTGCCCGCCAGGGAAGGCGCCCCTTCGGGGCCGGTGGGGGCAGGTCGAGCCCCCGCAGGCGCGAAAGCTGTTCCAGGGAAATGCTTACGGTGCGAAACTTCGGCGGGGGCGTGCACATTCGCACCGAGGAGGCTCGGCCGAGGGGGCGAACCCGCCCCCGCAATAAAAGCGCTATTTTGACCCCCTTCTTTCTCCGAGGGTGACATGCAAATCCAAATGACCGAATTTGACGGCTTCGAAGCCGTCGATATTTTAACCGCCAAAGCCCACATGATAGTGGTGACCGGCATGGGCCCGCGCATCGCCTATTTCGCCGCCCGCAAGGGAAAAAAGGACGGACGCAATTTATTGTTCTGGGACTACGATCGCAAATATCAGCGCAAGGAATGGCAACTCATGGGCGGCCATCGCGTCTGGAATACCCGTCCCGGAGCCGACGAAGCCGAAGAAACCTATGCCGCCGACAATGCGCCCTGCAATGTGAAAATCGGCAAGCGTAGCGTGCAAGTGACGGCCTCCGCCTTGCCGGGGACTCTGGTTCAGAAATCGCTCACCATCACGGTCGAGAATGACGATACCTTCACCGTCGACAATCGCCTCACCAATATCGGCGAAATGCTTTGGTCAGGTGGCCTTTGGGCTCTCACCTGCACCTTGCCCGGCAAGCGCAGCACCTATGGCATTCCCCTGGGTGCTGGCGGCGATTGGGATGTGTTCACTGTCGTCATTCCCAAGGCTTGGGGCGGACATACCGTGAAAGTCAATGATCCGCAAATCAGTTTTACTGAAGATGCTCTGGTTTTGAAGCCGCGCGGCAATAAGGCCAAGCGCATGCTGCAAGCGCCGCAAGGCGTGGTGGGCATGACCGATCTCGACGAAAAGGTGTCTTTCCTGGTGAAAACGCCCTGGGTGCGCGGCGGAATTTATCCGCTCAATACCAACGTCGCGTTTTTCGTGGGACCTAAGAATTTCATGGTTGAGATGGAGCACATGGCTCCCGAAAGCACCCTCAAACCCGGCGAATCGATACAAAACAAACAAACGTGGGCCTTACGCGCACCGATTGATTGGGAAAAGCTGAAGGGCTTGGTCAAGATTTAAGGATGCTGATTTGATAGGGGAAAGGGCGGTCTAGGCATTTCACGAATGCAATTCGCCTTCCCCCTCGGCCGAGCCTCCGCGTGGCAGAGTCTCAGAAGATATGCTTATTCCGTCAAATGAAATAAGACACAGGCCATGATGCGGATATCTCGATTGTACCACTCAACATCGTCCCGGGTGCCAGCATCATTCGTGTTTAACATCCCATAAGAATAACGGACATCGAGATTTAAGTAAACATACTGTTGCAATTGATAAGATCCGCCCGCTCCAATGTCGCCGGATAAATTAAAGGTCGCTATGCTATCCGCTTTTTCGGTTTGGCCTTCGGATTCTTGCTCGCCATTGAGGAAAAAACCAAGGCTTGGTCCCGCGAATATATAGGCATGGGTCTTCATGGCTCCAAATTTCGCTTTTGCTAAAATAGGGATTTCAAAATAATTCAAGCGCGTTTCGGTTGTAATGGATTGGCCGAAAACCGTGACTTTTTCCACATCCCCCCTTTGTAGGTAGGTGGGTTCTAGTAACAAACTAAAAGGGCTGGTGACTCCAAGTTCGGCGCGTGCGCCCAAAGCGAGACCACTGCGAATTTCGGTTTTAACAGTGAAACCTGCGGGAACTTCCATGCTGCCATTCCCTAAATTCATACCGGCAATGGGTCCCACGCCAAATGAAATCGCCGAGGCCAATCCGGAAAAAAGGGACAAACCCATAGCTAAAGCGGAACGATAAGCAAATACACTAGAGAAACGCATTCGAACTCCTTATAAAATTTCCGAAGTAAAAGCAGTCATCCGATTGGATACACGTGCGCGCGGGCTTCGGGATACAACGAAAAATAACATGATATTGTGAATCTCAGTGGGAATCGAGAAAAGAAAAACACGTAGTCAGCCGCCATAGCCTTCCATAACACAAATGGAAATTGATTTAACTCGATACCATTTTATACGCTTTACTAAAGCCAACCCTGGAACTCTTTATTGCTTTATGAGGCAACATCATTCCAACTACAATCGTAGATACCTGCGGAAAACTGGGCGGGAATCTCGTACTATACACCACGCCCATCAGCTACGTGGGCCTTTCCGCCAAAGGGTTTGATCGATGGGTCAAAGAGTATTCCCTCCAACTGCGTTCCCTTACCCAAGGTGAGAGCGGCTTTGATACGGTTTTTAATACCCTCCTGACGTGGATCGACCAAACCAATGAATGGGTGATGGATGATAATGCCCTGCCGCCGGTCTGTAAGGCTGAAAAGAATACCCTATCCCTTCGATCCTACAACAACCTGCTGGCAGAATTTTCCTATAAGAATGAACATCTGGCTTTGTCACCCGACTTTCGCAAACGCCTACTTGTCGGTCTCGCCAAGGGTGATTCGACAATAGCCTTCACCGAACTCCAGAACTTGCTTTCTGGCACAGGTGTAGAAGACTCCCTAATTCTCGATAAACCTATTTAAGATGGCCTGGACGATTTTCGATGGCTCAATCCAATACTCAACTCGAAGTGTCCCCTTCATACTGAAACGCGATTACCCCGTTGTCATGTCCCCGAATCAAAAATGGATAGCCTATGCCCTTGAAGCGAGGAATGGAAAGTCTATAGAATTGTGGGTCGCACAACTTCAATACAAGCAATGAAGCATTTCGATCTGGGAGTTTAAATATGAAGCGCATCTCGGCAAAAATGGGCATGGTTTTGGCAGTCGTCCTTATGGGTGCTTTTTCTGCCTGCAATAATGATTCGCCCACGAGTGGCAATGGCACCCCGAACCTTGGCTCACTGGGAGAACCCCTGAATGTTTCCAACCCCGAAGTTCGCCTTGCACCGAGCGGCCTGGAATGGACTCGAAGAGAATCGGGCACCTTAAGCGGTTTGATTTCGGTGACTAGCGGCAATGGCAAGATTGTGGTCGTGGGCAATAATGGAGTCATACTCACCTCAACCGACGGTGTCAGTTGGACTCTGCATCAAGCGGGAGCCAATGTCGCCATGAACCATGTTATCTGGACCGGCGAGCAATTCATTGCCGTCGGCGATTCTGGGACAATTGTGACATCCCGTGACGGTGAACAATGGATTCTGCGCAGCCAGTCTAAGGACTATCACCTCGAATCCATTGCGTGGAATGGAAAAACCTTGGTGGCG
>JAYUVP010000099.1:0-27681 GCA_043753995.1 Fibrobacterota bacterium
ATGGCTCCGCCTCCCCCGGCCTCGGCCCGCCTTGCTCCGGCGCTCGGTCGGCCTCGCCCTCCCCTCCGGCGAGGAGGTGAGAGGCCTGATTTTCCGCGAGGCTTTACTCCAAGGCCTGGAAAAGAACTTCGGCCTTAAGGAGAGCTTCGCGCCACTCGTCTTCTTCTTCAGAATCGATGACGATGGCTCCGCCGCAACCGGCATGATACGTCTCCCCTTGCCGCAGCAAGGTGCGTATGGTCATGGCGAGAGTGAATGCTCCATTTTGCGAGAGCGTACCGAAAGCCCCGGAATAGTGGCCTCGGGGACGCTTTTCGAGATGGCGCAGCAAATCCATGCTGCGTGACTTGGGGGCACCGGTCATGGAGCCACCGGGAAAGCAGGCCTTGATGGCGGCGGCCATGCCCAGGCCTGATCGCAAGCTTCCCTGCACTTCACTGACCATTTGCCATACGCGGGGATGCGGCTCGACGGCGCGCAGCGACGTCACTTGCACGCTACTTGGGCGACACACCCGCCCCAAGTCATTCCGCACCAAATCGACTATCATCAGGTTTTCCGCCAAGTCTTTGGGACTCGTGGCGAGATCGCCACGAAGAGCCTGATCGGTTGCTGGGTCGGTGCCACGACGGCGCGTTCCCTTGATGGGCCGGCTTCGCAGTTGCCCATCCGAGTTTCCGGAAAGAAAAAGTTCGGGAGAAGAAGAAAGCAGAGCCGACTCGCCTCTTCTCCAAAAAGCGGCAAAAGGCGCGGGATTGAGGCGGCGCAAGCGGCCATAAGCGGTCTGCGCATGCATGGTACTTCGTCGCGATGCGGTGAGGGTGAGGCAGGCTTCATAGGTGTCGCCGGCGCGAAGGGCTGCCTGCAAGGAATGAAAGGCCTCACCGTATAGGTCGCGACTCAGGCTGAATTTCCATTCCGCAAGCGAAGGGGGAAACGGCACCGCTACGGGGCTGGCTCCGGCGGGCTCGCCTGCCAAGGCGATTTCGGCTTTCTCAAACCAGGTTTGCGCAGCTTTGCGATCACCATAATAGACGGCCTGCCAACCTTGACCATCGGGGTTCAGGGTCCATTCGATTTGCGGAATCAGGAATTCGCCGATCACGGTATCGGCGTCGAGGACCCAGGAGGCTGAGGCGTCTTGGCAAATCGCTCCCAATTCATAAGCGAAATAGCCTATCCAATCCGGGGCATTGGCGGCGTCCTCACGCCGCCAAGCTTCCAGGGTTTCCAAGGGCGGACAGGTGAAATGCTTGGCTTGGGTATCCGCCTGGCTATGCCAAGAAAGCCCATCGGCGCGCATTTCTATCCAAGCTTCGGCGCAACCCAGGCTTGTTTTCGCCCAACCTACCGGCGCGCCTTCGCCGCCCGAGCTTGGCGCGGGATCCAGCCAAAAAGTATTGGGATGATGGGAAAACAAGGTCGCGAAAACGTGCTCCGGGGCATAGCCGGCAAAACCACGGGCATGACGCTCGCGTGGATGCTCCGGGCAAGGAGGTATTTCAGGCGTTACGGTATTGTCCAGGTGACCTAGCTGTTTTTTCGCGGCCCGCCCGGGTGCATGCGCGGGGGCGACCGGCTTGCCGGTCGAGGCCTGGGCTAAGTCCAGGAAATTGCGCGCCAGGGCCCGGCCTTCCGAGGTGCCTATGCTTTCGGGATGAAATTGCAGGCCATGCCAAGGCCGGTCGTGGAAGGCCAAAGCCATGACGGCCTGGTCTTCCTCGGCATGCGCCGTGATTTGAAAGCGACTGGGCGCAGCTTCGGACGAAACGATAAGAGAGTGATAGCGCACCGCTGCGAACCCCTGGGGCAATCCGGCGAAGAGTCCCGTGCCTTGGTGGCGAATGCAACTACTTCGGCCATGCCAGGGCCGGGGCAAAGCCTCAATGCGGCCGCCCGCAGCCAGGGCCATGCCTTGGTGGCCAAGGCAGACACCGAGCATGGGCCGGCTGGGATGCGATTTCAAAAAGCTTAACGTGGCGCCGAAATCTTCAGGCTTGGCGGGATGCCCCGGCCCGGGAGAAAGAATGGCCGCATCCCAATCCGCAGAGGGGAGGGCAAGTAAGGCTTCCGATTCCGCCGGCAATAAAAGCGGCTCCTCGCCGCTGGCTTCCCAAAACAATTGCTTGAGCAGATCGCTGTAGGAGTCGCGGTGGTCGATGAGAAGCAGGCGCATGCTTTAGGGGGTTAAGAGGCAGGGGTGAAGTTGTTTTTAGTCTTGTCCTCGCAAAGTTACCTCGTGAGCCCATGTATTTTGCAGTGTCTATGTCCTCTTTGATTTTGGTTTTAGGGTTGCTCTTGCCTGCGGGCCTCGTGGTTGCGAAATCGAGTGCTATCGATTTGCCGGAAAGCGGCGGCAAGGCCGTGGTGCAATTGAAAGCCGAACGCGAGGCGGTTTTGCTATTGGGCGGAGTGCTGGCGCAGGTTAGCGGAGCTTGGCGCTTTCATGAAATGCCCGCCAATGATCCCCAGGCTTGGCATCGCGAAGATTTATGGCCGGTCGATCGCTGGGCCGCCGGGCTTTATTCGCCCCTGGCTTCGGATATTTCCGATGTGGCGGTCCTTCCCGTCGTCCTCGCCTTACCCATGATGGATGCCTTCATGGCTTTGGGCGGCGAGGCGAAGTGGGGACCGGTCTTTGCCGATGGGCTTGTGCTTGCGGAAGCCTTGGTTTGGGCCTCGGCCTTGAATTTGGCGGTGCGCTCCCTGCGTTGGCATCCGCGGCCGCTGATGTTTTCCGAAGACGCGCCCATGGAGACGCGCACCGCGCCTGAAGTGGGCGGAAGTTTTTATTCAGGACATGCTAATGCGGCTTTCGTGGGCGCGGCTTTATTTGGGGCCATTTTTCCCCGGCGATTTCCGGAATGGAATCCCGCTTGGGTATGGGGCGGCGGATTAGCTGCCGCTTCCGGTGTGGCGGTTCTGCGCGTGACGGCGGGCAAGCACTATCCCACCGACGTCGTGGTCGGCGCTGCAGCGGGAACCCTGTTCGGATTGCTTTTTGCCCATATCCACAAGGGTAACGAACGGGTGACCCCAGGCGCGGGGCGCATCGAGCCCACCATTCCCACGGGACTGAAATGGACCGTGACTTTTTGAGACCTGAAATCGGCTTTAAGTGCCTGGTTTATTGGAGCCCATTTCGCGAATCCAGCGCGAAGCGTCTTCGGGCATGAGAGGCTTGGAAAAGAAATAGCCTTGGCCGAAAGGCGTTTCCAGGTGTCTCAGGCGATCCCATTGTTCTTGCGTTTCGACGCCTTCGGCGGTGACATCCATGCCGAGATTTTTGGCCATGGCATTGATGGCTTTCACGATTTCGTCATTCTTCACGTCTTGTTCCAGCTTCATCACGAAGCTGCGATCGATTTTCAAGTTGTGAAATGGAAAGCGATGCAGGTAAGAAAGCGAACTGTATCCCGTGCCGAAATCGTCCAGGCTAAGTTGAAACCCCTTGGCTTGTAAATCCTTGAGCATGGTGGTGGCGACATCGGGATTGCGAATGATGGCGCTTTCGGTGACTTCCAGCTTTAGGTTTTCCGGGCGTATGCCCGCGTCCAGGCAAATGCGCTCGATTTCCACGGCCAAAACCAAGCCTTCGAATTGTCGCCCGGAAATATTGACGCTCATGCTCAATTGCTTGTCGTCCTTCAATAGGACTTGCCATTCGCGTAATTGCCGGCAGGCTTCTTCCAGTACCCAGCGGCCGAGGGGAATGATAAAGCCCGTTTCTTCGGCAATGGGAATGAATTCCATGGGTGGAACCACACCCCGCTCGGGATGCCGCCAGCGCACCAAGGCTTCGAAGCCGGTCAACTGTCCATTGATGAGTTCGACGATGGGCTGATAGACAAGGAAGAATTCCCTACGCTCCAGGGCTTTGCGCAAATCATTTTCGAGATGCAGGCGATGCACGGCGCGCGTATGCATGGAAGGATCGAAAACCGAGTGCCGGGCGCGACCTTCGTTTTTGGCCTGATGCATGGCGGTGTCGGCATCGCGAATCACTTCATCGGGGGTGCCGAGATCGGGAGTCGCTTGCACGATGCCAATGCTGACCGAAGCATAGACTTCGGAGGTTTGAATTTTGAAAGGCACTTCGAACTGGCCTTGGATGGCCTCAGCGAGGGTGATGGCGGCATTGACATCAGGGATGTCTTCCAGCAATATCCCGAATTCATCCCCTCCCAATCGCGCCAAGGTGGCGCCGGGAGGCAAAAGCGTTTCGATTCTTTGGGTGACGGAAAGCAAAAGTTTGTCGCCTTGCGCATGGCCCATGCCGTCATTCAAGGTCTTGAAGCGGTCGAGGTCGAGAAGCAATAGGCAGGAGCCAGGCGAGGTCTGCCGCCTTTTGCGGTCGAGGGCGCGATCGAGGCGTTCCAGTAGCAAGGTGCGATTGGGTAGGCCGGTTAGCGCATCATGCAAGGCATCATGCACCAATTGCGCTTCCATTTGCTTGCGATGGGAAATATCGATGATAGAACCTTCAAGTCCCAGCCCCTTACCTTTGCTGTCTTGAACGGAGCGGGCATTGAGGGAAAGCCAAATCAGGGATCCGTCGCGTCGGCTCGCTTGCCCCTCGAAATTCATCACCTTGCCATCACGCTCCATAAGACGCAAAATGTCTTGGCGACGGATGGGGTCGATGAAAAATTCGGCCGCATTGCGGCCTTCCTCCATCATGGCCTTGGGCGAATCGAAGCCGAAGGTGATGGCCAAGGCTGGATTCACGGTGATGATATTTCCCGAAATCGTCGATTGGAAAATACCTTCGACCGCATTTTCAAAAAGACTGCGATAGCGTTCGCTGACGGCATGAAAGGCTTGATCGGTGCGTTTGCGTTCGAGCGTATTAATCAGCAATTCGCCGGCTATCCGCAATAGGGCAATGACGTCTTCCGGCCAGTTTTTTTCGCGCCGAACGGCATCAAAGCCAAGAAAGCCGCGCACGCTACCGCGATGCTCCAGGGGGACGATGATGAGGCTTTGGATTTCTTCGCGTAACCATTCCTGTTTTTCCGCTAAGGCCGCCAAGGGGATTTGATCGACCTTGGGCACATGGATGACCTTCATGGCATGCAATTGTTCCATGAACCACGGAAATTTCGCAGTCGGCACGGCTTGCAGGTTCTGAATTTCCGAGGTAATGCCCTCGGAGCACCACTCGTGCGTATTGGACATGGATGTGGCGTCGGGGGTCAATTGAAAGATATAGCTGCGATCCGCGTCGGCGAAGGCACCGAGTGATTTCAAGGCGTAGTTAATGCCATTGTCGACCTTGTCGCCTTGAAGATTCAGGAAATGTGTCGAAAGGGAAAGGATCAAGGATTCGATTCGCTTGCGATAATCTAGGGATTTTTCAACCTTTATGGATCTCGTGACGTCTTGCAGAATGGCAATGCCATTATCTGGGTAGCTCGGTACCACGCCACCGTATTGCAATTCAAGGTTGACTTCGTTTTCACTGCCGGAATGCAATTGCAGGCTGAAAGGTTTTTTCTTCGCTTCGCATTCGGCAAGGTTTACTTTCCACTCTTTCAGGCTGAATCCTGCTAAATCGCAGAGTGGAATGCCGATAGGATTCGCCAAAGGCAAAGCCAATAGGCTTTCCGATGCGGCATTGAGATAAAGAAGCTTTGAGCTATGGTTTTCAAAGACGATGACGGGATAAGCGGCAAGCCCAAACCAAGTATGCAACAAGTCGGAAAGCGCTCCGCAAGGCTTGTCCGAGGAAACCGCCGGCTTGGCCGACCAGTCTTTGGGAAAAGACGGGTTAGCCTGAGACTCGGTCCGTCTGGACTTAGGAGCTTTTCCTGAGTTTGGGCTTCCGGTTTTGCGGATCACTTACCCTCTCTCCGGCAGGTTAGAATACCGATGTCGCCCATGGAAGCATGGACCGACCCACCTTCACTTTAGGTCCTGGCGAATAACGAGGACAAGGCTATCACAAATAAAAAAGGCCCGGATAAGCCGGGCCTTTTTGAGTTGATTTGGATTTTAGGGTTAACCGCCGATGAGGGACAGCACGCTTTGCGGAACCTGGTTGGCTTGCGACAACATGGATGTGGCGCTTTGCGACAGGATTTGCGAGCGGGTGAATTCGGTCGTTTCCGATGCGAAGTCCACGTCGCGAATGCGGCTCTCGGCATCCTGGGTATTGTAAATCTGATTATTCAAATTGCTGATGGCGAATTCAAGGCGGTTCACATAAGCACCCATGTCGGAACGCATGGTATTCACCGACTTGATGGCGACATCAATGACGGACAGCGCGCTGAGTGCGGCGGAATTGGTGGACACCGAGGTGGTTCCCGTCTGCATGCCCAAGGCGCCGAGCGTCATGGCATTGATGGTCACACTGATGCGATCGACTGAGGCATTGCTGCCCGCGCCGATATGCAGCACCGAAGAAGAACCGCCAGCAACGCCAAAGCTTCCATCCGCTCCGTCGAGCAGGGTCATGCCATTGTAACTGGCCGAGCTACTGATACGCGTGATTTCATTCATCAAAGCGCCGAATTCCTTGTCGGTATAGGAGCGCTCCGTAGTGGTCATGGTGTCGGTGGCGCTCTGAATGGCCAACTCGCGCATACGCTGAAGAATTTGGGTGATTTCTCCAGTGGCACCTTCGGCGATTTGAATCAGGGCGATACCATCTTCGGCATTCATCTTGGCGCGGCCCATGCCACGGATTTTGCTACGAAGCGACTCGGAAACCGAGAGGCCGGCAGCATCGTCCGAGGCGCGGTTGATGCGCAAGCCTGTCGACAGTTTCTCCAGGGATTTGGAAAGGGCTTTGTTTTGGGTTCCTAGCGAACCCTGCCCGATCATGGCTGAAATATTGTGATTAATACGCATGGGAAAAAACCTCCGTGTTTACACGCACCCTGGCGTCCTTGCCGAGGTGTCCGGGTTACCGGTACCGAAATTCATCGGAAGCTTGAAAGCGATTCTTTAGGATTTTTTAAAACTTTCGCCGCAACTCGCACATGAGGAATTTGAGAAGGTTTTGCTTGAAGCCTTGGCTTCCCATCCTGTAATGGGTGCAACTTGGGGGGAGCACCAACAAAAAAAAGCCGGACCCGAAGGTCCGGCTTTGGAAGGATGCGAAAAGGCCCGCGGCCAAGAAACCGCGACGAGCTTTAGGCTTAGCTGAGCAAGGAAAGCACGCTTTGCGGCACTTGATTGGCTTGCGCCAACATCGATGTCGCACTCTGGGAGAGAATCTGAGAACGCGTGAACTCGGTGGTTTCCGAGGCGAAATCCACGTCGCGAATGCGGCTTTCGGCGTCCTGAGTGTTGTAGATCTGATTGTTCAAATTGCTGATGGCGAATTCGAGGCGGTTCACGTAGGCACCCATGTCGGAGCGCATGGTATTCACCGACTTAATGGCCGTGTCGATGACCGACAAGGCCGACAAGGCTCCAGAGCTGGTAGACACCGAAGTGGTTCCCGTCTGCATGCCCAAGGCGCCCAGAGTCATGGCATTGATGGTCACGCTGATGCGATCGACGGTGGCATTGCTGCCCGCGCCGATATGCAAAACCGAGGCCGCTCCGCCTGAAGCTCCGAAACTGCTTGCCTCGCCGTCCAGCAAGGTCATGCCATTGTAGCTGGCCGAATTGCTGATGCGAGTGATTTCATTCATCAGCGACCCGAACTCCTTGTCCGTGTAAGACCGTTCGGTGGTGGTCATGGTGTCGGTGGAACTTTGAATGGCCAGTTCGCGCATGCGCTGCAAGATGTTATTGATCTCCGAAGTGGCACCTTCGGCGATTTGAATGAGCGCAATGCCGTCCTCGGCATTCATCTTGGCGCGGCCCATGCCGCGGATTTTGCTGCGCAGCGACTCGGAAACCGAGAGGCCGGCGGCATCGTCCGAAGCGCGGTTGATGCGCAACCCGGTCGAAAGCTTCTCAAGGGACTTGGACAGGGATTTCTGCTGGGTGGCCAGCGATCCTTGTCCAATCATGGATGAAATGTTGTGATTAATACGCATGGTTCGAAAACCTCCATGTTGAACACACCACGGCGTCCTTGCCGTAGTGCAGGTGTTACCCGTCTCCTGTATTTCGGAGAATTCCAGGAAATGTTTAAGAGCTTCTTGAAGTTTACCGGTAAAGTTCGCGTCAGGTATTTGAGGAGGTTGGGAAGGATAAGCAAAGCAAAGCTCAAAAAAGAAAAGCCGGGCGAAATGCCCGGCTTAAAGCCTGGAACAGGGCCATCCCGTTCTGGGGATGCCCGGGGCTGGCTATTTCCTCAACGTCCGATGAGCGACAACACGCTTTGCGGCACCTGATTGGCTTGGGCCAACATGGAGGTGGCGCTTTGCGACAGGATTTGTGAGCGCGTAAACTCGGTGGTCTCCGAAGCGAAGTCCACATCGCGAATGCGGCTCTCGGCATCCTGGGTGTTGTAGATCTGGTTGTTGAGGTTGCTGATCGCGAATTCGAGGCGGTTCACGTAAGCACCCATATCCGATCGCATGGTGTTCACAGATTTAATGGCATTATCGATGATAGAGAGTGCCGTAAGGGCTCCGGCACTGGTCGAAACCGTGGTCGTGCCCGATGTCATGCCCAGGGACCCCAGAGTCATGGCATTGATGGTCACGCTCAGGCGATCGACCGTGGCGCTGCTGCCCGATCCGATATGCAAGACCGAGGACTGGCCGCCGCTGACGCCGAAACTGCCTTGGGCGCCGTCGAGCAAGGTCATACCGTTATAACTCGCCGAGGAACTGATGCGGGTTATTTCGTTCATGAGCTGCCCGAATTCCTTGTCGGTATAGGAGCGCTCGGTGGTGGTCATGGTGTCGGTGGCGCTTTGTATCGCAAGCTCACGCATGCGCTGCAGCACGTTATTGATTTCCGAGGTGGCGCCTTCCGCGATTTGCAAAAGGGCGATTCCGTCTTCGGCATTCATCTTGGCGCGGCCCATGCCGCGGATTTTGCTGCGCAGCGACTCGGATACCGAGAGGCCGGCGGCATCGTCCGAGGCGCGGTTGATACGCAAGCCCGTCGATAGCTTCTCCAATGACTTGGACAAGGAGCGGTTCTGCGTTTGCAGTGCCCCCTGGCCAATCATGGAAGAAATATTGTGATTAATACGCATGGAAAGAAACCTCCGTGTTTCGCACCCTACGTCCTTGCAGGGCTAGACCGGACGACCCGGTACTCCTTTATCGGTTTCTTAAAGTGTTTCTTTAACTTTAGCTTTAGGGTTTGCTTCAAGTAGTTCTGCTTTTATAGGCAGTCACCCCTTCTTTTTCCAAATGGCCCCAAAAAGCAAAAGGCCGAAGGGTTTCCCCCTCGGCCTTGCTGACGACACCGTGCCGAGCATCCCCGGCGGCGGCATCCTTTTTATTAACCCTGGATGAGGGACAATACGCTTTGAGGGACTTGATTGGCTTGGGACAACATCGAAGTGGCGCTCTGTGACAGGATTTGTGAGCGGGTGAATTCGGTGGTTTCCGTGGCAAAATCCACGTCGCGAATGCGGCTCTCGGCATCCTGGGTATTGAAGACCTGATTGTTCAGGTTGGCGATGGCGAAATCGAGGCGGTTCACATAGGCACCCATGTCGGAGCGCATGGTGTTCACCGACTTGATGGCATTGTCGATGATAGACAGTGCCGACAGTGCCGAGGTATTGGTCGAAACCGATGTGGTGCCCGCGGTCATGCCCAAAGCACCCAAGGTCATGGCATTGATGGTGATGCTGATGCGATCGATGGCTGCGCTGCTGCCCGCACCGATATGCAATACCGACGACTGGCCGCCACTGACGCCAAAGCTGCTAGACCCGCCGTCGAGCAAGGTCATGCCATTGTAGCTGGCCGAGCTGCTGATGCGGGTGATTTCATTTTGCAGCTGCTGGAATTCCTTGTCGATAAAGGACCGTTCCGTGGTCGTCATGGTGTCGGTCGCGCTCTGAATGCAGAGTTCGCGCATGCGCTGCAGGATATTATTGATTTCCCCCGTGGCACCTTCGGCGATTTGAATGAGCGCGATGCCGTCTTCGGCATTCATCTTGGCGCGGCTCATGCCGCGTATCTTGCTGCGCAGCGACTCGGAAACCGAGAGACCGGCGGCGTCGTCCGAAGCGCGGTTAATGCGCATACCGGTTGACAGCTTTTCCAGAGACTTGGAAAGGGAACGATTTTGTGTGGCTAACGATCCCGCGCCTATCATGGCCGAGACATTATGGTTGATTCTCATGCGAGCACCTCCGTGTTTGCGATTGGCCCTGCTTCCTTGCAGAGCGAGACCGGTGGGACTTACCGATCCGCCATTCGCGTTACAGTTTTTTCATCGGATCATTTTTTGCCGGGGTTAAGGACTTTTTTTCCATCAAAGCAAAGTTTTGTTACAGGAAAACTTGAAGCTAACGGCGAAGTTAAAGCGGCACCTGGAGTAACGTCTGAGAGACGTCTCGCGCGGGCTTCAGGGAAGGATGCCGAAGCCTATTTTCAGGCCCATGGTCTCGGTCTCGGCCTTCTGGAGGTTCACGCCACCACGGCGAATGTCTAAGGAATGCCAATGCCAAAAAGGTTGCAGGTTCAAGGTGTATCGCCCGTACCAGGCGCGCAGCCAAGTGTCCCCTTCGATGCGCAATCCTTGGCCTTCGATGATTTGCGCGTGGCCATCCGGCAGGAGATAGGCATCATAGGTCACTGCA
Source organism: Fibrobacterota bacterium (assembly GCA_043753995.1). Taxonomy (GTDB): domain Bacteria; phylum Fibrobacterota; class Fibrobacteria; order UBA11236; family UBA11236; genus JAYUVP01. The sequence continues at coordinate 10,679 of JAYUVP010000099.1, forward strand.
GGCGATAGGCGAATCCATCGCCCCAAATCGAGTTTCAGGCGCATCACCACTCCGCCTCCGAGAATATCGACCTTTTGCAAGCCCTTGTTTTGTGGGGTGCTAGTGACACTGAGACGACGCCAATCGAAATCGAAACCTAATCCGGCGTCGAAAATGCCGCCCATCCCCTGATGGAGCAGGAATAAGCCCTTGTTCAAGGTCAACCAGGCATGGTCGCGGCCAGTCCTAGCCTCTTGGTCCACCCAATTGCCAAAAGACCAATTCCAAAGGCCAAGCGAGGTGAAGTCAAGTTCAAGAGAGCCGAAATGGGTTTGGCTTACGTCGCTCATGGTGAAAAAGGCGGGTTCCAGCGTGAAACGTGATGAATATCCCGAAGCGGCGGGAGTGGCTCTACCATGGCCCAAGCCAATAAAGTGAAAGGCCAGGGCGGAGTTGACCGTTTCGATAGCGAAGGATGAGCTAGCCAGGGCTAGGGTGAAAACCCCGATGGCCGAGGCGAAGCGGTGGTGAAACCGGAAAAAAGGATTGGCCAAGGGCTATTTCCTCTACGCAAATAAAATCGTCTACACCGATAGCGAAATCGCGGCGAGATGGGTCGCCATCCCGCCGAAGGGAATAGCCGAAGGTAGAAGTTATTCGCGCCGGAGCTCTTGGGTCATGGCGCAGCTTGTAGCAATTGGCCATTGACCCTTTGGCTTTCATAAGCCGCCCGTATCCATTCGGGGCTGCGCTTCACCCAATGCATGGCCACTTCATCCATGTCGCCGATAAAGTTGAAGGTGGTCTTCTGATTGCCATGCCTGCCCAGAGTGATATGCGAGGCTTGGTTATAGCCGATCTGGGTCGAAACCTTGGTTTCGATAACCTGTTTGCCATCGGCGAATATTGTCAGGTTGGAGCCGTCAAAAGTGACACCCACATGATGCCAGGTCCCGTCTTTGAAATTCAAATCTGTCGAGGTCAAAGGATACCAGGCAACACTGCTGTCGGTGCGATTGACCGGGGGCCAAACAAAGGTGTGGAGCTGGCCATTGGGCATAAGGCGCAATCCGAAATTGTCTCCCATGCTTATGATTTCGCCGCCATTGGGACCCACCCCAGTGCAGCGAATCCAGGCTGTCAGGGTGAAAGCGCGGTCAGGCTTTTGTTTGGGCCGCAGGGTTGGGATTTCGATGTAATCACTATCGGCAAAAGATTTGCCATAGCCTATGACTCCCGCCCGGCCAGTATTCCGGATGAGATCATTGCCATCCGCATGCAAAGGCGTGGCGTCGCGATACAGGCCGACATGCGCGACACCTGGATTTTCTTCATTGAGATGCCAAACGCCTCCGTAGCCGTCGGCGGTGTCGAACACCGTTGGATACTTGGGTAAAGTCGCTTCGGGACGGCCATAATGGACAAAGAGGCTGTGGCCGGAATGATTGGGTCGCAAGGTGTCGAGACGTACCCACAATACGCCAAGGCCAGCGACTGGGTCGAATTGTTCTATGGTAAAGGGCAAAACCTGCCCTTCGGAAGTCGTCACACGCAAGTCACCTCCGTCTGGGCGGGCGGACTTGAAATCAAAAGAGGGCGATGCCAAGCGTAGGGGTAGGCTAAAGCCGACCAGAGCTTGCTTCAAGCCCATGCCAGTGCTATCCGCCACGATTTTATAGCGTAAGGAATGGGACCAGGAGGAAAAGGCTCCGACTTGACCTTGGGTTGCCTTGGCTACTTGCACGGATTCGGCCAGCAAGGTCCGCCTAATCGGTTGTCCAAGAACCTTGGAAGGAGCCGCCAAGTAAACCTTAGGCAATATGCCGGAGGGAATGCCGAAGAGAACGATGCGTCGCGCCTGGCGCGCCTCTTCGTTAATGGGTGCAAAAGCCGAAGTGCCGGGTGCATAGACATAGCTGCCGGTCTCAAAGGCGAGGCTGTCCTCTAATTGCACGGCTAAGGAGCCAGGGGAATGCAAAACCTCGGCGGCAAGTTTCATCTTGGACGCTCCCAGCTTCAGGGAGTGGAAAAGCGCGGATAGGCCTCGCAGACCGGAACGAGCTTCCAAACTCCAGGTTCCTTCGGGGAGAGAATCAAAGGCGAACCAGCCCTCGGCATCACTGACGGTTTTCTGATGGCGTGATAAAACGGAATCGTGCGAGGCATCGTGTTCCGGATCATAGGCGGTCACCTGGGCCGAAGCGATGGGCTGGCCGCTTTCATCCAGCAGGCGTCCGAGTATGCGGGCATTGCCGGTTTCGGTGGCATCACCCCCGTCGGCTAGGTTGCCTGTGCTGCGATCGGAGAGGCAGCTCATGGCCATCAGAGATAGGACGGCAACGAGACCTTGAAGTAAGGATTTCATGCCATCTCCTGCTTTTTCACCGGAGGCTGGCTTAAGGGGAAGAATTGAATATTGAGTTGCATCACGCGATCGGCATCATCACTTAAGCGAGCAATTTCGAGTATTTCCTTGCGGAATTCCTGAATGCGCAATTTGATGCGTTCGGCATCCTTGGCTTGTATGCCTATGGTCATGGCGGAAATGTCGCGCTCTTCCTTGGGAAATCGATCGTAAACGTCTTCGGCTAGACGGGAAACTTCTCGGTGATAATTGGCCACATGCAAGGAGGCCACCTCATCTCCCGTGCTGACTATGGGTGCGGTTTGACTCCACGATCCATCTTCTTGCTTGGAGATGAGACCCAGCTTCAAAAGCATTTGCACCGAGGCCTTGGCATCCTTGGCCGGGATGGGGGGTATCAAGTTTTCGGCCAAGTAGGTATAATCTTCGCCCCAGGGGATTTTGGAAACCAAGGAGCGAATGGCCGGGTGATACCACTTGGTGTAATAGTCGTATTGCTCTTCCGTGAGGCGGGCGATTTTGAGTCGGCGCTTTTGCGCCAGCATGCGCTGAAAATGAATGTCCTTGGACGTTGCGGTGCGTGCCTGGGTAAAGGCCACCATGTTTTCAAAATATTCACGCTCGGTTTTACTGAGGCCAATCCCTTTGGCGATTTGATTGGCCGATTCGACGGTAAGATTTTTGGTGCCACGCATCAGATGTAAAAGCCAAGCCGTGGAATTCATCCCGGTTTCGCGGGCAAAATCGCGATGGGTATAACCTGTCGTTTCCTTGCGAATACGATAATAGTCGCGCAAAAAATCGCGATAATTGGTGTAGTCGAAAACCGCAATGAGAAGCATGGTCAACCTTTGAAGTGAAATCTAACATAGAGGTAAACGGATGAAAGTCAATCGACTTTGGGTGAAAGCCTCATAATTCCTCTTTTTATCCCCAATGTGCTCAAAATGGCCTTGGGCTAGCCATCCCTTTCCTTTGCCTAACTTGCAGCTATCTCCTAGGACGGGTAAACGATTTTAAGGACCAAAAAAGGGCCATAAACTCCATATTCCGACTGCCTTTTAGACAAAAAAAAGGGAAGAGAACTTTTTCTCTTCCCGGATGGCCATCAGCGACGACGGAGTTTTGCGAAAAAATTAAGCCAAGCGGCGACGCAGGCCAAAGGCAAAGGTCAGCAGTCCCAGCCCAAAGAGTGCCAAAGTACCGGGTTCGGGTACGGCGGCGGCGGTGGCGGGTCTTTCAACGATATAGCCTTCGATATTACCTAGGAGACCTTCGTCATTCCAATCCAGCGAAGCATTGCCATGACCTAAGCCCCAAATGGCCAGGTATTGTTCGCTGCCCGGGCCATAGTGGTCATTGGGCTCGGTCGGTGCCCAGTTGGTATAGGAGAAGGATTCTCCGCCCACCCAATGCCAATTGGCAGTAGCGTTTCGGGTGCCTTGATTTTGATAACCACCCAACCAATACTCCCCATAGCCACCGAAAGAGGTAATGAGGCCGGCGATGAAGTTTTGCTCGGCGGCGCTGGTGATGGTCGCCAAGCTCCATCCGGTTTCACCGGAAGTCTGGTAAGCGTCCGTCCAGGAGATACTCCGAGCGGTGATGATGTCATATTGGTGGTTATTGGCGGTATTGAGTATGGGTGCGGCATGAATGGCGCTAGCCAGCAAGGCGGCTAAGCCAAAGGTTTTTGTGAGGGTGATGGACGAAATCATAGGTTCTCCTGCGGGTCAATTCTCGGGGATAGGCCCGGTTTTTCCGCTGTTGTTTGCAGGAGATAATGGCAATAGGCATGCCTTGACGGCGATCAGAAAGTTTCTGGGTTTATAGGGGCAAATTTCCGGTGGTATTCGAGGCTCTGGAGAAGCTTGAAGTCGAAGCTTCACGCAATTGTCGAAGGGCTTTACAAGAAGTTCGGGCTAAATGAGGACTTATTTCCCAAAATCCTCATTTCCCCGTTGACGCAAAACACGTTAAAAGGAAGTCAAATGCCTGCTTTCGCCTTGGCTTGATTGAGCAGGCTTTCGGCGGCCTGCAAATAAGCTTGGTTCTGGCGCGTCACATCGGCGTTACCCTGGGCATCAATCCATTCGACATAAAACCGGAATTTCGGTTCAGTTCCCGAGGCACGCAGCAAAAGCCAGCTGCCGTCTTCTAGAACCACTTTCAAGCCGTCCAAGGTGATGACTTGGGCCACGCGGCGGGGCTTGCCGTCGACGCTCAAGCTGGAGCCCGCAATGACTAGGCCCTCGGTCAAAGCTTTCATGACCTGACCTTTGAGTTTTTGCCAAGCTTCGACGCTAACGCCGGAAAGTTCGACACCGCCCTTGGCGGGATAAAACCGGCCATAATTTTTTTCGATGTCAGAGCGCAATTCGCTGAGATTGCAGCCGGTTTCGGCCATGACTTGCAAGGCGGCCAAAAAACCAGCCAAGGCGCATTTCTCCAGGGTATGGCCCAAAAAGGAAATGCCATCGCTTTCCTCAAAGGCCATCAGGGCCTTACCGCTGCCTAAGTAAGGCCGAAAATGCTTGAAGCCTACGGAGGTTTCAAAAACCGTTCGGCCTTGCTTGCGGGCTATGGCCGCGGCCAACCCCGAGCTGGGAACCGTGGTGGCCAAGCCGCCTGGCAAATCCTGATCGACAAAGTGGGCAAAGGCTATGGGCGCAAAGGCATTCATGTCGATATCGGCTGCGGCATCGCCGAAGCGAATACGGTCGGCGTCGGGATCAAGAGCTACGGCGAGGGTCAGTGGCCGATGGGAGGCCTTGAGTTTGGCGATAAGGGGTTTTTGATTGGCGGCGCTGGGTTCGGGTTTCACACCATGAAAGGAATAGTCTTCATTCGTGTTAAGGCGGGCGAGGGCGCCGGCCTCTTCCAATTCAGCTATCAAGTCTTCACCTAATAAAGACTCGACATAACCTCGCGCCGATCCATGCATGAAGTCGATGGCAATGAGCAAATCATCCTTACGACCGCGCAAAAAATCACGAATATGGGCGAGCTGAAAGACTTGCGACTTCTCCGCCACGAATTGGGTGAATAATGTTTTGCCATCCACGAGTTCACGAGCCGAGGCAGATGCGGCTGGCGCCGGTAAGAAAGCGGCACCTTGCATGAAGGCATTGGCGCCTTGCTCAATGCGCGAGGTCCATTCGACATCGGCGGGACCTCCGTCGGCTGGATTGAACTTGATGCCGGCATAATCCATGGGATTATGCGAAGGCGTGAAATTGATGGATCCGGCCACGCCAAGCAGACGCACCAGGGCCGATCCCACCCCGGTAGGACACATGCCCGCGTCCAGCAATCGAAATCCTTGCGCAATCAATTCGTCGGCGGCGGCGGCGAGAAAGGCATCGCCTAAATACCGATTGTCGCGGAAAATAAGCACCCCGGCTTTTTTCACTGCTTCGACATCGGCCAGGCTATTGGCTTTGGCATATTCGGCGGTGGCCATGACTTGGCCGATGGCCCTCACGGTTTTGCGCACATTGGTGACCGTGAAGCCTTCGCCTATGGCTTCGCGCCAACCCGAGGTACCGAAAACCACCAGGGTAGTGGCCGGGGAGGTTTGGGCCAAGCTGCCTTGAAATTCGCGGATGGCGGTAATGGCCGCGAAGGCGGCCTTGGCATCGCCGTCATTACGCCCCTCGCCATTGACCCAAGCTCCGATGGCCTTGGCGGCCTCCCACAGTTGTGGCTCGCCGTTGGCCGGCTTGAGCCAGGAGTCCACGGTGGCGACCTGGGTCCCCATCTTCTTGGCAAGAGCAGACCACAAAGGCGCAAAATCGACGGAGAGAAAACGCTGGCGGGTTTCAGTTAGACTCATGCCCGCCAAAGTAGGAAGTCCGAGGATTTTACCGGGCCTAGAGCCGCGCTCAAACCTCATTTGCCGCGCCCTGGCTGCCTTTTTCCACCCACACTAGCCCGGATCGCGATAGATTGAGCCGAGATTGAGTTCCATTCAGCAGGCTTAAGGAGTGGGTAATGTCCAAGGTTTACCGGCGATTGCCGATGGCGAGATTCCTGCGCTTCGCGTCGTGCTTTTCACTCATGGGTTGGGCCACCCAAGCCGGGCCAGTCGAGGATTTAGGGACTTGGCTTAAACTCGATCGGGCATCACGTCCGGACATTCAGACCCAATCCTTCGCTGGAGCGGCATTGACCGCCTCCGAATGCGAGGCCGCCCGCGCGCTGATTTTGGCCGAGCGCAAGGCCTATGTCCAAAGCGCCTGGAGCACGCAATGGACGGGCAAGCGCTTGGTCTTCGGTACTTTGCAAATGCCTTTCGACTATCGCGTGCGCGGAGTCAAGCCGGCGGGGGGATATGACCTTTACATCTCCATGCATGGCGGGGGCGAGGCGGCGGCTTCGGTCAATGATCAGCAATGGCAAAATCAAATCTCCTTGTATCAGCCGCCGGGAGTATATCTCGCGCCGCGCGCTCCCACCGATTCCTGGAATATGTGGCATCGCGATCACATCGACGCCTTCTTCGATCGCCTTATTCATTTGGCGGTGGCCATGCAAGACGTGAATCCGAACCGGGTCTATGTCATGGGCTATTCTGCCGGAGGCGATGGAGCCTATCAATTAGTGCCTCGCATGGCCGATCGATGGGCAGCTGGCGCCATGATGGCGGGCTACCCGAACAATGCTTCTCCCGTCAACTTGCGTAACATAGGCATGACCTTGCATGTCGGTGGCCTGGACGCATCCTATGACCGGAATACCCTTGTGGTGAATTTCGGAAAGCAAATCCAAAAGCTGCAAGACGCCGACCCTGGTTTTTACAAGTATCAGGTGAAGGTATATCCCGACAAGCCGCATTGGATGGATTTGCTCGATGCCGAGGCCTTGCCCTGGATGGCTGCTTTTACCCGGCAGCCTCATCCTAAGAAAGTGGTCTGGCAGCAGGATACCGCGGTGGGATCGCCGATTTCCTTAACGGATCCCAAGGTCAAGGAACCGCCCACGCAATGGCGCTTCTATTGGCTGGGCCGTCCTGACCGCAAAATTGCACCGCGACAGGCCATGTTAACCGCTGAGATACGCGGTCAAGAAGTGCGTATTGAAAAGAGCAATCTCGATTCCGTGGAGATTGGGTTGAACGATTCCCTGCTCGACCTATCTCTTCCGGTATCCGTTTTCTGGAAAGGCAATAAAGTCTTTGAAGGCTTACTTGCGCGAACCGCGGGAGCCTTGTTTCAGAGCTGCGATTTGCGTGGCGATCGCGATATGATTTATCCCGTGCGGGTGGTCGTGAGCGCCCAGGGGTTGGTATCGGTGGGGATTGTAAGTCGCATCCCCCGCTTGGGCAATACACCGAAATCGAGGGCATTTTTTTCGCCCTCATCGAATGGCACCGTACCCTTATTTGAGGAGTCAGAACCTGACTCCTGGCTTGATCTTCGCGGGAGAAAACAAATCCGGAATTTTCCCTAAATCGGTTTTCGCGACTCAAAAAGGTGTGCATCCTGAATGCAATGCACACCGTGATAAATATTACAATCCGGCAGCCACGGAAACCGTGCCTTTGATCAAATCGCCCTTCATGCCGCGAAAGAGGTAGAGGTAAACGGGAGCCTTGAGGCCATCGGCTTTGGGCTGAGACCATTTGCCTTGGGCTGCATCATAGCTCGTCTGGAAGGCCAATTGACCATTGGGTTCAAACAGGGAAAGCACACCGGAACCCAATTGCTGATTATTGTGAAGGGTGAAACCTTGACCTTGCACCAAGAATTTCAGGTCGCTGCGGGGTTGAGCCAGATTTGGCCGAATTAATTTCGTAGGAGGAAGAATATTCGGGCTGCAGGGTTTGGTTGCAGCCGAGGTAAGGGTCGATGCGGTAAAGGCTGTGGTGGCATAAGCGTCAACGTTCGCATAGTTCGACCAAATTGCAGTAGCATTGGCAGGCTTACTGGTGATTTCCGACCAAGCCACCAAGCCTTGCAAACGAACATGGCCATGAGGGTCATTGACCGAGCAGGCATCGCTAATGGCCTGAGCGCTGGCTGCCGTACGGGGCATGGCTTTGAGCGCGTTTTCACGTACGCACCAGGCGGGGTGAATGAGCAAGCCCTTCAAGAGGGGATCCCACTTGGTTGGGTTACCCGACGCTTCGAACTGCCCCAATCCCTGTAAGGTCCAAATCGCATGGGTTACGGCGGGGTCATTGCCCACAGCATCGACGTAGCGACTGTTGGTCAAAATGTTTTCGAGCAGGGTCCCCAATTCGGCGGAAAAACCCTTGGCGATCAGCATCCTTTGGGCGGTCAAACGCCATAGGAAATTGGGATTGCTCAAAGTGGCGACAAGTTGCGCCACCGTGGCCGTGGTCAAATTAAGAATGGGTTCGCGCGTGTCATTCTCAGGCGTAACCCGGTAAATACGATAGCTGTTTTTCACGCGTAGCTTATTTTTCCAAGCACCGCTAATCTTGTCATCAGGGCCAGCAGGATTGTGTAAAAAGAGGTAGTTGTTCCAATCCAATACCCAAACCGCGCCATCGGGACCGGTTTTGGCCAATATTGGGGCAACCCAAGCATCCGTTGAGGCAATGAGATTTGAATGTTCAGGACCGGGCATACGCACTGCTTTCCAGGTGCTGCCGATTAGGGTGTCCTTGGTGGTGACGACTAGACTGTCTTGATTGCAAAGTTTACTCGCGCCTTCGCAAGAGAAAGCAAATCGATTCCAGTATTTTGGCGGGAAGAGCCGCGAAGTATAAAATTGTAGCCCGGAAACAGCTGTCGTTTTCGACATCCAAATATTATTTGTTTTTTTCGACGTGCCTTCCCATAAATAGCGATCACCCGTGATGGGGTAGAATTTATCCTTATTGTTTGTGCTTGTAGGATCAATTCGAATATCAATGGAAGGTTGGCCACGACGAAGTGAATGATTGATATGAGGCGAGGTGGTGGCACCCGATTGGAAGATTTGCCCATCTTCCATTTGGCCAATACCCCAGGCATTGTAAGGTCCTGAACTTGTGAATTGTTGAAAGGTTTTGGTGCCATTTCCAATGGAGGGGTGTTTAAAGCGCCAAACCTTGCCTTGGCTACAATTAATCCCCTCCACGGTGCAACTATTATAGCCTGTATGCCCATAAACCCAATTGTCGAGGCCATACATAAGGCTACTGATACTGCCATGGGTATCATGATTGCCATTGCCGCCTCCCATACCTGAAAACAAAATTTGGGGCTCGCCAGCGACATCATTGTTGTTTGGGAAAAAAACCACATAGGGTACCATGGTCACCACCACGCCACCCGTCACCACCTCAATGCTCTGCGGTAAATTGAGACCGTCCTTGAAAACGGTCACCTTGTCCATGATGCGATCGCCGTCGGTGTCTTCCAAAATCAAAATACGGTCCTGACCTCCAACGAATTTTTGATCCGTTATGCTATTCGATGCGGCACGAATAATACTTGGATAGCTGCGCGGTTCAACCAACCACATGCGGCCGCGCTCATCAAATGAAAAATGCATGGGATAGGCAATGCCGCCGGTGCTTTTCTCCGTAGCCCAAACTTCGGCCTTTAGGCCAAGAGGAGTTTGAATGCAATGGATGGATTGTTCCGGCGTGATTTGTTTTTGAATAGTTCCGGTGGGATAAGTTGAAGGAGGTTGGGGGACATCACCATCATTTCGTCCACCGAATTGACTCCAATTATCGGCAGGATCTGCCTGCTCCCGCAACGCGGTCAAATCAGGACATGTGCCTCCTCGATTGACCAGCGGCGTCGCTGAATATCCATAGGTCCAGCTTAAGCCTAGGACGAGGGCGATTTCGGACTGGAATTTCATGCTTTTCCCCTATTCCATTCGGTTTACTGCACATAGGGTAACTGAGAAGGTGGGGACAAAACTGGACCATAATGCGATTTAGGTTGGATTTTGTGTCCTCACCTGTCCAACTAAAAAACAGTCTTTAAACTGGAATAAAGGGAAATATTCCCGGTAAGGCTTAAAAACGGGACTAAAAATAATGGAATCTTTGTCCTCACTTGGTTCGAATTGCCTATGCGAGAAGTGACCTCTCCGTTTATACTTCTAGCTATGCAAACCGAATTGCCTGGCGACTCGGATGCCCAAGTCAAGAAGGGCAAGGCGCCGCGCATTCTGCAATACTTGGACTATCGCGATTTTCTTCGCGATTACTGCGAGTATCGCAAGTCTATGGACCCGCGTTTTTCGCAACGGGCCTTCGCCAGGGAAGCCGGATTGCCGCCGAGTTGTTCCAGTCTGCTTCCCAGTGTGATAAAGGGGCGGCGTAACTTGAGCGCCAATCTCCGCATCAAATTCGCAAAGGCCGTGGGTCTTTCCGAGCGTGATTTCCGCTATCTGGATTTGCTGGTGCAATTCAATCAGGCCAAGGGCATGATTGAGAAAAATCATTATTTCGCCCAGCTGGCGAAATTCCGCAGTTCACGCGCGCGAATTGTGGGTGAAGGGCAATACCGATATTACAGCAAATGGTATTACTCGGCGGTATGGACTTATTTTAGCATTGATCAAAATCAAAGGCATCCCGCCATCATCGCCTCGCGCATTTTCCCTAGCCTTAGTGTACCCCAGGTGGAAGAAAGCATTCGACTTTTGCTGACCCTCGGGCTCATCCGAAAAACCGCTTCAGGTTATTCGACCACGGATAAGCATTTGTATACAGAAAAAGACTTGCGGGCTTTAGCTACCAGGCAGCATTTGCATGAAATGAATGACACAGCCATGCAAGTCTTGGAGTCGGTGCCGACCGATCGCCGCCAATACAATGCCCTTATGTTTTCCGTATCCGACGCGGGATTTCAGGCGGTAAAGGATCGAATACGGTCATTCCAGGAGGAGTTGCGTGAGATTGTGGATGGCGATAGCCGCGAAGACCGTATTTACTCCTTAACCATGCAACTTTTCCCGAATAGCCAATGGGAAGGAGAGCCGGGCCAAGGCATTATATTAGCGAAGTCCCCAGGTGAAAGTGGTGCAAGCGTCAAGCCGAAATCCCCAAGCAAGAGAATCCTTCCCGGTGGGAACAAGTGAGCCTTTCTTTCTTCTCGCTTCGGTTCTTTCCAATGCCTTTTGCTTGCCAACCCATTCGATTAAGTCTCGACATTCTGGCTTTATCGGTGAGCCTTCTGCTTGGCTGCTCTGGAAATACCACGGGCGTAGATAATCCTGGTTTAAGCGAATTGCCCGTGAGTTTTCATGATTCGAACGACGAATTGGCCTTGGTTCAGGGAGATTTGGAGATATACGGCCAAGAGCAAAACCCGGCTATTCATCCCGAGCCACTTATCAGGATTCCGGTTCAGAATGCCATTGAGACCAAAATTACAGCCAATGACTTTCAGCACATCGAAACCGAAATAGTTCGCTCCAAGCTTGGCTCTAGTAATATAAGCGACCTTTTCCAGTCGGCGTATTTCAACCCAGCCTATTATTCAAGCGACAGTCTCTTGCGATTCAATGTTTTATTTCGTGATTCCTCCAATTCCGGCGATTTGGTTTTCGGATTGATTTATGATGCGATTCACAAAACATTTCGTTTTGAAAATGGCCCTCGCCAGACGCAATTGAAAATTCAACTTAAATCGATGGTAGCCTATACCGCTCCCTTAACCCGAGACGAAAGCCTGGGGGAATTGGGTCGGGTATATATTCCGGGATCGCCATTTCAAGCCACGGTTGTGGATAGTCAATTCACCTTTCCTAGCTTGCCGATAGGTCAATTCCCTTTGCGTTTTCTGAATGGGAGAGGCCAGATTTTCGCCGTTCGCGAACCTATGAATACCCAACAGGCCCGACTATTCACCATGGCCCCGAAACTTGTCGCGCAAATCGATAGTTCGTTTTTGGCCATTGCTTATTCGGTTCAGGCAGGAGAAGATCGAAGTCTTTCTGTTTTCGATACCGCCTCTTTTTGGGGGTTTTTGTCGGGAGTGCAATCCAGTGATGCACGTCTTTCGGTGCGTTGGCGATGTCTTACCAAGGCAGCGGGAAAATCCATTTGGATTGAAAATCCAACGGGTTTGAATTCTCGCTTCCATTTTCAAAATACGGGAACGTATAGGATGGAATTGGCGGTCACCCTTGCCGCCCAAACACGCCAGGATACCTTAGCGATTGAGGTGAATGTGGCTTCCAATGACAATGCGCAAAAATTCATTTTCCCTCAGCCCGGTGGAATCATGACCATGGGGCAGGAAGGCACGGTTCAATGGGAGTCCTCGGTTGAGGGGCTGGTTCGCCTGGAATATTCTCTGGCGGAGAATAATTTCAGTACCTGGAAAACCCTCCAGGACAGCGTTTCCATCCTCAAAGGTTGGCCATCCTATGCCTGGACGCCGCCGGTTTTAGGCACGGATTCCCTGAATGTCATGCTTCGAGTGATGACCATTCCCATGGATTCAATACTCGTGCAAACTGCGGAGCCCTTTATTTTGGCGCCTCCCTGATGCGTCTGGAGCCCCTTACCGGAGATAAGCTCCCTGCTGTGCGCGAACTCATTGCCACGGGTGTGCTGGAATTATATGGTGACTTGGATTTCCTACCCAAGACCTTGCCGGCACTGCTTGAGTATTATCGAAAGACTGGCTATTTAAGTGACCTGGATGACTTTGAATCCACCTATGCCTCTTCTCAAGGGGTATTCTATGTGTTACTAGTGGGTGAAACCGTGATCGGTTGCGGTGGACTAAGACGTCTTTCGGAATTCGACGCTGAATTGACAAGGCTTTGGTTGTCCCAAGAACGAAGAGGGCAAGGGTGCGGGCGGCGCCTCCTTGACGCCTTGCTGCATCACGCCGAAGCCCTCGGTTATGCGCGAATTTTCCTGGACACCTCGACACGTTGCGGCGATGCCCTGCGGCTTTTCCGCCGCAACGGCTTTCGCGATTGCGACCCCTATAAGCAAAGCATCGGCGATGTTTTTCTCTGTCGAGAAATGAAAGGCGCAGCTAACAACACCTCGGCCGCTTAAAGCAAGGCTCATTAGCTGGCCATTCCCAAGGATTCAGCTTTAGTACAAGTCGAGATGATGTTTAACTAGGTACTAAAGCAAAGGTTGTCGAGACCAATTCTCATATTGACTTGAGCGCAGCCTGCACGTCATTGATTAAGGATACCAGTTCGGCCTGACTCATCACTGAAACATTAGCCGTGCTCTGCGATCCAGGTGTGATAACTAAGGACAGCTTGTTCAAATGATCGATAAATGACGTCACAATAATAGATACCGATTGATTGAGTAGAATATCTCGTTGATCCTGGGCGGACATGCCTGCGGTGGGGATTTGTGGAAGCGCAAATGTAACGGATTCCATTTCGGTAACTCCAATAATCGGGAAGCGGAATTGCAAAGCCGACTTGGAGTATTTGACAGTATGGCCATGATTTGGGTAACCGCAGAATTTTCGGGAAAAAAGTCGGCTACACCCACGCTATACTAAACTGGTTAACAACACCTCGGCTGCTTAAAGCGTTCTTCCTGGGCCTTGGCCCAGGCCTTGCCTGCCGTCTCTGGATTTGCGGCGTTGGCCAGGTCAGGTGCCAGGCCTAGGCCCTCGGTGCTCTGCGTTTCGCAATGCATTAAACCATGCACCTTGCCTCGCCCAGTTTCGGATCCGCCCGCACCCGACATCGACACTTTCCCCGCCTCCACTTGCCCGCCCACCACGCTGCGTACCAGGGCGAAGAGCAGCATGCCATGCGCTGCGAGCCTACCGAAAAAGCCAGGCGCAGCGGGGGGTTCACGCATTTCTTCGTCGCTGAGCCATACCGGCGTGCTTTCACGCAAGTCACGCGGGGAAGTGCCGCGCAACATGCCGACCCAGCGTCGAATCGAAGCAAGCAGAAGAATCACCACAAGCATTAAAAATACTCCGCAGACCACGGCGTCAAGTTGAAGGTTGAAGACCGTGCGTTGGGTGGCCACGATTTTTTCGGTAGGCACCGATCCTGCCGCCAAATCATTTTTCAATTTCCCGGCCAGCGATAAAAAGCCGATCTTGGGGCTGGGATGGGCGATCTTTTGCAAAGCCGCGGTGAAGGTGACCGTGCCCAGCCAAAGCAATGGCAGGACCGTCACCCACAAGTGACGGGTCTTGCCCATTTTGATGAGCAAGGTGGTGCACAAGCAGAGCGCCACCAAGGCCAGCAATTGATTGGCAATGCCGAATAGCGGCCATAAGGAATTAATGCCTCCGAGCGGATCGAGGACGCCTTGCACGAGAAAGTATCCCCAGGCCGAAACCAAGAGGGCACTGGCGAATAGGTTGGCCCGCGTCGAGCGCGTATCGGCGAGCCTCGCGCTAAAAAGCCCGAGCACGGCTTGCAGGAGAAAACGTCCGACGCGAGTGCCGGCATCGACCGTGGTCAGAATGAAAAGCGCTTCGAACATGATGGCGAAGTGATACCAAAGCCCCATCATGCCTTCGCCGCCGAATACACGGGAAAAGATTTGGGCCATGCCGAGCGCCAGGGTAGGAGCTCCGCCCGCGCGTCCGAACAAGGTCGATTCGCCTGTCACTTGCGCGAGATGCCCCATGGTTTCCACGGTCACCGGAAATCCCCAACTGCTAATGGTGGCAACGGCGGCTGCCGGTGTGGCGCCCACCACGGCGGCCGGAGCATTCATCGCGAAATAGACGCCGGGCTGTAAGGTGCAGGCGGCGATCAAGGCCATGATAGCGACGCTGGATTCAAGCAACATGCTGCCATAGCCCACTTGCCGCGCATGGCGTTCACGCGCGATGATCTTGGGGGTGGTGCCCGAGCTGATCAGGCTGTGAAAACCCGAAATGGCTCCACAGGCAATGGTGATAAAACAGAAAGGAAAAACCTTGCCCGAAAATATCGGGCCCGTGCCATCGATGAATTGCGTAAGCGGCGGCAAGGCGAGATCCGGCAAGGTGACGAGAATGCCAATGGCCAAGAGGCCGATAGTGCCCAGCTTCATGAAGGTGCTTAGATAATCGCGCGGGGCCAGGAGCATCCACACGGGCAAGGCCGAAGCCAAGAGGCCATAGGCTATGATGCACCACGCGAGAGTGAGGGGCTTGAAATTGAAAACCGGTCCCCAAGTCGGCGAATGATAAACCCATTGGCCGCCCCATACCGCCAGTAACAGCAAGGCTACCCCCATGACCGACACTTCGAGCACCTTATGCGGACGCAAGAAGCGCAAATAGCCCCCCATGAAAAGCGCTATCGGCAAGGTGGCCGCGATAGTGAAGGCTCCCCAAGGGCTCCCTGCGAGGGCTTTCACCACCACCAAGCCCAGTACCGCGATGAGGATGACCATGATGCCGAGTATGGCCACCAAGGCCACCACGCCCGCGACCGTGCCCACTTCTTCTCGCACCATTTCACCCAGGGATTTGCCACTGCGCCGCATCGAGGCGAAGAGAATGAAAAAGTCTTGCACCGCGCCGCCGAGCACCACCCCGATGAGTATCCACAAGAGACCAGGCAAATAGCCGAATTGCGCTGCCAGCACCGGACCCACCAAAGGCCCCGGCCCCGATATCGCCGCGAAGTGGTGACCGAAGACAATCCACTTATGCGTCTTCACGAAATCCTTGCCGTCTTCGTGCACATGGGCCGGAGTGGCGCGCCTGTCGTCCAAGGTGAGCAAGCTCGCGGCTATCCATTTCGAATAAAAACGATACGCAATGGAATAAGTGCAAGCCGCTGCGACCAGTATCCACACCGCATTCAATGGCTCTTGTCGCGCCAGGGCAATAAAGGCATAGGCAGTTCCGCCGAGCACCGCCAAGCTTGCCCAGAATACGATGGCTAAGAGTCGTCGCATAAATCCTCGCAAAAAAACCTCACGCGAGCGCGCAAGGCTTGGCAAAAATAGGCTTTATCGGGAATCTCGGGGGTGGCTCCGCCTCCCCCGACCTCGGCCCGTATTGCCCAGGGGCCTTGTCGGCCTCGCCCGTCCCTCCGGCGAAGAGGCAGGGTTCGGAGAAAAGTGGGTGGGAGCGCTACGAAAGTCCTAGGTAACATCGGCGTTTCCCTGGGCAGGCGCCAGGTGGACAGCAAAAACGGAGGGAATTGGAGATTATGCAATCGGGTGGTAACGTCGGCATCGCGACATCGGAATTAAGTTCCTCTTTGACCCTATCGGAGAATACAAGCATGACACCCAAGAACACCATCTGCCTTTGGTTCGATAAAGACGCGCAAGAGGCCGCAACCTTTTACGCCGCCAACTTTCCGGATAGTAAGGTGGGCGCCATTTACAAGGCGCCGAGTGATTTTCCCGGCGGCAAGGAGGGCGATATTCTTACCGTGGAGTTCACGGTTTTCGGCATTCCTTGCCTTGGTTTGAACGGGGGTTCGGCCTTTAAGCAAAGCGAGGCCTTTTCTTTTCAAATCGCGACAGATAATCAAGAAGAGACGGATCGCTACTGGAATGCCATCGTCGACAATGGCGGTGAAGAAAGTGCCTGCGGTTGGTGCAAGGACCGCTGGGGTCTCTCTTGGCAAATTACCCCGCGAACGCTCACCGAGGCCATGGCCGCAGGAGGGAGTGAAGCCAAACGCGCCTTTGAGGTAATGATGACCATGGGCAAAATCGATGTCGCCGCCATAGACGCAGCCCGCCGCGGCTGAGGGCACTACTTCGGCCGGAATGCGG